>CAVILR010000060.1:0-2081 GCA_963643725.1 Lachnospiraceae bacterium | reverse complement strand
GGCCAAATTGTTTGTTAACGGTATGCGAGAGTTAGTTAAAAACATGCACAGTTCTTCTTTTTGATTTATCGAATATTGCATTGCTTGTCTTAGCTTTCCCATAGCTCCATTTACTTCTTTTTCAATGCTTAGGAAATAGTTATCGACAAGAGGTTTAATCTTTTCTTTTCGATAAGCAAGATATTCTTCCATATTATTAGAACTAGCTAAGCCAACATTATCTAGATGAAAGATTTTATCAATCATCTTTAAAAGAGTTGAAGCATATGATTTATCTCTTGCCTCGCCCTGAGGTAACGTATTTAAATAATCAGAATATTGTCTTCTTGCATGGGCCCAGCAGCAACACACCGTGACATTATCGATGTTGTTATATCCTCCATAGCCATCAACTTCTAGATAGCCTTTAAAGTCTTTAAGGAATTCTTTAGGATTTTTACCACTTCGATTGATGGAGAAGTCATAAATTATCATTGGGTTGTCTAGCTTACTTGAAGCATAGACCCACATATATGACTTCTTTCTACCCTCTTTTTCATCTTTCCCTTTGACGTCAAGCACTCTTAAGGTCGTTTCATCCGCGTGAAGGATTTTATATTTGGTTTTTATTAGATGTGTCTTAATCGCCTCATATAAGGGATATAACTCATATGCTGCATCAATAACATAATTTCCTAGATTCATTCTCGAGATTGGGAAGCCTTGCTCATTCCAATGCTTCTGCATCCGATATAAGGGAATGCCTAAGCTATATTTGTTTATCAATATTTCTGATGCAAAGGAGGGAGTAAGGTAACTATTTGGAAATGGATCATCGTTGTTATTAGGAAGAATTGTATCGTTTTTAACATCCTTAATTTGGTCCATCTTATAACAGGTGAAGATGAAGCGAGCTGGCACAAATTCAATCTTATGACAACAATTCTCACCGATTTTAATATAGTCATCTTGCTTAACGAGTTCTTTATATTCTTCGTTTGTTACATCAACCGTTTTAAATTCGATGATTGAATCAAGGAATTTCTCTAATGGTGAAACTCTCGGTTTTCTCCCTTTTTTAGTGATAACGTTCTTTTCTTTTGATTTAGAGGATGATGCTTCTGCTTCGTTTAATACTTGCTTTTCTTTTTCGCTTTTAACGCCGAACATGCGTTGTTTATTTAGTTTTACTTGCTCGTTAAATTTGAATAGTAAACACACCATCGTTTCTAGCTGATTCTTGTATTCAAGTCTTTTCTTTTCAGATGCAGAAAGTTTGCTATTTAAAAGAGCGTTTTCTTTTTCTAATTGTTCAATTCGCTTAAGAGCATCCGCTAATTCCATATGTTCATTATACGCGCGCGCGCGCGTGAAAGCAAGCAAAACATTTAGACTTTAAAATTGTTTCGATTAATAGAGAAATTTTAAGTTAATTGGAAGATGGATTTGAGTGATATCCATCCCCATGAGCAAATAACATAATTCGTCTTTGCTTAATGTCATAGTTCCGTGATCAACTTTAGGCCATCTAAATTTATCTTTGGTAAGACGCTTTTGATATAGCCATACTCCATCGATATCAACTTCGATAATCTTGAGCCTATTCTTAGTTCTATTAGAGAACATGAAAATCTTGTGCTTAATGTCTTTAACATCAAAGCTTTGAGCAACAATAGCAATTAAGCCATCGATTGATTTTCTTAAATCAGTTGGACCTGAATAAAGGTAGATTCCTTCAATATGCGTTAAATCAATCATAGAAGTGACCTCAAGAACTGTTTAAGGAATGATTCATCGATTTGGATATGATGGTTATCGAGTACAAATTCAATTTTCTTTGATGATGATTGAGAATTATTAAGCGAAACGTTGATAAAACCCGATTGCTCGTTTTGCTCAAGTCGCTTTCGATAGCTGATTAAACCTCTTAACACCGATGGGGAAACATCGTTTCTTAACGCAAATTCCTTACATGAAAGACCACTTCTTAGAAATGATTGGTATAAATTGTCTTTTTCTTCCTTTGACATAGACATAGCCTCCTATGCGTATATCATCGGTTAATCGTTAAAAATTGGAAGACGTCAGCAATTTACGCTTAC
>CAVILR010000059.1:0-2336 GCA_963643725.1 Lachnospiraceae bacterium | reverse complement strand
TTTATTAAGGATAACGATTGCTAAAATTAGTGGAAAATATAATTTAAGTTAAGGAATTGAAGAAAAATTGCAAATATGGAATTTAAAAATATCAAAAATGTTCCTTATGGAAAGGCTGATTTTCCAATCGAAGAAGATATCGAACATAATGGTCGAAACAATGATTTTGGTATATATGGTCCAAACGGTTCAGGTAAAACTGCATTGATTAATATGTTAAGTATATTACGATGTGTCGTTCTTGGAATTAATCCTAACTCGCTATCGCTCGCTAAATATATTAACAATTTGAATAATGAAGCATTTATATCGTGTTCGTTTATCTATTTTAACTCTAAGAATCCTCTCACTTTTAAATACGAATTAAAATTAAAAAAAGAAGTCTTAAATAATATCGATAAGATCAATATTCTTAGCGAAAATATCAGCTATCTAGGTAGCCGAGAAAAAAAGGAACAAAAGCGCTTTTTAAGCGTTGATTTTGTTAGTAAAAATAAATCGATTACGCCGAGTAAGTATTATGAAAGCTTCTTCGATGATAAGAATGCTTATGAAAGCTTTTATGCATCGAAATTTAATTCCTCTACTTTCATATTTTCTAAATATATGATTTCACACTTAAAAAAACATCTCGAATTTAATAAATATGTCGAAGCATTAAGTGAATTTCAAAAATTTATGATGGTTAATTTGTTCATCGTTGACCAATCTCATAATAACGATGTCTTTTTAAATATCAATTATCGAAATGTTCAAAAGCAAAGTGTCTCTCAAATAAATTCGTCATTTATTAACTATCGTATTACACTGCCTATAAGCGAATATGATGCATATGAGCATTCCCTCATCGCCGCGAATACCTTGCTTGAAGCGCTTATTAAAGAAGTTACGATTGAGATAAATCAAGAGACGATAATTGAAACTCTTCTTGAAGACGGCAAAAAAGGCATATCTTTTGAACTTGTTTCTAAACGCGGAGATAGCGTTCTTCCCTTATCATTAGAATCAAATGGTATTAAATCTTTATTTGCTATTGCCTCTTTATTGGTCAATGCTTTTAACGATGAAAGCATTACCATCGCCATCGATGAATTTGACTCTGGCGTATTCGAATATCTATTAGGAAGCATCCTCGAAATATACAAAGAAAGTGGAAAGGGATTATTCATATTCAACTCGCACAATCTTAGACCATTGGAAGTGCTTGGCAAGAACAATATATATTTCACCTCGGGAGTAGGTGAGAATGTATATACAAAATTTCCATATATACAACCAGGTTCTAATTTCCGAAATCAATATCTTAGATCGCTATTTCTTTCCGATGATAGATGCTTTGAATATAAAGCGAAGAAGAGCGAAATCCGTAAAGGCTTTTTAAAGGCGATGAAGGTATAGATGATTAAGAAGGTAGTTCCTTTAATATGTGAAGGTCAATCTGACTTAATTGCGTTAGAAGATTATTTAAACGATTTATTTATAAACGAAGAAATTAAATTTGTCATCTAAAGTGGCGATATCTTAGGCGACATCGACAACGAAAATGAATATTTTGATGATTTAATCTATAGAACTATTTTTGAAAACGCATACAAAAATATAGACTTTGAGCTAGAAGATATCTTGATGGTCGCCCATTTAATTGACACCGATGGAGTATTTACAAGCGATGATATATTAGAATTTGATAAGAAGATTGATTCTAGCAAATATTTTGATAACAAAATCGTTGTTAAGGATGTTATAGAAACTAGAAAGATGCGAATAAGAAGAAGAGAAAGAATTAATGAATGCCTATCTATTAAAAGTGTTAAATTAAACAAGAAAGAAATCCCGTATCGAATATTTTATATCTCATCTAATCTAGAACACGTTACATAAGGATATAGAAACGTCTCATCGATGAGGGAGAAAATTGATTAAGCGACAGATTTTTCGATGCGTTATTCATCAAATGAATTTATTAACTTTTTAACCGAAATTAACACCTCGATGACAAATGACTATTTAGTCGTGGCAATATATTAAATCGCATTCATTACAACGGTCATCGAATTTGATTATCTTTATCAATGAACTAAAGAAACATAATTTTAATTAGAAGATATTGTTTGATTACAAGATAGTTCTTGTCCCTAAAATAATAAAAAAATAATATCTAATGCGATATCTCCTGTAAAAGCCAAGCTTATAACTTATTATTCAGATGAACAGAAAATTAAAGAATTAGTTAATAATAGATTACGTTATGGCGAAAAAGAAACGTATTTAGATCATTTTTATAATGATAATACTTTATCTAAATCAATAAGATTTAGTGCTATTCTTAGTAAAGA
>CAVILR010000058.1:0-2621 GCA_963643725.1 Lachnospiraceae bacterium | reverse complement strand
TTAATGATGCTAAAGAAGGATAATACATATAACATAAATTCAAGTATTTATTTTAATAACTCATAAAAAAAGAACTGATAATTTCAGCTCTTTTGGTGCAGCGAATGAGAATCGAACTCACACGGGTTGCCCCATACGCCCCTCAAACGTACGCGTCTACCAGTTCCGCCATCGCTGCAAGTAACGTTTATTAGAATACACTTTTAAGTGTTTATTAACAAGTTGAAGTTAAATATTGGGCAAAAGTTGGCCAAATATTAGGTAGGCAAAGCCAATATAAATTAATAGTGAACAAACATCTACAATTGTCGTAACAAATGGCGAGGAAATTAATGCTGGATCTTTCTTAATCGCGGCGACAAACATTGGAAGAGCGACACCAACAAATTTAGCGACGATAATTCCTAATAATAATGTACCTGAAACTAGCGCTGCGATTTCAAAGCGCCCCACAAAGAGTTCTGCGCCTGATAGCACAACCCCATTATTTATATCTGCCCCATCAAAAGATACGATTCCTACATACATTTCAAATAAAAACCACGCACAAGCAACAACGGCGACAATTACGCCGGTGATGATGGCTACACGCATCTCTTTCCATAGGATTCTAAAGAAATCTCGTGGTCCAAATTCCTTAACTGCAAGTCCGCGAACCATCAATGTTGTGGTTTGACCTCCAGCATTTCCTCCGGTATCCATTAAGACGGTGATAAATGGAACAAGGATAGGAAGAGCGGTTAGAGCATTTTCAAATTTATTTAATATCATCGAGGAAAATGTTCCTAGGATTAATAAAACTATTAGCCATGGTGCGCATTTAATAGACATCTTAAAGACGTTGGTGTCTAAATATGAATTTTCTAAAGGGGCAACACCGGCCATTTTCGACATATCTTCAGTCGCCTCTTGTTCGATAACGTCGATAATATCGTCGACAGTAATTAAGCCGACTAAACGGTCCTCGTTATTTAAAACAGCAATTGCGTTTAAGTCATAACGTTTAATCAAATTAGCAACTTCTTCTTGGTCGGTATTTACTTTTGTTGTTACAAAGTCGCGATTCATTATTTCACTTAAAACAACATTCTCGTTTGAAAAGATTAAATCATCCAAGTCGAGTGTTCCGACTAGATTGCGTTGAGCATCGATGATGAATAATGTATAGATTGTTTCTTTACCTTTACCTATTTTTCGTATTTGTTTAATCGCTTCATCGGCGGTCATCGTATTTTTCAATACCAAAAATTCGGTGGTCATGATTGAACCAGCTGTATTTTCTTTATAATTTAATAATCTATTAATTACCGTGCGACGTTCTTTGGATACGTTTTTTAATACACGCGTTACTAAATTGGCGGGTAAATCCTCTAAATCATCAACTAAATCATCTGTAAATTGTTTTTCTAAGACATCAGCTAATTCTGAATCGCTCATCATATGAATTAGTTCTTCTTTTGTATCAGGAGATAATTCGGTGAAGAAGTCGGCAGTATACTCGCTTTTAACGGTCTTAAAAATGAAAACTAATTTCTTTTTATCATCAATTTCATTAGCTACATCAGCAATATCAATTGTTGGAATAGTTTCAAAAACATGACGCAATTCTTTGATGTTTTTTTCGTCAATTATTGTTTCGAGTAATTCTTTTGTAATGACTTTGTTTTCCATAGCGTTTAACTCTCGTAAAAAGTTTAATCACTTTATAATAATAAAGAAAGAAAAAAATAAAAAGCATTAGCGATATTCTAAATTGTGCTAAAATACACAAAAAGAAGGAACACAAAATGAAACAAATTCTCGTTGAAACAAGTGCTAGACATGTCCATGTGACAGATGAAGCATTAGAAATTTTATTTGGAAAAGGTCATAAATTAGAGGTTAAGAAAATGCTTTCTCAACCTGGCCAATTTGCTTCCACTGATAAAGTAGAAGTAATTGGCTACAACACAAAAGATCCAAATGGCCCTCGCCCAAGCGCTAAATTGTCAATATTGGGGCCGACAAGAAATCACAATCAGGTCGAAGTATCTTTTACCGATGCAAGAAGTTTAGGTTTAACCGCCCCGATTCGTGAAAGTGGTGATATTGCCGGAAGTGGTAAATGTACGTTAAAAGGCCCAAGTGGCGAAATTGAACTTATCGAAGGTGTTATCATCGCTAAACGTCACATCCATATGACACCTCAAGATGCCGAGGAATTTGGTGTTAAAAATGGTGATATTGTTAAAGTTCTTGTCGATACGAATAAAGGACGTAAGACAATTTTTGATGATACAGTTATTCGCGTTAGCGATAAATTCGCCCTAGCAATGCACATCGATACAGATGAAAGCAATGCATCGGCAGCATCTTCTCTTGTGTATGGAACGATTGTCAAATGATTAAGATTATTGAATATATTCCTCAAGGCGTTTGTTCGCGAAGCTTAAAAATTACTGTTGATGATGGGATCGTCAAATCATTAGAAGTTGTTGGCGGTTGCCCTGGCAATTTACAAGCTGTCACCAAGTTAGTTGAAGGCATGAAAGTTGAGGAAGTTATTAAACGACTCGATGGAATTAAATGTCGAGGGTCAAAAAATGGTGCAACATCTTGCCCAGATCAATTAGCTAAAGCGT
>CAVILR010000057.1:1961-3356 GCA_963643725.1 Lachnospiraceae bacterium | reverse complement strand
ATAAATTGAAGGATTGGTTAAAATTGCGGTTTTGTTCCTGCCTGAGTGGAGGTTAGCAATTATTTATAACTGAAGTAGTTAGCTGTGAATAGTAAATTCAACTTGAATCTCTCTCTTTCTCTCTCTAAAATAAGGAATTAGAGATAAACAAATTAACATCAATTGATGGAGGAACATTTATGAAGAATAAGGGTGCTTTGATATTAGGTTTAATTACCGCTTTTGCAGGATTTTTGATTCTTTTTTGCCCCGTTTATGTTGTCGTCAATGATTGGTATGGCAATATTTCAATAAATCTTTTTGATATGGCAAAAGGATATTATGTTTATGAAGTAACTCGAATAATTGCGATTATTTTAGTAATTATTATGTTTGTCGGCATTTGTTTGACTATAGTTGGAGCAATAACATGCTATCTTGAAAGCAAGCCATTAAAAGCAATGTCTATACTTGGCGCAATAATGATTATGTTTTCTAGCTTAGGCGCTACTATTATAGGTTTTCTTGCAATTGGGACTTATGGTCCGTATCTTGTTTTTCCGTGCAGTGAATTTTATTTTGCTCTTTCCTGCGGTGTTGGAATTCCTTTCATGATTATTTGTTCGAGACAAAAATATGTATCTAAGTTTGCATCTTCTTCATCTTCTTCTACGAATATGACAACTTCAAACGTTGATACAAATTCAAGTATAGATACAAATTCAAGCGCACAAGTTATTCAAAATACTGAAGGGTTAATTTATGCTGAATTAATGGGAGCGCAGAGAGTTTTAAATGTATATCAAGACCGTGTCGAGTTGATTCAATTACAAAACTTCAGAAGTGTTCTAACGCACGACTTCTTTAAAGGCACTAAGGAAATTCCGTTCGCTTCTATGTCGGCAATACAATTTAAAGAAGCATCTAACATGGTTCTTGGTTTTATTCAGTTTGAAGTTCCTGGAGTGCATACAGCTTCTAATTTTGGAAGTGAAAATTCTTGGACATTTGATAAATCAATGAATTCAAAGGCTAGGGAAGTTGCAGATTATTGTCGTAAAATGATTAGGGTAGCAAATGCTCCTCAGCAAAATATAATAAATCAATCAAATATTTCTATAGCTGATGAAATTAAAAAATTTAAAGAATTATTAGAATGTGGAGCAATAACTCAAGATGAGTTTGATGCAAAGAAAAAAGAATTACTAAAGTTATAATGATTGTTCTGATGAATAAGTTTATTCAGGCAGTTGATTATCAATAATGATGTAAGTAACTTGAAAGCAATATTTTGCGAGTTATCGGCAATTACTGAAATAAAGATGCATATTACACCGCTCAAGAAGTATGAATTGCTGTCAATTGATATCTTATTTAGTGACGGAATCATCTACTTTAGAATGTGGTCTTGCATGA
>CAVILR010000057.1:0-1531 GCA_963643725.1 Lachnospiraceae bacterium | reverse complement strand
ATTCAACAAAAAAGTAACTAATATGTGGAATAGAATCATCAAAATCTTTTATTTTTCTTTTCTAATGCTATAATTTAGTTGTTATTAAAGGAGCTAATGATGCCAATTATTGATGACCGCGAAATATTAAAAAATTTGCAAGAGCAAAATTCTTGGTGGGTTTTTGGCAAAATCGATGAAGATTTAGCGCCTTCTTTTCATCGAAATGAATATGAGAGAGTTAAATTCATATTCAATAATGATATTCGAAGATTTCCTTTATTATCTGGACCTAGACGAGTTGGCAAATCGACAATCATGTTTCAAATAATTGATGAACTCCTCAAAGGAGGTGTAAATCCTTCTCGCATTCTTTTTTATACGTTAGATGATTTTCCAAATACTGAAGTTAAAGTTAAGGATGCTGTTCGCGTTTATAATAAGTTTATATATTCTGGCAATGATTTTTATTTGTTTATAGATGAAGCTCAAAAAGATAAGTCGTGGAAGGATTTTGCAAAACAATTATTTGATTTAAATAAAAAAGTCAAAGTAATGATTAGCGGTTCATCTTCCATCGAGCTTGAAAATGCGAGTAACGAAAGCGGGGCAGCAAGATTTATAACCATAAAAATTCCAACATTTTCTTTCTATGAATTTTGTGAATTAAATAGCAAAAGAGTTGATGTTCCTGATGTTGATGTTTTTAAATTGCATGAACTTTCTCTTGAAGAGCAAACTAGTATTTATATGAAATTGTCTTGTTTATACAAGGATTTTATTAAATATTTAAAAATTGGTGGTTTCCCAGAATATTCTAAAAGCGAGCAATATAGTTATATATCTAAATTGATACGTGATCAGGTAGTTACAAAAGCTATTAGACAAGATATTCCTAATGATTTTCACATCAACGATATCGATGCATTAAGCAATCTATATTCCTATTTTTGTTATCATACTTCAGAAATTGTTAACGTCAGCGTTATCGCTAAAGAACTTGAAATAGATAGGGCGACATGCAATCAGTATATCGATGCTTTAAAAAAAGCTAATTTAATCTATATATCAGATCAGTTTAATATCGATGGCAAAAAATCCTTAAAACCACGGAAAAAAATATATGTTTCCGATTATGGGATTAGATGCGCGGTTACAAGAAATAACGATGTCGAGACAGATGAGACAGAATTAGGTTATGCGATTGAAACGGTCTCATATAAACACACGCTAGACTATTTTTTAAGCATTGATGAAGAACTATATTCCGTTGGATATTTGCGAAGTGATAAAGATAAAGAAATTGACATCGTCATAAAGAAAAACGGTAAAGATATCCAATATATTGAAACTAAATATCGAAAACATTCTCATATTAAAGATAGTGATGGAATATTATCTTATGGATTAAAAAACGTACCAGGCTATGTTGTTAGCAAAGAATTAGATGATTTTGGCTTAGTTAAACGCGGAGAAACTGCATTATATAGAATTCCTGCTTTGGCATACGCTTATCTACTTGGAAAAAACAAAAAATAAATTGATGATAAAT
>CAVILR010000056.1:0-3401 GCA_963643725.1 Lachnospiraceae bacterium | reverse complement strand
TTACAAAATAAATTCAGTATTTTTTTCTTGATTATGCATCAATAGGGTGATATTATACTAATCGGTAAATAAATACTGATTATGAACATCTCTAAAAGACAACTAGAACGATATCCAATCTATCTAAAATACCTTCTCTCGCTTAAAGGGAGTAGTTTAGAAAACGTCTCTTCGCCAATGATCGCTAAAGCCTTAGGATTAAGCGAAGAAAAAGTTCGCAAAGATTTACAAGTCGTTTCAAAACAAAGCGGTAAGCCTAATCAAGGGCGTAATATCGATGAATTAATTAAAGATATTCAAACTTTTTTAGGTTACGACAAGATTGATGACGCGATTATTATCGGCGTCGGCCATTTAGGAAAAGCTTTTATGAACTATGAAGGTTTTGCCTCATTTGGTTTAAATATCGTCGCAGGCTTTGATGTCGACAAAAAAATCATTGGCACGAATATCAATAAAAAGCCGATTTATGATTTGTATTCATTACAAAGTATTATTACTAACCTTAATGCCAAAATCGCTATTTTAGTTGTTCCTAGCGATGTTGCTCAACAAGTTGTTAATCAATTGGTTAACTGCGGAATTAAGGCTATTTGGAACTTTGTTCCAACTCATATCGATGTTCCAGAGGATGTAGTTGTGGAGAATGTTAATTTAGCATCTTCATTAGCGGTCCTCTCACATAAATTAAAAACTATTGAAAAGGAGTAAATGTATGAAAGAAACTGAAAAAGTTATCGATCCAAAAGCGGAAGTTGATGAGCTAGTTAAAAAAGCTCAAGTCGCTTTGGATAAATTTTTAGCACTTGACCAAGCGCAAATCGATCACATCGTCGCTAAATGTTCAGTTGCCGGACTCGATCATCATGGCACGCTTGCAAAACTTGCAATCGATGAAACTCATCGAGGCGTTTTCGAAGATAAAGCGACTAAGAATCTTTTTGCTTGTGAATATGTCGTCAATAATATGCGCCACTTAAAAACGGTAGGCGTAATTAGTGAAGATCCAGTCACCGGCATTAGCCAAATTGCAGACCCAGTCGGAGTTATCGCTGGAATTACACCGGTTACAAACCCAACATCAACCGTCATCTTTAAATCATTAATTTGTTTAAAAACACGTAACCCTATTATCTTCGCCTTCCATCCAAGCGCTCAAGAATCATCGAAAGCAGCGGCGAAAATTATGCTTGAAGCCGCGGTTAATGCTGGCGCTCCTAGCGATTGCATTCAATGGATTGAACATCCTAGCATGGATGCGACCAGCGCATTAATGAATCATTCTGGCGTTGCCACAATTCTTGCGACTGGTGGAAATGCGATGGTTAAAGCTGCGTATAGCTGTGGAAAACCAGCGATGGGTGTCGGCGCGGGTAATGTTCCAGCCTATATGAATAAATCGTGCAACGTTGAACAAGCGGTTAACGATATAACCTTATCTAAATCATTCGATAACGGCATGATTTGTGCCTCAGAACAAGCAGTTATTATCGATAAAGAAATTTATAAAGAAGCAATTGAAATGTTTAAGCGTTTCAAAGTCTATTTTGCTTCATCTGAAGAAAAAGCCAAATTATCGCGTTATATGTTTGGCTATGCCTATGGCGATAAAGATGTTGAATTAGCTAAACTAAATCCAGCAATTGTCGGTCAAAGCGCCCATTGGATTGCTAAGCAAGCTGGCATCGATATTCCAGAAGATACATCTGTTATCGGCGTCGAATGCACTGAAATTGGCGTCAAAGAACCTCTAAGCAGAGAAAAATTATCACCAGTTCTAGCCTTCTATAAATCAAAAGATGATGTCGAAGGCTTTGACATGGCTGAAAAAATGGTTTCCTTCAATGGCTTAGGTCATAGTGCGGCGATTCACTGCAAAGAGCAAAAAATGGCTGATGATTACGGCGAAAAAGTTAAAGCTATGCGCATTATTTGGAATTCGCCTTCCACATTTGGTGGAATCGGTAATGTCTATAACTCATTTTTACCTAGTTTGACCTTAGGATGCGGTAGTTATGGACATAACTCCATCGGCGGGAATGTCAGCGCCATCAACCTCTTAAATATCAAAAAAGTCGGAAAAAGGAGAAATACAATGCAATGGTTTAAAGTTCCTCGCAAAATATACTTCGAACGTAATTCCATCCAATATTTACAATCATGTAAAGACATGAACAAAGTGTTTATTGTCACTGATACTTCGATGGTTCAATTCGGTTTCTTTGGTAAAATTACCGAACAACTTAACCTAAGAAGAAATAAAGTAACAATGCAACTATTCTGCGATGTCGAACCAGATCCAGATATTGAAACAGTGCGCAAGGGCACGGAGATGATGAAAATCTTCCAGCCTGACACAATTATTGCCTTAGGTGGTGGTTCAGTCATGGACGCGGCGAAGGGAATGTGGCTATTCTATGAACATCCAGAAGTTAACTTCGATGATTTAAAGCAAAAATTCATGGATATTCGTAAAAGAGCATTTAAATATCCTGAACTCGGTAAGAAATCGCGCTTAATTTGTATCCCAACAACCTCAGGAACAGGTAGTGAAGTTACTCCTTTCGCGGTCATCTCTGATAAGAAGAACAACAAAAAATATCCATTGACGGACTATTCATTAACTCCAACTGTGGCAATTATCGACCCAGAATTTACCACCAACCTCCCTGCGCGTTCAACAGCGATGACAGGACTAGATGTCTTAACGCATGCGATTGAAGCCTATGTTTCCGTTATGGCTAGCGATTATACCGATGGCTTAGCCTTAAAGGCTATTCAACTCGTCTTTGAATATTTGCCTCGCGCCGTTAAAGATGGTTCTCACGACCTAGAAGCGCGTGAAAAAATGCATAACGCAGCAACGATTGCTGGTATGGCATTTGCAAACGCTTTCTTAGGTATGACCCACTCAATGGCTCATAAAGTTGGTGCCGAATTCCATGTCGTTCACGGTTTAGCCTGTGGAATTCTCTTACCATTTGTTATCGCTTATAATGGTGAGGTGCCAACCAAATTATCAGTTTGGCCAAAATATAACGTCTACTGCGCGGATAAAAAATATCAAGAAATCGCTAAATTGTTAGGCTTAAAAGCATCGACTCCTGAAGAAGGTGTTAAGTCGCTAGCAAAAGCGGTCTATGATTTAGGAGTCAACATCGGCTTAGATATGTCCTTTAAAGGATGTGGCATCGATGAAAAGGAATGGAATGATCGCGTTACGCGCATCGCCTATTTAGCCTATGAAGATCAATGCTCACCAGCCAATCCACGCGTTCCATTAGTCGCTGATATGGAAGAAATTCTTAAAAAAGCCTATAACGGTTATAAAGAATAATAACAATACTATTCAAGAAGTTGCTCAATTATGAGCAGCTTTTTGTTAACAAAGCAATTTAATT
>CAVILR010000055.1:0-4138 GCA_963643725.1 Lachnospiraceae bacterium | reverse complement strand
TATCGCATAGAAGAGGATATATTTATCTTTTAGATAAAAAGCGTCTATCTTTATTAATTGAATAGTCTACTTCTCACCTAGTGAAGTGAAGAGCGAAGTAACTGCGAAGTTTTACTACACTCTTACTTCGCATTGTGCTAATATTTAAAAAAGAAGAGGTAGCATATGCAAATAGATGAACTCATAAGCGGATTAAACGTCGAAGACTATCAAAACGAATTTAAAAGCATCATCAAAGAGGGTGTTAATCCATTAACAAATGAGAGATATGAATACAATTGGTTAAAAACCATCTGTGCTTTTGCTAATAGTCAAGGTGGAACTCTTTATGTTGGTATCGATGATAAAACTCATACGATTACATCATTATCACATAACGATGTCGATAAAATTGCTTCGATGGTTCAACGTTTAGTCAATGAGCATATCGAACCACCTCTAGTGTATAAAATCGATAAAATCGCTGTGCCAAGCACTAAACCATTGCGATACATCCTCAAAATCATCGTTGAGAAGAGTAAATTCCCTCCTCTATCGCTTAAATTTAACGGGGTATCAACGATTTATGTCCGTCACTTCGGCCTCACCAGCGTCGCCAAAGGCGAAGAGATACGAAATATGATTATGAATAGTGAATTTGTAAGTTTCGATACCTTAGAAACCGACGAGATATACGATCCTAAAGACTACACAATTCTTAGAAAAACATATAGCGAAAATAATGAGGGAAAAGAATTAACAGACAAGGATTTAATCAACATCTCTTTTATGGATGTAAATAGAAGAGTTAAAAGAGGAGCTTTGCTCTTTAAAGATAATTATAAAGATAGTAGAACAACGGTTGAGTGCTCTTTGTTCAAAGGATTAAATAAAGGAGATAACATCTTTCTTGCCAATGAACGATTTGCTCTAGATTTAATAAGCGAATACAAAGCGATAATTAATTTTGTTCAAACCCACTCCGCCTATGGCTATAAAAAGACTAGCGAAGGTAAGGAAAGATATATTGCCTACCCTGAACGTTCATTGTTTGAAGCGATCATTAACGCATTAGCCCATCGCAATTATTTTATCGACGGCTCGCAAACAGAGATAAATATTTATAAAGACCGCTTAGAGATAATATCACCAGGTTCATTAGTCAATTCAAAATGGCTTCAAAGAGAAAAGAATCTATCCTCCATTCCTCCAATAAGAAGAAATAACCTCATTTGCGAAGTATTTGCTATGCTCAATCTCATGGATAGAAAAGGCTCGGGATTTGATAAAATCATTGAAGAATATAAGCCATATGGTCAAGCTTATGCTCCATACGCTGATTCAACTGATACTTATTTTTCCTTAACACTTCCAGATTTAACTCATCAAGGAGGATTGATATCATCATCATCTTTGCCGAGCATATCAATAATTGGCCTATTAGATGTTAAACATAGCGAAAAGATATTGGCGTTTTGTTATTTTAATAATCACACAATTAAGGAAATAACTGATTTTTTAAACATTAAACCATCAACATATTTTAGAAAGGAAGTCATTGAAAAACTTGTTAAGGAAGAATATCTAATTCCGAATGTAAATGACTATCCAATTACCTATCGCACGAACACCTTAAAAGTTATACCTAATTAACTACTTCACACCTAGTGAAGTGGAGAGCGAAGTGAGTGCGAAGTTTTACTACACTCTTACTTCGCTTTGCATATAATTATCCTGTAGTTATCGATACTTTTTGATTGTTAAATAAAAAATTAATCAATACTAACGATGAGCGTCCCTTCCCCACCCGCAGGTAATTCATCTTTAATAATTCCATCAAGGAAATATATTGCCCCACCTCTAGCAAGCGCATCATTTTCATAATTAAGTGAATTGACTAGCAATACTCTTTTTGCCATTTTTTTCGATTCAAGCGCGTATTCATATTTAAGTTCTTTATTCCATCTATCTTCCTTAAAGTCGACATATAAAGGCCATAGAAGAATATCGACATCTAAACTATGAATAGCCTCGACATTATTTTCATCCCAACCGTCTCCACATAAGGCGATAGCAAAGCTTTTATCCTCTAAAGTGAATTTAATAATCTCGTCGCCTTCAGCATATTCCTTAGATGCATATTTTTCTTTCCAGCCAATTGATACTCGTCGATAGTTGTTAACTATTTCTCCATCCTTTGAGATCGTCACTAAACTATCGTATATATGCTCATCATCTTTTTCATAATAACCAAATGAGATAGCCGTGTTTCCCCTTTTACACGCTTCAGCGATTTCTTTAATAACGGGAGATGATTGTTTAATTGCAATATGTTTATCATCTTCATAATTCCATCTCAAAGCGTCAAAGCCTTGTAAGAAAGCTTCGCCAAAAACGATTAAGTCCACCTTAGAGGAATATTCATTGATAGTTGAAAGAATGGTTTTTAAATTATGAGATATATCGTTATTAATAAATTCCTTAGAAGCGAGCAATATTTTCATCGTTAATTATCGTTTGTGATTTCCTCGCCAGTGAAAAAGTCAATTTTCTTAGAAAAGTCGATGATACCTGATACAAATTTATAGTAGTTGTTTGAATCATCGTCTTGACCTAATGATATCAATAGATAAGCTTTGCCAAGGTCTTGATAACCAGACCTATTGTTGCCGTCAAATAGGCAATAATTAGGGTCAGTTACTGAATAGTCTAGTAATCTTACAGCCTCGTTATTAAATTTATAAACATTAAAAGATATTTTGGTTTTATCTTTGCCATCTGAGTTTTTAATGCTTTTAAGGCTTAATGCGTACGCTCTAATTAGACATAATGAATAATCTCGATGATAATAGGCTCCATAACTTAAAAATGCATCTTTTGTATCAAATGGATACGGGGAGCACGTGCCTTTAAATTTATAAGGCGATATATCTTTTTCTTTTGCGACACCGATGAAAGATTTAACCAAAGGAAATTCCACTAAATAATTTTCCGTTTGAGCGCCTAACGTCTCCGCCTTTGCTATGATCTCGATAGCGATAATATCAAGAGGTTTTAAAGATGCTCCTCTATATTTGCATTCGTTAACTGGAATCGCGTAATTAGTAGATGCATCGCTAGAAACAAGTCTAATAAGCCTTTTGTTAGTTAAATCAATCCCGGCTAGACATCTTCCGCCATGTTTGTATGAACAAGCAAGAACGATAAATTCGATTCTCATAAATGCTTTATATCCTTAATATTGTCAGCGATAGCTTCTGCGACTAAACGTCGATGGCATTGATCCGCGGTTTCCTCCGCGCATAAGAAGCAAATATTCTTATATTGAGAATATTCTTTATCAAAATGTTCCTTAAAATGTCTTTCTTTAATTAGTTTATTAAATTTAACAACGTATTTATTCCAATCGTGGTCTTGATGATAGTTATCTAATATTTCATCAGTTGGAGCAAATAATGGATCGTGGATATATTTAATTCCAAACAAATCATTTAGAAAATAGCCAAGATAATCATCTCCACCCTTAGCAAAGCCCGCGAGTTGAGATTTGTTGTTTAATCTTACATCAATAAGCAAATCGATATTGTTGTCCTTTAAGATATGAAAGAATTTTCTAGGCGACTTTCCGTTAGTTCCAATCGTGTAAATTCTACTCATAGTCATCATTTCCTTTCGAATATCCAATTTTAATATTTGAATATTTATGTTTCTTATCTATTAACGATATATTTGAATTAAATAATTCGTCCCACTTAATAACCCAGTCATCTATTGGTAAATCAACCAAAGAATTATAGGCCAATTCATCATGTTCTTTATAAAACTTTTCACGGTCTTTTTCATAACTAGAAGAATTTAGTACTTCCTCAAATGTTTGACTATTATCCTCATCGATAATGTTAATGATTTCAAATGGTTCGTCTAAGTTAGCGAAATAATAAGCAACCATCCAAAACCGATGGCAATCAACAGGATGTTTTTCGCTGCACATAAAGCAAATTCGATATCCTTGTTCTAAGGCTTTAAATACTCGAGATACACCATTAACGAAAATCGGAAGCTCATAAACCTTATCAAAAGAAACTTGTTCTAACTTCTCGCCATTAAGTGAATATGAAGTTACATAAGCTTCTTCTTCACTTCTTCTAGCTCCAAATTC
>CAVILR010000054.1:0-4341 GCA_963643725.1 Lachnospiraceae bacterium | reverse complement strand
ATTAACTAGAGAATTGAACTAATTATCATCTTTAGCCTTCAAAGTCTCGTTGTTAGTCTTATTTTTCCTATAAGAATGAGACAAGGGATTCGAATTAAATGGCCGAAACGGCTTTAGCGAATCGTGCCTTTTACTTTTTGCTTTCATTAGACTATTAAATCTTTACTATGTTTACCAAAAATTCGAAAAATAATTTTGACAAAAGGAATGTTAATCCAATAGTTATAGCCGATGATATCAGCATTATATAAAGCACTTTTTTGACGATATGTTTCTTCGATATCATTAAATTCCACAAGTTTTTCGTTATAGCGTTCATCTTTTAATAATTTCGGAGAACGGTCACAATGCGAGATTATATTATGCGCTGCGTGGACAAATGACAAAACGCGTTGATCGCGGTCTTGCTTTGACAATGTTTGGAAATCAATAATGCGTTCTAAATAGGCGATGCAGTCTTTCTCTTCTACCGGAATCTTAACCTTTGCTTCACGAGCAAATTTTAAAAAATCCATCATGATTTCATATCTTTGAGATAAGAGCAAATTAATAACGATAGAAGTATTTTTAATTTTTCGAGAAAAAATAGAAACAAATATTAATGTCAGAAGTAAAGCAAAAATATATAGACCAAAAAGACCTATAAGTACATCGATAACAATATTTACCCATAAATCTAATGATTCAAATATCATTGCTAAGCTCCTTCACGCAAATTTAATAATAGAATAATCGATGATGATTTTCAATTTATCGAGGCAAACGAAATCTTTGCAAAATATAGCAAATAGTCTAATCGGCTGGAGATTTACCACGTATTTAAGAAAATAAATGATTGGTAACCTCAAATTAATTTTATAAAACGATGACAAAAAAGAGAAAATCTCATTAGTACTTTATGTACTAAAATTGACTTATCGACTCGTAAATGATAATCTATCATCGGAGGTTTGTGAAATGAAAAAACCAATCATGGCAATCATGTACGACTTCGATAAAACGTTAAGTACTACAGACATGCAAAATTATAGTTTCATTCCTGCACTTGGAATGAGCCCGGAAGAGTTCTGGGGCGCGACTAGTGAATTCTCAAAGAAAACTGGTACTGAACGAATTCTATCTTATATGTGGATGATGATTTATTTATCGAAGCAAAAAGGAATTTCTTGTACAGAAAAATGGCTTAATTCATTAGGTAAAGAAATTATTTATTTTCCAGGAGTTGAGAGTTGGTTCAAACGTATCAATAACTACGGAAAGAAAAAAGGCGTGAAAGTTGAACACTATCTTGTTAGCAGTGGGACCAAAGAAATCATCATGGGAACATCAATCGCTAAAGAATTTACAAAAATATATGGATGCGAATTCGTTTACGATCCAGATACTAAATTACCAATATGGCCAAAATTTGCTATTAACTATACGCAGAAAACACAATATTTCTTTCGCATATCTAAAGGAATAACTGATGTTCGCGATGATTCAGTTAACGATAAAACTATCCAACGAAGAATACCTTATGAAAATATGGTCTACCTTGGAGATGGAATGACTGATGTTCCTTGCATGGTGCTAGTCAAGCAAAATGGAGGGAACGCTATTGCTATTTATAATAAAAAAGAGCAAGATAACGTTGCTAAACTTTTAAGAGGTGGTCGCGTTAATTTTGCTTGTGTCGGCGATTATAACGATGGTAGCGATCTCGATTCGACAATCAAACTTATTATCGACCGTATATCACTTGGTTACCAAATGAAGAAAAAAGAGGAACAACTTCTTAAAAAGGAAATGCGTCAGGAAAAGAAGAGAAAATAATGAAAAATATAGCAATCATCTTGCTCGCCGGAGACTCGAAACGTTTCGCTAATGCAAAGGCTAAGCAATTCTATGAAATTAATAATCATCCACTTGCCTACTATTCAATAAAACCTTTGGCAACTTCAAAATCTATTGATACTTTAGTCATCGTTTCTAAAAGTGAAGATGAAGAAAAAATCAAAGAGATAATGGTCGAATTTAATAAACCAGTTTTTTATGTGACAGGCGGAGCCTCTCGTCATGAATCAGTCAATAATGCATTAATGTTCTTAAAAGATAAAATAAATGACGATGATAACGTGCTAATTCACGATGGCGCGAGACCATTTTTAGAAGAAGAACAAATTAAAGAATTATTAAAAGCGCTTAAAAAATACGAGGCAGCAACCTTGGCTATTCCCTTAGAAGACACAATTGCATTAGTCAATGATGACGAACTTCAGGAAGTACCAAACCGTAACAAATATATGAAAGTTCAAACGCCTCAAGCATTTAAATTTAAAACACTTCTCCTCGCGCATGAAAATTGCCATTTAGACGTTACTGATGATTCACAATTATGCCTATCAATAGGTGTTAGAGTCGCAGTTATAAAAGGCAGCAAAAGATTAAATAAAGTAACGACAATTGAAGATATAGCAAATGTCGAGGAAATAATTAAAAATGATTACTGATTATCAAGTAGGTTCGATTGTTGAAGGCACGATAATTGCGATAAAGCCCTTTGGAGCGATAATGATTTTTTTAGATGGAACAAAAGGTCTACTTCATATTTCTGAAGTCGCTAATGTTTACATCAAAAACATTTATCGATATTTAATAATCGGTAAAACTTATCAAGTAAAAATAATTAGTATTGAAGACGATGGCTTTTTGAAATTATCGATGACAAAAATAAGCAAAGAAGAAAAATTACAATCTCGTCAAAAACAAGTAAAGAGAACACCAATAGATGAAAAATATATTGATTTCACCGCATTAAAAGAACATTTGCCAATATGGGTCAAGGAGGCGCAAAAAAATGATTAATGTTAATGATAAATATCTTTTAGAAAAACTCGACTATGCTTCTTATCAAAATGAAGTAACTAAAATCAATGAAATGATCGAAAACAAAACAGGCCCAGGGAATGATTTCTTGGGATGGTTAAACTATCCTGATACATATGACAAAGAAGAAGCTGAAACCATTTTAAAGTGTGCAAAATATGTACAAGATAACTTCGATGTTTTATTAGTTTGTGGTATCGGCGGTTCTTATCTAGGAGCGCGGGCAGCAATCGAAGCAATCAACGGACTGCATAATCAAAGAAAACCAGAAATAATCTTCTTAGGTCAGACCTTCTCTAGCGACTATATCTATGAAACTCTTGAATACATTAAAGATAAAAAGTTTGCAATTAATGTTATTTCAAAAAGTGGGACCACCACTGAAACCGCTATATCCTTTAGACTAGCAAAACAATTATTAGAAAATAAAATTGGTAAAGAAAAAGCTAAAAAGGCTATCTTTGCCACGACCGATAAAGAAAAAGGCGCACTTCGAGAATTAGCTAATAAAGAAGGTTATCAAACTTTCAATCTTCCAAGTGATATCGGAGGAAGATATTCTGTCTTCACCGCCGTCGGACTATTCCCAATTGCAGTAGCAAATATCGATATAAAAGAACTTCTATTAGGCGCAAAAGAGGCAATGGATGATTTAAAAAATCCTAATATCAACGAAAATAACGCTTACAAATATGCAGTTATTCGCGATCATTTCTATCGCAATAATAAATGCGTTGAAATGTTTGTTAGCTATGAACCTCGCCTCGTTCAACTCGGGGAATGGTTTAAACAATTATTTGGTGAAAGCGAAGGAAAAGACGGAAAAGGTCTACTCCCTGATTCAGCCACATTCTCAACCGACCTTCATTCATTAGGACAATACATTCAAGATGGTAATAAAATGTTGTTCGAAACAATCTTAAATATTAAAAACCCCATCAATGAAGTAAAAGTTCCCCACGATAACGAAAATCTCGATGGATTAAATTACCTCGAAAATAAGTCCTTACAATTTGTTAATGAACAAGCGTTTTTAGGAACATTAAAAGCCCACACCGAAGAAGGAAAAGTTCCTAACGTTGTTCTTGAAGTTAATAAATTAGATGCAAAATCACTAGGATATTTGTTCTATTTCTTTATGAAGACTTGCGCCATGAGCGCTTATTTATTGCACGTCAATCCTTTCAATCAACCTGGCGTTGAAATCTATAAGAAAAATATGTTCCATCTCTTAGGCAAAAAAGGCTATTAAGACAAACAATTTTATTAATTATATTAATCAATAAGAGTAGAAAAAATCGAAAAAAATACGCATTAAAAAAGCCATCAATTCATCATTGACTTTATATTCTTTTCGATGATATATTTATTTAGCACGCTTTCTAGACGTGTAAGCGGATGTTTAGCTCAGTTGGGAGAGCATCGCCTTTACACGGCGGGGGTCAGGGGTTCGAGCCCCTTAACATCCACCAT
>CAVILR010000053.1:0-4696 GCA_963643725.1 Lachnospiraceae bacterium | reverse complement strand
GTCCGACCCTCTTCTTAGGAGGAAGATGCTCTGTCCAGCTGAGCTATGAGCGCATTGCCCATCAAGAAGATGGGAATTAAATTATAATCAATTATTATTTATCTTTGTAAATAGATATCGATCCATTGATCGAACTTTCTTTCGCGCTTCGACCATATTTATCGACATCAGCTTTATTACGGAGTTCATGCGTTAACATGCATGGGCCGCCGATACAGCCGTTACAACAAGCCATGCCTTCGATAAAATTAAAATCTCTTGTCGGTGATTTTGCCTTCAATAAACCTAATTTGCAGTTATCGATACCATCAAGCGCTAATGGTTTAACCTCAAAACTACTATTTTGTTCAATAAGTGCTTGTTTAACCGCATCGGATAGACCACCGCTTCTAGCAAATATTCGTCCATAATATGAAGCGTTATCTAATGGTGATTCTTCTAAGGAATTAGCGTCGATATCGCGCGCATCGATAAGGGCTTGAAGTTCCTCAAATGTTAAGGTGTAGTCAATAATACCTTTAACCTCATCGCGATATATTTCTTTTTTCTTAGCAACGCATGGGCCAATAAAGATAACCTTTGCATTTTCATTATGGTCTTTAATCCATTTACCAATCGTTGCCATCGGCGATAAATTATGAGAGATATTGTCTTTAAGCTGTGGGAAATATTTTTCGATGTAGCTAACAAAAGCTGGGCAACATGATGAGGTTAAAAAGCCTTTTTCTTCTAATTCTTTAGCTTCAGAATAGGCAACCATATCCGCGCCTAACGCGGCTTCGACGACATCTTTAAATCCTAATTGCTTAATCGCGGTGACAAGTTGTCCTAAAGAATAGTCTCTTGTTTGGGCGGCAATTGAAGGAGCCACAACAGCATAAATCGGGAACTTCTTAGAAAAATCTGACTCTTTGATTAAATCGATGACAGGAATAATCGATGATTTATCGACAATCGCTCCAAATGGGCATTGATAGACGCAGGCGCCGCATTGAATGCATTTTGAATCGTCAATCTTCGCCGCATCATCTTCTCCACGAGATATCGCATGGACCTTACACGCTTGTTCACATGGCCTTTGCACATTAGCAATCGCCGTATATGGACAAGCTTTCGCACACATTCCGCAGTTGATACATTGGCTCTTGTCAATATGGGCAACTCGCGTAACTGGATCAAAGGAAATGCAATGCTTTGGACAAGCATGTGAGCAGCGATGAGCGATGCAACCTCGGCATCGATTGGTGACCTCATAGCCACCTAATGGACATTCATCGCAAGCGATATTAATAACCTCGACGATGTTATCGATATCTTTGTTTCCGCCTAACGCTAATTTAAGACGTTTTAAAACAATGGCTCTTTCTTTATAAATGCAACAACGCATCGTCGGTTTTGGTCCAGGAACAATGCGTTCAGGTATTTGGCTATATTCATCAAGCAATGTGCCATTGAATTCCGCTTTCGCGACTTCTTTTAGCACTTTATATTTAAGTTCTTGAACATTGGTATCAAATTTTGGCATTTTCTTTATCTCCTTTAGAAATAGCTGATATTGACGTTTTTCCCGAGTAATTTTAACACTCTTGCGAGTTCATCAATAAGTTGCATTTTCAATTTATAATTTATCTTTTCATCTTGATGAGCTTGGTTAATCGCTCCACCGACGAAGAAATTGATGTCGCTTGCTTCCTCAAGTAGCATCTTAGCGATTAATGAGGCGCCATCTTGCTTATATGACCACATGAAGTAATCTTGATTAGTTCCTAAGGCATCTTTAACGTATTCGAGTACACGATTGAGTGTGATAACACCCTCACTTACAAGGTCAACACCTTTGATATAGGATATTGGAGGAATATCTTTGTCCTCATAATCTAAGGCGAGTTCTAAATCTTGTTTTAAATATCGAGAGACAATATTTGATGTCGTGCCTCCTGAGACGATATGCTTGCCTTGCTTTGAGAAAAATAGCGATAGCATCTTTTCATCATCATCTTTATTCGATGGAGGTCCGATGAGCATATTGACGGTTTGATGCTCTCTAATGCGCACGACCGCGCAGGTGGTATCATCACCAGGTCGATGATTGTATAATTCATTGCAATGGTCGATAAGAAGAGTTGCTAAGGCTTTCGAAGAATAGGATGGCTGATATAAGGCTTCGACAAAATTTTTAATCTCTGGCAAATCCCAACCAAAATTCATCGTCTCGCCGACTCCGGCATATTTAACGCCATCGCTCATGAAGATAATCGTGTCATATAACCTTAAAGGTAATGATGCATGATATATCTTCTTCCCTTCGATGAGAAGTTCATCAAAATATATTTCTCTAATCTTGCCATCTCGCACCATAAAAGGTGTTGGGTTATCGTAGTTATAAATGTCTAGTTGATTGTTATTAATTACTTTGACAATGGTAAAGGTGCTATAAGCAACACCTCGAACCTTACAAATTGGAAGAGTCTCAGCAATCGCTTTTACGCATTCTTCAATCGATAAATTATTAGCCATCATCGTTGAAAGCATCTCCGCGGTAAGCGTCGATAAAATATTCGCTTTAACCCCGCTACCAAGGCCATCGGCTAAAACGACGATTTTACTATCGCTATTTGGGGAGAGAATTTCGACGTGATCACCGCAGAGTTCTTCCCCGACGTGGTTGATGGAGACATATCCAATTTCTGTTAAGTAATTATTTGTCATCGTCTTTTAATGTATCTTTAAGTGAACTTAAAGCGACTTTTGTCTCCGCGGCGCTTTCGCCTAAAAGTGAGGCAATCTCTTGAACGGTCATCATATTTTTCTTGACGACCTTATCAGCGATTTCAACGCTTTTTTTGAGTACTTCTTCTCTTTTTTGTGAATCTATAACATGTTTAGTAATATCTCTAAAGATAGCGATGATGATGTGATAAACATTATCATAGATAATCGTCTCTTCTAGATATATTTCATATTCAGGTAAATATACTTTTTTATTAACCGTTTTAACTCCCGCGAGAGCTTTTGCAAAATCCTCGGGATTCATAATCGAGGAAATATTATTGCCGATGATGAATTTAGAATTTGGCATTCTGATGAGATTGAGCATTGCTTTATTCGCGAGTTGAATATTTAAATCCTCATCTAAGACCATCAATCCATTAGGGGTGTTGCTAACAATCTTATCGGAGAATGATTGAGCCTTTTCTAATAAGGAAGGTAAGCACATATCGATAACCGCTTTTCCTTGGATAATAGCAATAGCTTTTTCTTTGCATGTGTTATATCCGCAGGATCCGCAGTTGAGGCGCTTCTTCTCATCAGCTTTGCCCATCTTTATGAGCATGTCTTCAATTTCGTTTTCCCCTGGTCTAGCGTGCACCACATTGATTTGGTTGTAGTTTTTAGCGATGTCCTTATCGCCTAATACTTGTTTATCAAAATCTTCTTTTCCGGCGAATTTATTGATTTCAAGTAAGGATGAGACAACGCCAAATTTTGAAGTATCCACCATCGGGCCATTGATACAACTTCCTTGGCAAGAAGACATTTCGATGAAGCATTTATGAATCTTACCTTTTAATAAATCTTCGATGGTTTTCTTGCTCGCTTCAATGCCGTCGATAGCGATGTATTGATAATCTTTGTTTGAACAAGCCATCGTTTTAAGTATTCCCCCACATGTTGGGAATAATCTCGCTTTTGAATGAATAACATTATCGACCATTGTATCTTTTTCTAAGGTTATATTTTCCTCATTAAGCCATTCATTAATTTCTTGATAGGTTAAAACGGCATCGATATATTCATCATTTCTATCCGCTTCATCTTTTTTAGCGATACAAGGTCCAATGAAGACGACCTTAGTATCTTTACCATATCGCGCTTTAATGTCTTTACCATGCGCGAGCATTGGTGAGAGCACATGGGCTAAATAAGGCAATGCATCTGGATAATGCTTTTGGATGAGTAGATTAATCGCATGACAACATGAAGAGATAATGACATCGTGCTTTTCATCAAGCATATCGTCATATGCCTTTTTAACAATTGTCGCCCCAATCGCCGTCTCTTCGACATCATAAAAACCTAATGTTTTCAATGCCTTAGTCAATGCTTTTAAACTACTATCTTTATATTCAGCAACAAAGCTTGGAGCTAATGAAACGATAACTTTTTCATTATTCTCAATGAGCTTTTTAACTTTATCGATATCATTACGAACTATCTTTAAGTGTTTTGGGCAAACTAAAAAGCATGTCCCACATAGAATACAATCTTCGTGGATAATCTGCGCTTTATTGTCCGCGAAGGATATGGATTTAACAGGACAACTACGAATGCATTTATAGCAATTTGCACAGTCTTTAGTATTGCTAGTTAAAGGATAAGAGTTGTTCATAATTATAATTTTTCAAGGACATATTTATTAAAGATGTCATCAAAGTTATCTTTAGTTACACCTGTGATGATGTTTTCATCAATTTTGATTGAAACACCAGCAACACCGCAGTTGCCAAGACAGAAGGTAGCTTTTAAGGTAACTTTATCTTCTAAATGTTTTTCAGCAATTCTTTCTTTAAAAAGATTGATGATGTCATAACTTCCCTTTAAGTGACAGGATGAACCAACGCATACAAGTATTGTCATTATTCTTATCTCCTCGTAGTTATTAAAGATTATACATATCTTTAAAGTAAATTAAAAC
>CAVILR010000052.1:0-5219 GCA_963643725.1 Lachnospiraceae bacterium | reverse complement strand
ATGCATTTGTTAAAAACAAATAAACAATATAAAATTGGTAATTGTCGATTGTAAAATCGTTTTTAAGTTAGGAAAATGCTTATATGAATAATTATCAAATAGTTGTTGACTCTGCCTCAGATTTAAATAAGGAATTAGCAAAGAAATATCATATATATGATGATATCATTCGTGGAGTCGTTTATTTCCCTGATGGAAGTGAACATCTTGCTGATCCGGAATGGAAAGATATTTCTAGCGATAAATTTTATACCTTGTTAAAGAAGAAGGTCGGAGCGTTTAAGACAGCGTTTGCTACCTATGATGAATTCTCTCGCGTTATTAAGCCTATATTAGACAATGGAGAAGACGTTATTATAATTGCTATTTCTTCTGGAATAAGCGGCACTGTTAATGCTTATTTAAATTATGCATCGATGATTTTAGATGATTATCCATCAAGAAAGATTGAAGTTATCGATTCGCTTAAATATTCTGGCGGGATTGCTCTACTTGCTATATATGCATCTATAAATAGAGATAATGGGATGAGCATTACTGATAATGTTAAATGGTTAAACGAAAATAAATTATCTCTTCATGAAAGTGGGGTAATGGACGATTTATCATTTTTAGCTAAAAACGGGAGAGTATCCGCGAGTAAAGCCTTCTTTGGCTCACTCATCGGTATGCAACCGGTCGCCGATTTAACTCTTGATGGGAAAAACGTACCATTAGGAACGATTAAAGGCGAGAAAGCCGCTAATGAATTCTCAATTCGTTATCTAAAAGAATTGATTGTTGATAGTTCTAAACAATATATCGTTATATCCCATTCGCAAAGAGATAAAAGAGCAAAAGAATTCCTTGCGATGCTTAAAGATGTCCCTTGTCTAGAGGTCATCACCTTAGAGGTTGGTATGAGCGTTGGCGTCAATATGGGCCCAGGGTTATGCACTTATTTCTTTATGGGAACGCCAATTAGTAAAGATCGGCAAATCGAACTAGCGGCTTATAACAGAATTAAAGAATCGCTTTAGATATGGGACCACTTATTATCGCTTTAATCGTTATAGGTATAATCGTTCTTATTTTACTTTCAGGCTATGTTTTTGCCTACTTTTATACCTTGCCTATAGCTAAAAGATTATATTCTGAGCAATGGGTGAGAAAGGATAATAGCCATTTTCAAAGAGGATGCTCTGATAAAGGCTTTGATTATCATCTTGATATGTTTAATCAAGGGATGGAAATCCGTAATAAATATATTGATAACATCAAAGAAGTTGAAGTTACTAGTTTAGGAATAAAACTTAAGGGCGAATATTATGATTTCGGCTTTGATAAGTCGATTATCATCATCCCTGGAAGAATGGAGACCGCCTATTATGGAGCATATTATGTTGAGCCTATGAAAAAAGGCGGATATAACGTTTTATGTATCGATCCTCGCGCGCATGGACTAAGCGAAGGGGATAAGATTACCTTAGGTTTATTAGAAGGAATAGATGCGATCGCCTGGGCTAGATATCTTCATGATGAGCTTAATAATAAGTCAATTGCCTTATATGGGCTATGTGGTGGAGCAACGGCTTCATTAATCGTTTTAAATGATAAAAATTGCCCTACGTATATTAATTTATTGATCACCGATGGCATGTTTCCTTCCTTTGTCTTGCTATATAAAAGGCACATCAAGGATGAGAAGAAGCCGGTTTATCCTGTGTTAACATCAGTTATGCATCTTATTAAGAAATATAATGGCGTTAATCCATATAAGATGAAGCCGAAGAAAATGATTAAATCGATTAATGTTCCCGTTCTTTTTTTAAGTGGGAGCAAAGATATATTTGCTTTACCTATTGAATCAAAGAAAATGTATGAGAGTTGTCCATCGAGCGATAAAAAGTTTGTATTAATAGATAATGGAAGACATTCTCATCTTCGCTATGACAATAAAAAGGAGTATGATAATGTCGTTATTGATTTTTTAAAAAATCATTGATGGTTAATTTATGAAAAAAGATTCATTGTTAAGAAACAAAACGCTCATCATCGGCTGCGGGAGGCTTGGAGCCTCTATCGCCTCAAGCGATGCCTTTGCTGGGAAAAATGTTTTAGTCATCGATAAGGACGCATCCTCATTTGAGAAACTTAGCGATATGTTTGCTGGCTACACCTATACGGGTGACGTCACCGATTTATCGCTCCTTGAGCAAGCTTATATAACAAGCGCCAAAGAGGTTATCATTACAACAGGTGATGATAACGTCAACGTCTTTTTAGCTCTCGTTTCTCGCGAGATTTATGATGTGCCAAATATCTATGTTCGCCTAGACGACCCTTCTTTAGAGATTTTAATTCGCGGAAGCGGAGTAAGAGCGATATATCCATTTGAATTGTCTCTTGGCAAATTATCTTTATTGCGCGGAGGTAAAAAATGATGAAAATTGTTATCGCCGGCGGCAATCAAAGCGCGGATTACATCGTTAAATCTTTTAAAAAGATTGGCAATAAAATCATTATTATCAATTCTTCAAAAGAGACGATTGCTTATTTAACAAAATCGAACAACCTTCCAGCTTTTTATGGCGAGCCATATTCTAAAGATGTGTTAGAGCAAGCGCATATCGATAATGCTGATTTATTTATCGCTTTAGGTAGCGTTGATACAAATAATTTAGTAAGTTGTCTATTAGCTAAGCGCCTTTATAGCGTTAAAAAATGCATATGTATTGTCGCTAACCCAAAAAACGTTGAGATTTATCGTCGACTCGGCGTCGATAGCGTCATCTCTTCAACCTATCTACTCGCGACATCTATCGTCAACGAATCATCGCTTGAATCGTTGGCTAAGACGATGTCTTTCCAAGATGACAAGATTATTTTAAGCGAGGTTCTTATCAAAGATAATAATTCGATTACTCATCAGCAAATCATGGATATCAATTTCCCAAAAAGTGGGACGATATCTTGTATATATCGAAAACCTCACGTCATCATCCCTAATGGTAAAACGATTATCTTACCTGGGGATAAATTATTCATCGTCTCTTCTAAGAAAGATCAAGAGCATATTCTTTCCTTTATTCAAGGCAAAAAGAAATGAGAAAAGATTATTACGTCTCTGGATATCGCTTAATTTTTGGCTATTTAGGCGTCTTTCTTTTCTTTGTTGGCATCATTACTTTATTACCTCTAACGATGCTTATTTTTTATCCTAGCGAATATGGTGTAACGCTTAGCTTTGCTATTCCTGGAATTACCTCGATTATTGTCGGTTTAATTTTGTGGCAATTATTAATCGCGAGAAAACAGCGGCAACAATTAGCAAAATTTCAAGATTCAATTCTTTTAGTTTCTTTATATATTTTATCTATTTTAGTTGGTGCGATTCCTTTTATGCTAAGAGGAATATTTTCAAGTGGCGAAGGCAATATGAGCTTTCTTAACGCCTTATTTGAATCCACGAGCGGCTACACGGCGACTGGTTTAACGGTTTTTGATTTCAATGAAAAGTTACCTGGATATCACCTATTCACGATGTATCGTAGTTTATTACTTCTTTGTGGTGGGGTCGGTTTAGTGCTCATCGTCACCAGTGCGATTAGCGACCGTTATGGATTAAAGCTATACACCGCGGAAGGGCATAATGATAAGCTCATGCCTAATCTAGCTAAATCTGCGCGCCTTATCTTTTTAATATATATTGGATATATTGTTTTAGGAACTTTGTCTTATTTTCTCATTGGAGGAATGGAATTATTTGACGCGTTTAACCATTCGATTGCCGCGGTGGCAACGGGTGGCTTTTCCACAAAAATGGATGGCATTCCTGAGATTATCGAGCAAGGCGGGGTTAATTCTTTGACCGGCATAGCGATCAATGGAGTAGCTATCAACATCACCAGCGTCATCTTAATGGTTTTAGGGGCGACGAATTTTGTCATCCATCTATTCTTATTCAAAGGCAAGATTAAAAAGATTATTAAAGACTGTGAAGTGCGCTTCTTCTTATTGATGTGCATCATCTTTATCCCTTTATTTTGCATCTCTATTTATTTTGATAATTCTACGCCGAGCACTTTGGGACAAAATTTACTCGATGGCACTTATTTATTTTTCTCGACGATTACCACGACTGGCTTTATGACCGTCAATCAAATTACGAGCTTTGGCCAAGGGGTTTTACTCTTATCGATTGTTATGATGATTGTCGGAGGATCGTTAGGCTCAACCGCAGGCGGGGTTAAGCAGTTCCGCGTCTATTTATCTTTTAAGTCATTATATTGGGGAATTCGAGACCGCATGTCGCCTAAGAGTAAGGTTTATCCGCATATGGTGACCCATTTAGGTGAAACTAGAGAAGTTAAAAATGAAGAGATCTTTGAAGCTCATGGCTATTTCCTTTTATATGTCTTAGTTATGTTATTCGGAGGGATTATCATCTCAGTGATGGCTAATGGCTATGGCGATTATTACGCCTCAAATTGTATCTTTGAATTTGTCAGCGCACTTTCTGGGACCGGATTATCTGTTGGTATAACCGGGAATGTCGACTTACCTGAAATTAATAATGCTATAATTAAAATCGTTCTCATAATTGGCATGTTTGCAGGACGACTAGAAATTAGCTGCATCTACTTTGCCTTTTATCGAGGAGCAAGAGATATATTAAGAAAGGAAACAGTATGATAATTGATGAATTAAAGAAAGAAAATATCGCCGCTTTAAAAGAGCATGATAATTCTAAACGGGCTGTATTATCCGTAGTTATCTCTAGATATAAACTTTTAGAGATTGAACTTAAAAGCGCAAACAAAGAAATAACCGACAATGACTTAGTGAAATTGATCACGAAGGTATTAAAAGAGCTTCAAGAAGAAAAAGAAGGTTATAAGAAAGTCAATAATCTTGAACAAGTTAAATCCATCGAAGTACAAGAGGCGACTATTTCTAAATATTTGCCAAAGATGATGAGTGAAGATGAGATTAAATCTGAGATCGATAAACTCGCTGATAAATCCATTCCATCGATTATGAAACACTTCAAGGCAAACTTTGAAGGTAAAGCGGATATGGGCTTAGTCAACAAAGTCGCTAGAAGCGTTCAATAATTTTTGAGTTGAAAGATAGGAGTTAATTTTCTATAATTTAACTCGCTTAGGGGCGTAGTACAGTGGTAGTACAACGGTCTCCAAAACCGCTGATGCGGGTTCGATTCCTGCCGCCCCTGCCAA
>CAVILR010000051.1:0-5267 GCA_963643725.1 Lachnospiraceae bacterium | reverse complement strand
AAAGATGGTGATCTTTATCTTTGTTATAGTAGGTTTCAGAATATGATTTAATGCCAGAAGAATACCATTGTCCGCAGTGAATGTTTTCGTTGACATGACCTTTGGTGTGATTGCTGATAGCGTCAAAAACGTTTCCTTGTGCCCTTACACCATATTTATACATGCGACGGATTTCATCCCAGCCGGCTGGAGAGACACCATATTTAGCATCTGAAGCATCTGATTTGAAACGGTGCATAATGCCAGTTAGAACATTTTGAGTCGTTCCTCCGGTAAGCGATGACCAAGCCTGGAAAGTTCCATGGTATTGAGTATTTTCGTCTTTCCATAAATCTAGCCAATCCTTAGGGGCTTCTTCTTTGCTCCAAACAGCCTTGTCATAAATCAAGAGAATTGATTCCATCGTAATTCCGTGATAAAAGCCATCTTTGTCGTTATGCTGTTCATCGACTTCGCTAGCCCAAGATGGAACGTATTTTTCTAATAGTTCACGGGCTTTTAAATCAGTCCATCCCATCGCGTTGAGTCCGCACATCACATCGCCTTGTGGGTTTTTGGCTTCAGCGATTATCTTTTCGCTCATCGCCGAGGCTCCTCCGTCGATAACGCGAATGTTAAGCCCGACTTTTTTCGCTTCAGCTTCCCACCATTCCGCGCGACCACCAGAACCTGAATTGGTGTAAACAACTAATTCGTCAACGGAAGTTCCAGCTCCGCATGCGCTCAAAAGCGAGGCGCCAAAAGCAAGCGCACAAACTCCCACTAGACTAAATTTTTTGATTGAACATCTTTTATTCATTGCCTATCCTCCTTGTTAAAATTTGTCAATGAAAAATAATCGGTTAAATCGAGTTTTAAAGGTGTAATTGTTATATAGCCAATATTCCGACAATAATTAAAGTCGTTTTCTCCATCACTAGATTTATTGTCTAATGCTAACGGAAGAAAACGATACAGATCATCTTCATTAAAATATTTATCTGGAAAATTGATGTTTAAACACATTGCATTGTGCCAATCATCGCTATATAAAAATTTATCTAATAGATTAGTGATACGACTATAGATTTCTAAGTTACCTTTTCTTGCACTTAATGCGATGCTCCTTATGCCGTGCATATTCGCTTCAAGAGCAGCCCCAACTGTGCCGCTATAAAAGATATCTCTGCCAAGGTTAAAACCAGTATTAACTCCCGAGATGACAAAGTCTATTTTTTTATTCACAAACTTGAGGAAAAATTTCACTGAGTCACTCGCGGATTTATTGTGAAAATAAGTATTTTTGTGTTCTTTATCCTTGAAGAAGTTCTTTTTATCTATCTCGTATTTATATGTCGACAAGGAAGAACCGCTTCGCTCCCCATCGGGTACGCATATGTAGACATCGCCATATTTCTCTAATGATTTTTGCAACTGGAAAATGCTCTTATTTGAGATTCCATCATCATTGACAATCAAAATCGTCTTTCTATCTCGGCAACTGCTTCCCGTTTCGTTCATATAAAGTGGATTCCTCCTTAGGCAAAAAGAACGTTGCGATTAATTAACTAAATATGTTGATACACCCTTATTCTTGCATGAAAAATGCATAGATATTCATCAAATAATTTTTTGAAGTCATAAAAATTTTCTATGACCTAATTACGCTTATATTTATAATGGGATTACTAAAAAGGAGGCTACGGATATGTTCGACAGCAAACTTAATTCTTTGCTCGTTTTATCGGCAACAAATTCCATCACCAAAACCGCAGAAATCGTTCACCATACGCAACCATCGGTGACTTCTCAGATAAAAAATCTGGAAGAAGAATATGGAATAACTATCTTTTATAAAAAAGGTAACGGCATCATCATCACTCCAGAAGGAAAACTCCTCGTCGAACACGCTAAACGGATAAAAGCTGAATATAACTATCTTCAAAAAGAAATCGAGAACTTTAAATTAAAACTGCAAACTGTGAAGATAGGTGTCACATCAGGGATGGGGAGCTCTTTTATCTCATCAGTTCTTGCACAATTTTCCGCTAAAAGAAAAAAGGAGAATGCTAATTTTAAGGTTGTTTTAATCTATGATTCATCGACTAGGCTTCTTGATAAATTGTTACAAAATGAAATTTCATGCATCATAACTGATGACGATATTAAAGATGACTCATTAGAAAAAATTCAGTTAGATAAAGGCAAACTTCTTTGCCTAACCTCTCCTAATCATGAACTAGCTAAACACAAAAACGTTTCTTTAGATGATTTAAAGCAATATGAACTATTGATTCGTTTACCATCAACAAACACCCAAATCCTATTCGATGCCTTGCTCCGTTCTAAGAATATGTCGATTAAAGACTTCAATATATTGTTGGAATTAAATTCGATCTCAGCAATAAAAAGTCTTGTTATGAAAAATCAAGCCATCGCCATTTTACCTAGTACTTCATGTTTTCTTGAAATAAGCAACAAGAAACTGGTTGGCATTCCAATTGTTGATGTTTCAGCAGAACATAGCTATAACATTTTTTATCGAAGCGACTTTTCTCACAAAGAATTTGTTGATGAAATATTCGACTTTTATAAGCAATTAAAAGAAGGGGCTAGAAGCTTTTAAAACTTGATAACGTTATATCAAAGTAAGTACTTAGACCATTATCTATTGTTGCCTGTCCATTTGCCGCATTGACTATGACTATCAATCAGCCCTCAAATCATTTAAGGTTGCAATAAACAATTCCTTCTTCCATAGGCTCAGCATAGATTTACTAGGCACAAAATTTAAGACATCCTCTTTCGCTAGTTCATAATTAATAATTTCGAATTTTGCTTTGAGCATTTCTTTAACTTTTTCTAGTGTCAATTTCTCATTTTGAGGAAGAACTTTAGAATTCTTTAACTTGTTTTCAAGATATGCGAGGTTAAATTTTGAACCTTTTCCAATATAGAAGAGGTAATCGTAATAATCTCTACCTTTTACGTGATTCTTGTAGTCTCTACATAAAATCGCGTGGATTTTGCCGGCAAATAAACTAGATTCATCAAACATTCTTACCTCATAGGGGGCGGGGAGAAATCTATATTTGGTTTCAAATTTGCCACCTATAGGACTGTTAGTATCGACTTCGAATTTAATTTTCATCTTTTGATTTGCAATAATCCTTTTAGCGGTTTCGCTTTTTGGAAAGAATGTCATCATCAAAGTTAATGTATTGCCTTTAAGAAATGCACTTTGAATATCGGTTTCTGAAGTCTTCTTTTTTTCCTCAACGTGAATCTCTATCCCATAAGAAGCAAACTCTTTTTCAAGGGAGGGAAAATACTCGCTTAGTTTGAATTCATAATTCTTTTCAAACAAAGCGAAATCGAGATCTTCGCTAAAGCGATTTAATCCATAGAAAATCCTTAGACATGTTCCTCCATAGAAGGCAGCTTTATCAAAGAAGCCCCCGCGAGATAGTCCTGCTAGAGCAATCTCTTGGATAATCTCTTTAACAGCGTTCTTTCTTTCCTCATCATTGTTCAAACTATATTTAGCAAGCATAATTTCTAACGTGTTATTCATTTTCAAACTCCTTGTTGATAAGTTTTATCAAAAGTTTCAAATTAGTTTTTCTATATAAGCTAGCTAAGCGTTTCATCAGCTTAAAATCACAGGTTATAAACTCATCAATGTCAATTCTTTTATCCTTAAACAAAAGCTCCTTGAGGTCTTTAACACATTTAACAACCCTCCATTTGCACAAGGAGTCGCATATAGCTTTCTCTTTATTAGCGATTTTAACGATATATTCACCATCTTTTAGATAACTAAGACCATCAGAGAATGCTTCTTCTGGTATGTCGCTAAATTCATATCTACCAAAATAATTTTCAAAAGTTTTATTCTTTCTATTACCAAGCGTGGCTGAAGTAATAGAGAAAACCTTCTCCGGAATCAAGCCATAATATGATAGAGCCCAATCAAAGCTTAAATAGGAAGGCGAGAGAATGGATGAGGCTAATAAGCAAGGATTTGTGCTTTTATCAGTCTCATATATCCCTTTTGTTAAGCGAAAAATAATTCCTCTATCGGCATCTCTTTTTATTTTGTCTAATGGGTTACTATAATCATGGTATTTTTCTTTTAACATCGATGTCGTAACTATCATATTTGCGCCTCTAAATACAAATATATTGGATTTAATGGAGCAATTCAATATAAAATTCATTCACAGGAGTGAATTAATTAAAAGCGTCATATTGATTGCATATGGCAGATAGATATGTAGAAAAATCGCGGTTACCAGTCCGAGTACCGCTACACTGAACAGAAAATATATCCATCAGGTTACGGAAAAAAGATGCAATGAAATACAGAAAAAACTCCAATGAACCACGGAAAAAAGATACATCGTGATTGTGTTATTTAATACTAAATTAAATAAAAAATTCATCTCCAATTGTTTTATGTGAATAGAGAAAATGTAGTTAAAATAATTGGCATGACTAATTATTAAGCAATTTCCAATTTTTACCACTATAGGTTGAGGACTTTGAAGATGCCTAGGATGAAGATGAGTAAGGCTTCAAATCCCCACTTATCTCTTCTTGAACAACATCTTTTCTAACCTTTAATAATAAAATTATCTCTATAAGGTGACACCGTCAATCTTTCTAAGAAACGGTCCATCATATAGATACGCATAAGAAGTCTCGCATCCGCATTATTTTTCTCTGCGATGCTTTTAATTCTGCCCTTTAACTGCGTTTGTGTAAGTGACATCAGAGCAAAACCTCCAAATATCTTTGCAAAACATTTGTAACGTGGAACGCAGTTGCGTATTCATGTAATCTTCTTAAATTCTTATTAGGTGAGGCGACATAGTTTTTTAACGCGGTCTTAAAATCCTGAATCTCGAATTTACTTCGATTGCGAATTAAATCAACGATTGTTCTCTCCATATTATACATGGGGATTTTATTGCCAAAGTGGTCTATAACCACACGCTTTCCAATGTCTAGCATATTTTTGTTTACAAAATAAACTCGATAGTCAGATTTTCTAAGTCGCGATGCATTATAACCGCTATAGACGGTGATGGTATGTAGCGATGGTTCTCTATCAATTAGACCATAATGATATAATGCTTCATCGTGAGAGATTACCCCACTAGGACATCGCTTATGAAGAACTAACAGTTCATCAACAAATTCATCCGGAGAAATATACATCCCAGGACCGACTTTTTCATAATTATTTGCTTTTATAAATTTATAAAAATCTTCTTTTGAAAGAT
>CAVILR010000050.1:0-5334 GCA_963643725.1 Lachnospiraceae bacterium | reverse complement strand
GACGCGGAGGATTACCCAAGAGGCTGAAGGGGTGGGCTTGGAAAGCTCATAGGGCCCGAAAGGACCGCAAGAGTTCAAATCTCTTATCCTCCGCCAATAGTAATGAACTCTAGATACATTCTAGGGTTTTAATTTACTAATAAATCGATTACAGCAAATAATGTGATGTGATAATCCAAGTAGCTAAAGAAATTAAAATCACTCCACCGATAATTGATGTAATCTCATATTTGCCTTTAAATAATTTTTCAAATAAGTGGCCAAATAGTAAACCGATCATCGAAATAGCAAATGTTATAAGCATAATTATACAAACATGTAACCATATCGTCTCATTTGTCGATATTTGAACGCCATGAGAATTGCTATTATGAAATGCAACACCAGTTGCAAGTGCGTCAATCGATGTCGCTACGCTCATAATCAAAACTTGTTTGAATGAGAATTTTTGAGACGTTTTTTCTTCGACTGGTTTTTTAAGATCTTTAATAGCTTCAACAATCATTTTCACACCAATTAAAATGAGTAATGCAAAAGAGACCCAGGCGACAACTGTAGAAATAACTTCCCCAGCGCTTGCGCCAGATGTTTCATCAGCAATAAAAGACACTAATTCGACGAGCCAATAGCCAATTAAAGGCATAAAAGCCTGCATAAAACCAAAACAAGAGGCGACAAAAAATGATTTTGGCAAATTGATATCTTCATAGATAAGGCCGTCGATAACGCTGACAGCAAAAGCATCCATGCTAAGGGCGATGCCAAATAAGATTATTTGAAAGATAATTTCAGGTGTCATAGATATAAGAAAAATGCACCCTTAGGATGCATCCTTTGTTTAATTTTCTTTCTTTGTCGTTTCTGTCGAAGAGGTTTCTTCAATAACTTCAACCGCGGATTTTACCTCAATTGATGTATTCATCCCGGCATTTAAACGTTGCTGACGACGAATTGTCTTTTCAAGTTGACGATCGCTTTTCTTTGCATTGTAGTTAAGAGCAACAATAAAAATAAAGGCTCCTAATAACAAAAACATGATGCCCCAAATACGGAAATCAAAAGGAACTTTAATTGCTTCGATCAAGGCATTCTCGGCATTTTTAATAAAATTATTTTTTAATGGAACTGTCAATTGATGGCCAATAATACCAAATACCATCAAGACGATGCCAAAAGCAATAAATAATCCGCTGGCGACATACCACGCGAATTCTTTTCCAGTCATTTTTGTTTTCGTTTTCATAATCAATGCAGTTATCGTATCACTAACAAATTTTATTTTCAATAAGGTTAAGCAGTAGCCTTATTATCTTGGGCGTTATCCTTCCCGCCATTTTGTGCTTTTTGTGCTTCTTCAGCAAAATGATGGATAAATTCATCGTAAGCAGGTTTCCATGCTTCTTCCCATTTCATAACTTTTTCACGAGCTATTTTCTTAACAGAGCTAAATACATCGCCAAAATTTTTGCCCTCAGGTAAATCGCGACGACCGCTGGTCATTTCAATTAAAGCAAATTCAGGGTCGATTAATTCGTAATAATCTGCACTTCTTAATGGTGAGTGTGAACGAAGATTATTCATAAATATGACAATTTTACTAATATCATTTTGAATAAAATTAGATTGAGGTGTAATCGCTCCTTTTGCCTCATTACGCGCTTTATTATAATCCGCGAATAAATGATCTAAATCATCTAATAAGAGCATATTTGTTAATCCGCGATAAAAATATTCTTCTTTTTCAAGAACCTCAGGAAATGTAGGCTCATCATATTTATTTTCTTTCGTCGCTTGTTGAACATGAGCAGCAATGATGTTTCTCATCTCTTCATGAATTGGTAAAACTGCATCATAAATAGCGATGTGTTGAGCAGAATCGACGCGAATTTCCTTTCCGTCACCTGAAACTTTTACAATTGTGGATTGATCAGAATAAATCGTGCTCAAAAGTTCTTTAATCTTGTTTAATAACTTTTCTCCAGCTTCACCTGAATTGTCTAAGCAATTCTTAAGAGGGGTGTTTTTGGTTATCTCGGTTTCGATAATCTCTTTTCTAGCATTATAAGCGTTGATGTCGTATGAATCTTTTTTCATAACATACTCAAGGGTGTTAAATACCACCACATCAAATCTCACAAAACTAGCGATTGCAAGTGTGTAATTGTTCATTTTCTTTTACTTCCTTTCATATTCAATGAATTTCTCGATCTCATCAAATCGTTTGATGACATGCTTAGCATACTTCGAGACCGATAGCGATGCGTGTGACATGCAGAAACTGTTTTCTGAGAATTCTTTGAACATTGAGATATCGTTTCCAGAATCTCCAACGACGTAAACGTCGCTGTGATTAATATTAATGCAGCTAGCATAATATTTCAACCCCTCAGATTTAAAACATCCCTTAGGAGAGAGTTCTATGAACTCATTAGACCAACTAGCCTCAAAAATATCGCCATATTTATCATTGATAATCTTGTTCGATTCTTTAGACCTTAATACATTTTTCTTGCCAACGCCAAAGAAAATCATAATCTTACGAGCTTTTCCTTCTTTGATTATTTCATTAAATTGGATTCTAGAAGGAATTGATGGCTCGCGATAAACGCCTTGGAAAAAATTCCATAACGAATATGCAAATCGATAAATCAAACTATGAAATTTTTCTCGGCAAACAAATCGATTATCTGTCGACATCACAAAGAAGCCTTTAATTGGTAACGTTTTTTCGATTTCTAAGAGAGCTTCTTGCGTTTTATTTACATCAAAAGTCTCATTTCGAATAAATTTATTATTAGAAATTATAAACGCTCCATTGCAACCGATAACATCGACAGGACGGTTTATTCTTTTAACAACTCTCATCAAATAATCGCTATTGCGACCGCTTACTAAAACTAGACGATTACCATTGTCGATAAAGTTTCTTAAAAATGACAAACTTTTCTTGTTAATCATCTTTATTCTTTTCTTTGGATAGAACAATGTTCCATCTAAATCTGTCGCAATAAGTTTTTCCATGCTTTACTATTTTATTTAATATATTAAAGAATACAAGAAACCATTAAAAATTGTCTCTTCTCTGCCCATTTTTTTAAAAACAAAAAGGAGAGTTTTATTTTCTCTCCTCAATTGCTAATGTTATTTTAATGAATTCTCAGCTTGGATAACGCCATAACCTCCATCATCTCGAGTATAACAAACGCTGATGCAATCATCTTCGCTATCGAGATAGATGAAGAACGGGTGATCAATAGCCTCCATTCTTGTAATAGCTTCATCAAGAGTCATCGGCTCAAGATAAATCGATTTTGTACGAACAACTGTTTCGTTGTCGCTTTCCTCTTCAGGAATTGGCAAAACATTTTCTAAAGCAATAGCCTTACCAAGCGATAATTTCCCGCCTTTGGAACGGTCCATACGAGTTTTGATTTTGCGCATTTGACCTTCAAGTTTGTCAATAGCCAAGTCGACGCCGGCATATAAATCATCATTAGTCACCTCAGCGCGCAAATCCATTTGAGGCGTAAAAATAGTCACCTCAATTTTTGCACCAACTTTATAAGACCTCACAACGACGCGGCAAGAAACATCATCGCTATCAACGAAGTACTTATCCATTCTTCCGAGCTTGTTTTCGATTGCAGAACGAATACCTTCGGTAACAACAATGTTTTTACCAATAATTTGGTATTTCATATAATACCTCCTTTCCAAATTATTCAGAGGATAATTTCTAATTAAATTATGACAAATTCTTTTCTAAAAATATATAAGACAATCAAAAATTTGTCTCAAAAATGTAAATTCGCAAAAATTATGAATGCATCGACTGTTATTTAGAGGTCGAACAAGGCTTTATTTTAATAATTTCTTAAGCTCATCAACCTTATCTAATTTCTCCCACGGGAGATTTAAATCAGGTCGGCCAAAATGACCATAGGTAGATAAATCAGCATATTTAAATGATGGCTTATCTAAAGAAAGGGTTTTAATAATTCCTCTTGGAGTTAAGTCGAACACGCGATGAATGGCGTTAAGAAGAACATCATCGGAATAATGGGCTGTGCCAAACGTGAATAATCCTAAGGAAACCGGTTCAATTCTTCCGATCGCGTAGCCGAGTTGAATTTCCAAGCGGTCCGCCGCTCCGGCAGCAACAAGATTCTTAGCGATATATCGAGCCATATATGCGGCACTTCGATCGACTTTTGAAGGATCTTTGCCCGAGAATGCACCACCACCATGACGTGAGGCTCCTCCATAAGTATCAACAATAATTTTTCGACCAGTGACACCTGTATCGCCAGCCGGTCCGCCGATTTCAAATTCACCTGTTGGGTTAATCAAAATTTCAAAGTCGTCATTCATCTTGAAAGATTTAATAACAGGTTTGATGATTTTTGAGATTATATAGTCATGAAATTCTTGATTATTAGCGTTATGATCGTGTTGAATAGACATTAAAACCGTGGTAATTCTTGGCTTTTTTGGATTTTCATAGTCAATCGTTACCTGCGATTTCATATCAGGACGAGCGTGTTTAAATTCACCACTTTTACGCTTATTAGAAGCAAATCTAACTAGCTTATGAGCGATCGAAATTGCTAAAGGCATATAACCTTCTGTCTCGTTTGTTGCATATCCAAAAATAATGCCCTGATCACCAGCACCGCCGTTATCGACACCTTGTGAAATATTAGGAGATTGCTCTTTGACTTTCACGTCAATCTCAACGCTATCATCAGAGAAGCCATATTCTTTTTTTGTATATCCGACTTTGCGCAAAACATTTTTTGCGATATTGACATAATCGGGTTTTGCTTTCGAAGTAATTTCGCCACCAATTAAAATGTAATTCGTCGTCACAAAAACTTCGCATGCAACGCGAGATTTCGGGTCAATGCTCAAGCAGTAATCGAGAATAGAATCGGCAATTTGATCCGATATTTTATCAGGATGACCCTCGGAAACTGATTCACTCGTAAAAAGATTTTTTTCGTTCATTTCTTTGTCCTTTTATAAATAAAACGGCTCCCCACCAGGGATAGCCGTGAATGACAACCCGTTTCTTATCGTTCAGAGGGTGGGCCTCTGCTAAGGAAGAGCACTTACTTTTTTAAAGAGTTGCTACTGCGATATTTCATCCTTCGTTCGCAGTTCTTGATAAGACTTTAAATATTATAATCTATTCGATACTCTTTTTCAACGCTTTAGCTAATTGATTGTTATTATGTCGTAATTTGTTTCCACACTTCTATGTCGTAATTTGTTTCCCCATATGGGGAATTTTTTATGTCGTTATTTGTTTCCACCTAATTCCATTTTATGATT
>CAVILR010000049.1:1640-6389 GCA_963643725.1 Lachnospiraceae bacterium | reverse complement strand
AAGTAGGCCATTATTTCTATCTACGCCGGTTTAGAAGTAGGCCACTAAATGATGAATGATTTTAATATTGTAAGATTCATCAATTTCTAAAGAATGTACGATTCCTTCTAGATAAATTATTGCAAATTACCTCAACGAAAATAGATACAACATAGTTAATTAAGGGAAAATGTAACGGCTATTAATAGCAAAATAATCGTAGTTTTTCTATGATTGCGATCTTGTGAATAATGCTTCTACCTGGTAAGCTTTATGATGAGTTTATGGAACAACATTTACAAAGGAGTCCAGGTAGGACTTATTATGAATCATCGATTGAAGATTTTGTTGCTATTAAATATCCAAAAGATATCGTTACATTTTTAACTGAAAGCGATGAATCTAGCGATGAATATGAACTTCATCTTCAAAAGAATGCATGGGTCAATCAAATAAGCATTCTTCAAAAATATCTTAAAGATAAAAAAGGATACATCATCTTTGAATACGTTCTTTCGCGAGTGAATATGCGAATTGATGTCGTTTTGTTGATGAATGATGTTGTCTATTCGCTCGAATTTAAGAATAATGAAACATCTTTTAAAGATGAGGATATTGATCAAGCTGATGGATATGGTTATGCTTTGAAAAACTTTTATGAAGCCAATAGAGATAAATATGTTGTCCCCATCTTGGTGGCCACGAAAGCGCCAGACAATGAGTGTTCTTTAACATCTGATTTAGGTATTGATAAATTGTTCTCACTATTTAAAGCCAACATAAATAAGATGGAACAATATATTGATTTAATAAAAAGCAAATATGGTTCAGAGGTTATATACACTCAAGATGATTTTGAAAAGTGGATTAAATCTCCTTTTAAACCTAACCCCACAATTATTCAAAGCGCAAGAAGCATATACATGAATAACCAAGTCGATGAATTCTTTAAGTTTGATTCAGGAGAAGAGAATTTAAAGATTACGGAACAAACAGTTGAACTAATTGTTAAAGAAGCACGTGAAAAGAAAAAGAAAATTATCTGTTTTGTCAGCGGCGTTCCAGGCGCAGGAAAAACGCTTGTCGGACTAGATTTAGCAGGTAAATCCAAGAACAACACGGATAATGGTCTACCAGAAGCTCTCTTCTTCAGTGGCAACGGCCCATTGATTAATGTATTAACTGAAGCGTTAGGAAGAGACGCCTATAAAAATAACCCTCAAAAATATCCATCAAAATATAAAGCGGTCCAAGATGTCAAGGCATTTATCCAGGATTTGCACGCTTTTAAGAATGATTTAATTTCACTAAAGAAGAAAACTATTGATGAAAATGTTCTCATTTTTGATGAAGCCCAAAGGGTGTGGAACGAAGAACAGTTAGAGAAATGGTTAAAAAAGAAAGGCGCGGATAAATCATATTTTGGTCTATCTGAAGCGGACTTACTTTTAAATACCTTTGATAAAAAAGATTGGGGTGTAATCGTCGCTTTAGTTGGTCTAGGTCAAGATATCCATACCGGAGAAAATGGATTAGGCGTGTGGTTTAAATCGCTATTAGAGAAACATCGAGAATGGGAGATACGTCTATCGGGCGAGATCTTTAATCAAAACGCGGATAATTTATCCTCATATAAAGATCTTTTATCAAAACGTCCTAACACCAAAGAAGATGAAGGTTTATATCTAAAGACCTGCATTAGAACTCCGCGAGCGAGAAACATGTCCGATTTTGCGGAGGCTTTATTAAATAATGAGCCAGAAAAAGCAAAGATGGCGTTAAAGAAATTTGATAATTATCCAATTTGTATAACGCGAAATCTTCGCCGAGCGGAAGACTTCCTTTTAAGCAACACTCAAAGGAAAGAGAGATGTGGAAAACTTTGCACTTCTTCTTCAAAAATACTTGGCCGTAAAAGTGGTCCTTTTAGCAATATTAAAAATTATTTTTTTGCTAACTGGATGCTCGATGAGGTTGGAAGAGATTCATCCAATTCCTTATTTTTCTCAGCTTCTGAATTCAATATTCAAGGCTTAGAAATTGATTGGTCATTGCTCGGATGGGATAACGATTTTTATCACTTTAACGGAATGTGGCACGCGCAGAAGATGCTCACCCACAATAGATTTGTTGAAAGCACGGAAATCCAAAAGAAACATATTCTAAATTCATATCGCGTTTTATTAACTAGAGCGAGAAAAGGCATCATTATCTATATTCCTAACTCCAATGATTATCCTGATATGTATGGGCTAAACAAATATTATGATTCAACATACGAATATCTAAAATCATGTGGAATTAAAGATATCGATGAAGTTAAATCATTTGATAAAATCGCTAATGCAGTTCGATTGCCGTTTTAAATTGTCTTAGGAGCTAGAGATAGCTATAGGTCGATTATTTTTTAATTTGCAGAATATTTTATCGTGCCACTTATCGCGCCATTTAAAATAAAAATGCAGATATAATCGAATAAATGTTATTATTTATCGCGCCACATATTGTGTAAAAACTAGCGTAAATTTGTTTTAGAACGATTAATTTTTTTCTGTTAACAATAAGGATAAAAGTATGAAGAAGTATGAAAAGTATGATAAGTATGATGAAGTATGATAAATTTTCGAAAGTATGAAAAAGTATGAAAAATCTCATAATCTTAGATAAATAATAAATGGTAATTAAATCATTCGTTTAAATCATTAAGATAAAAAGAAAACCAATAAAACGGTATTGTTAATATTTTTTTATTCATCATATCCGTATTGACCTGAAGATACTTTAATGACTAAATCTACATTATTGAGTGGAATCAATTATAATATAGTTAAATTAAAATCTAACGGAGGATACTTATGTCATTTTTAGGTAATTTTAGAGCGTTGCCAACTGACGATCATACTATGGTCAAAAAGAGAGTTGCTATTTCGCTAACTGGCATTAAAACAGTTTCAATAATTGGTTCTATTTCTTTATTAGCTATTATTGTTATGTCTATTGTTTTGCCTAGCGTTGTTGAATTTCGAAGCACGTCTTTGGACACATTAATACTTGTTGCATCAATAATCACCGGTATTTTTTTATTTGTTGTCCCATTTTTTATGTGTTTGGTTTGGCTCTTTTGCCTTTTACAAATCAGGACCGATTTGAAGCTGTTGGATGCAAGAATGGATCGCAAAGAGGAGACTAGTAGTTTATGAAATATAAATGTCCAAAATGTGGAAATATTTTTGACGGCGAATTGACGAGCTGCCCTCACTGTGGTCAGCGCTTTGCCTATCGTAGCGAAGAAATAAAAATTGTTCAGCCTCAAGCTATCCAAACAAATAATCCCTCAGTAAATAGGGCGGAAGAGAATAAACAAATTCAACAAGCAGCAAATGTTGTTCCTCAAACTAAAGTGGTAGACAATAGGCCGTTAACCACCGCGCCCTATAATAACACCTATATGCCTCCAAATTATGGGTATTATAGCAATTTGTTTGTCGTTCCTAGTCAAGTTGAACAAGAAGAGAAAAGCCGAACTATGAACGGAATTTTCAATGTTTTTTGGATTATCCTCGTCGGCTTGCCATCATGTATTTTTAGTGTTCTTTATGGCCTTTCTTTATGTGTGAGCGTTGTCGGCATACCTTTTGGCATAACGTGTTTTAAATATTTACGCGTTGTCTTTAAACCGGCTGGACGAGAAGTGATGCTAAATTATCGTTATCGTCCATTTTGGAATACAGTTTGCTTAATATTCGGTGGATTATCAGCTTACCTTATGTGCTTAATCATGTCATTGTTATTTGCTATAACTATCATCGGCTATCCTATTGCTCGACAATGGTTTAAGATTTCTAAATTCTTCCTCGCTCCCTTTGGTGCAAGAGTGGTGACGATTAATCACTTTACTCAAGATTATGATACTCGCTATGATTTAGCGTATATGCTCGCCGATATATATGAAGATGATCGACTAGTCCGCCTTAGCGATGGTCGAGAAATGCTAGCTAGCCAAGCGATAAAAGAAACTTTGACTCCCAATGAGAGATTAACATTAATTCAAAAATTGAATACTAAATTTCAATTTAGGATAAATCGTAAACGTCGTCCTATTTTTTCCTTTCTTAAATTAGCAGATATTGAAGTTGGCATTTTTAATTTAATTGCCAGCGTTATTCTTTCTTTGCTTGTTACACTAATTGTTATTTCTTCCTTAGGCAAAAATATTTTAGGGGATCGGTATTTGTCGTTTTTAGTTCCAGCTTTATCGTTCGTATGGGCCTTTATCATTATTAGCATACTTTTGAAGATTATTAACGATTCGATAATTAATAAAGCTCAATGTTCAACAGCTTTAGTGATGAAAATGTTTAAAGAACGATGGAGGGGAATAACTACTTATTACCCCAAAGATATTCCTAACAAACTTTTATTATTTAAAAGCGTGAAAAAACTGGATGAACCAGGAGTTAAACCATACCAAACGGTGCATACGGTTAACAATATGCTCATTGAACTTTTGTTCTGATGTTATAGCTACGTTACATACATAGATATACTTAAGAGAAGTCGGTACATATTTTGATTATTTGCTGAAATTAATTTTACAATTGGGAACTTAATTGCCTCTATAGAAGAAGGCACTCATTCAGAACTATTCAAATAATATTTCCTTTATTCTTTACATTTCTTATCCCTAGTGATTTATAAAAGCAAAAATATTTTTGTTCATCTAATTGGCCCATTTTATTTTTAGGCGCGAGTAATTTACACCTTTTTACA
>CAVILR010000049.1:0-1527 GCA_963643725.1 Lachnospiraceae bacterium | reverse complement strand
TAGATTCTTTTCTTGTTTACCCCTTTAAGTTAAATGCAAAACGCTATACATTATTCGCTTTAGATGATAATATCATCGACGGATTTATTATGAAGAACAAAAGCAATGTTTATATATTAACCTTATGCGGACTTATATTAGCTATCATGCTCATCTTTGGTTTCACGCCTCTAGGTAATATTAAAATGCTCGGTTTTTCAATAACTTTGATGGGTATTCCTGTCGCCATTATCGCTTTAGCGTTTGGACCATATTTTGGAGCGATTGCCGGCTTTATTTGGGGAAGCATTTCACTAATTCAAGCCTTTGCTGGGCTTGATAGTATCGGCGCGTTGCTTCTTTCTAGCGATATCGAACCTCTTATCAAATTCGGTGGATTAATCGCAATTTGCTATGTTCGGGTTATCGTCGGCTTTTTAACAGGACTTATCTACGATGCGATTAGACTGATTGATAAAAAAGGTATCGTATCTTCCTATGTTTCTTGTATGGCTTTATCGATATTGAATACTGTTTTATTTATGAGTCTATTTACTCTTTTCTTCTATAAAAGCGGTGTTATTCAAGACTTATGCTTAACTTATAACCTCGATCCAAATAATGCTTTCTTATTTATATGTGGTTTTGTCGGTGTCAATTTCTTTGTCGAAGTGTTAACTACATCATTAATTGGAGGCACATCTTCAATGTTAATTATTCATTCATTAGAAAAGATGAATTATAAATCTCCGTTGCCTCATTTATTTATAAAAAAGGATGAGCATTAATTGTTGAATTTAGATTTCTAAATGTTTTAATAAATATGATTTATAGCGAGGTAGAGCAAAAATGAAAAAAGTTGGTCGAATAATGTTATTAGTTGTTGGAATCTTATTAATCGTTTCCTCAGTTCCATCGATTATTAGTAACTGGAAGGCATTAAATGCAGCTGGATGGACGGATATATCCTCTTATCCTGAGAAGGTGACATATTTATCGCTCATCATTTCTCAAGGCGTTAGCTTTATCTTTGGTCTAACAGCCATATTTGCCTTTATAAAAGGGAAGGCGTCATTTTGGTTAACCGTCTTTTCTTTGATTATGATCGCGGGCGTTATCTTCTTCTTTATCAATGCGAATAATGCCGGATTATTATCGGATTGGAAATATGTCCTTCAAGCAATCTTAGGCTTTAGCTTGCCTATCGCTTATTTCTTAGGTTCAATATTTATCCGTTTTTAATTATTCATCAATTTTATAGATGACTTCTAAACTATATAGAAGATAATTATCATTGTTTTCTACATTGAACCCAGAACGAGAAAAGAAACCATATTTTTTAACATCGATTCCCGTCTTTTTGCTTTGCGATATCTCTTCGTTAATAACATGCATATCTATCATTGATTTAAAGAACTTAACTTCGTAAAGAATATAGCCATCCTTTATTTTGGCGGCGACATCAAATTGGCCATTTTTCTCTCGACAGAGCTTACTTATCGTATCGCTTTTTATTGTCAAATCTTTGTCAGATAAATCCTACTAAGA
>CAVILR010000048.1:0-6485 GCA_963643725.1 Lachnospiraceae bacterium | reverse complement strand
GATTTATCTTTATTATTGAATAGATAAGTGCCTAGTGCGTATAGGCATACGCCTATAAAATAGCCAATAGCTAAAACAATTATCGCTATATTGACATAATTAGAGGAAAATGAAGCGATGATTAGCGAAGTAATTAACAATGTGAGCGAGCCTAAAAAATAATAGATTCGTAACGTTGAATTCGCTTTCTTATTTAAGGCAAAGAAGGTAAATATACCAAAAGATAGAGTGAATAAAGCATATATCAAACGGAAGAGATAACGGATAAAACCATCTACTTTGTTTTCATACATTAGATAATCTCCGCTAAAAAGATTACGCGCTTCAAGGAAAGCGAAAACAAGCGAAAAGACAATGATTAAGGAAGCGAATATATAGCAAATTATTTGACCTGTCTTCTTCATTTTTTAATTCCTTTGATATATTGCTTTACAATAATCGCTCGTCAAAAAATCGCTGATAATAATTCCTAGATTATTTCGATTATTTATTTCTTCGACTAACCATTCATTGATTATTTTCGCGGTATTTAATGCGTAAGTAGGAGGGAAGTCATTAAGAAAATAGCAAGAGCTAAAATTAAGGGTTAATTTATCAGTATTAGTTTTGCTATATTCGAAACAATTAACGATTTCGCTTTGCTTAATAGAAATATCATTAACCTTATAATAATCTTGGATGTGAAGATTACTCGCCTCGATATCAAAGGTATTCTCGGTTGCCTCGCTTTCTGGGTCGAGCCAACCATCAAAAGAAGGGATGCCGATAGAACAATCCTTGTATCTAGATAAAAGAGATATTTTCCCACGTAAGTCGCCAATCGAATATGGCATTTTTGAATCTAATAGCCAAATAGAAGAATAATCATTTAAAGCCTTTTTAAGAGCCTCTTCAAAGGATATTGAACTGTTTTTGGAACTATTTTCTTCTTTAATTGAGACGATAAGTCCTTCACTAGGATGCGAATTTAAAAACATTGAAAAATCTTTTAAAACTGTAGAAAAATCTAATTTTTGGTCGACGATGCCGTGAACCACTTTTAGCTTATTATTTCTTAACTCTAAACGGATATCGAAAAATCGGGCGCCGGCATTAAGCTGCTGAGTAATTGATAAATCTTGACATTTCCCGGATAAATCGGCGATGGAATGTAGAGCACCTGAATCGTGAGAACCAGGAATCGACATTGTTGTAATAGGTGTGCTATCATCGATGCTTTTCATCCATTCTATTCCCTTAGATGTATTAGATGTCGAACTGATTGGAAGCATCGCAAATAAAGATATGACGCATAAAAGTGCGCCTATTAAGGAAGCGATGAATACGTGCTTATTTTTCTTCATATTTGCTTATGAATTATATTAAACCAAATGAGAGAATATTAACAAAGATTTCTAATTTCTTTTGTTTGTCGTATCAATAAAGTGACTTATCGCACCTAACTAATTAAATAAAAAGAAATGTTTGCATTTAATTCGATAAATACTTTTAGTATTATTGATAGTTAGAATAGGCAAATAAATGAAATATCAATGTCCTAAATGTCATAGCACCTTCGAAGGAGAATATAAGCATTGTCCCAACTGTGGAATTTCTTTTGTGAGCGAAAAGCGATTAGAAAAAATACATAATTTAATAGATGAACGCGAACGATCAATAAAGAATAAAAGACAAGACGTTATCGATACTTTCCTTGATAAAATAATATCGCTATTTCATCTAAGAATTGCTCAATCGCTTATTGCGATTATAACTGGCTTTTTATTAATATTTTTGCCTTATATAATCTTATCCAGCCTCAATCGAAATATTTCCTCATTTGATGGGATGATTCTTTATTTTGCTGGATTAGCAAATAATTATTCCTTTGTTAGTAATTATGAAGACTTTTATTGTTTTCTTCTAATGCTTATCGCCATCATCTTAATACTTGAAGGATCGATCAATTTAATACATAGTTTGTCTAACTTAAATAAAGTTAAGGCTCAAAAATATGTACTTAACGTCTATAAAGAAGCATTTAAAGATGGCGTCGCCCGCTTTTTCAATCGCATCTCATCAACTAGTTTTACCATCATTATCTTAATCTTTTATTATTCGTTTATTGGCTTTTCATATAACTGGGTATTTAACATCATCATCGCTTTATTAGCGGTTACCTTCTTCTTCGCTTTAGCGCAGAACATCTTCATCTCTTACATCCACATCAAGATGCGCGACTATTCAATAGAAGTTAATAAAAAAGACCTTAAAACTAAATAATCTATATAAAAAGAAACGATTAAATCGCTTTTTCTACTAAAGGTAGAGAAAGTTATTTTTTTATCTACCGATAATAAAGCGAAGATATCGTGCTATTAAAACAATAATTTTATAGATTAATTTCGAGGTGGTTATTTATGGAAAAAAGAAAATTTAATGTAACAACTGAATCTAGCTCTGATGCTGGAATAAAAAAAGTTCAAGAATTAGATGTTGATTTCATTTCTTATTCTTTCGCTGATGGCGAGAACAAATATGAAGATAAGATGAGTGAAGAACAAAACCTTTGGTATTTAAATAAAATGAAAGAAGGTGTCGTCTTTAAAACATCGCAATTGAACGAATATCAATATGAAGAATTCTTTAGAAATGAAGCAAAGAAAGGCTTGCCAATTATCCATGTCGCCCTTTGTGAAGGCCTCTCCAATAGCGTCAATAACGCTCGCGAGGCCGCAAGAAAACTAAAAGAAGAAGATATCGATGTTAGAGTAATCGATGCGACAGTTGGTTCATTAGCCTCTTTAATGCTCGCTGAACAGGGCGCTAAGCTACGCGATGAAGGGAAAGATATCGATGAAGTTGAAAAAATACTCACTGAAAAAGCTAAATGCATTCACACCTATTACACAACTGATGATTTAACCTTCTTTGCTCGCGGAGGTCGTCTATCTAAGGGCGCGGCGTTAATCTCAAAGGTTTTGCATATCAACGTCATATTGAATACCGATAATGTCGGTCATCTACTCGTTGCACATAAAGTTAGAGGTAGAAAGAACGCCTTTAACAAAATCGTTAATTTGCTAAAAGAAGAAGTAAGAAAACCAGAAGAGCAAACATTATATGTTTTACATGGCGATGCACTAGATGAGGCTAAAATGCTCGTAGAAGATGTCGCTAAAGAAGCAAAATTTAAAAAAGTTGAATATTTTTTGATGGGTCCAACCATTGGCTCTCATGCCGGTCCTGGGCTAATTTCACTCTTCTATTTTGGTGAGAAGAAGTAGACACAATTTTTGCAAAAGTTCCATATATTATATAATATATAAAACATATGGACAGAAAAACCCGCCAGGAGCAACGGGCTCTTAAAAAGATAAAAAAGACGCAAAATCGTTTATTCCGTAAACGTATTGCTGCTTTATTTAAGACTGAATACCGTTATTCATTAAGGTTTGAAGAGCGACACGTTTTCGATGATGGGAAAGCCTACATCAATGTCGATTTAACGAAATGCAAATCTCCATTCTCAATATATTCTTATGAAGATCGAATAAATCCAGAAATCTATGATTACATAAATCAAGAAACGTTGTTCCTTCCAGCGGATATTCCCGTCGTCATCAATTTTGTCGACAAGAATAAATATAGCGAGAAGATGAAGACCAGCATTAAAAAGGCGGTTATTAGACATTATTCATTAGAATACGAAGAAGCTCGATATAATCTTCATAAATCGAGGATGTTTGGCTCACTTTCGTTAACTATTGGTTTAATTTTATTTGTGATATATGTAATAGCCACAATCTTTACACCAGATGAGAAAATTGCTCGCGTATGTGAAATCTTACAAATATTATCTTGGGTATTTATTTGGGAAGCTGTCGATCGCTTTGCCTTGACCGGCTTTGATGAAACGATTGACGTTGCAAATGCTGGCCAACTAGCCTTGGTAGAAGTTCAATTTGGAGAACCAAAAATTAAATTATGAAAATATTAATTGTTGCCGATGTTCTCGGCGAAAAAAATAATGGCACGACGATGGCGGCCTATAACCTCATCGAAGCTTTAACAAAAAGAGGCCATCAAGTATCGATACTTTGTTGCGATGGCGACAAGAAGGGGAGAAATGGTTTCTTCGTCTGCGATACGATTAATTTCGGCATCTTTAATGGCTATGTTGCCAAAAACGGTGTCTCATTAGCAAAAGCTGATGAACTAACGATACGAAAAGCTTTAAAAGGCGTCGATTTAGTGCACTGTATGATGCCTTTTTCCTTAGGTGCGCACGCTGCGAAAATCGCTAATTCGCTAAATATTCCAATTACCGCCGGGTTTCACGTTCAAGCTGAAAATTTTACATCGCATTTCTTCGCTATGCGTTTAACCGTGGTAAATCCAACTGTTTATCGCGTATTTTGGCGAAAATTATATCGCTTTTGCGATGCGATACATTTCCCAACTAAATTTATTGAACACGATTTTGAAAGAGCGGTTGGTCCAACCAATGGCTATGTCATCTCTAATGGCGTCAAGAAGACGTTTACGCGTATTCATGTTAATAAGCCTGATGCATTAAGAGATAAATTTTGCATTCTCTACACTGGTCGATATAGCAAAGAAAAATACCATAAAGTGCTCATCGAGGCGATGAAATATACAAAATATGAGAAAGATATTCAACTCATTTTTGCCGGCGATGGACCGCAGAGAAAACATATCAAAAAGATGAGTAAACATCTAAGCAATGAACCAATTTTAGGCACCTATTCACAAGAAGAATTGATTCGCGTTATTAACTATTCTGATCTATATGTTCATTGCGCCTATGCTGAGTTAGAATCAATCGCCTGTTTAGAAGCCATATCCTGTGGACTTGTCCCCCTTATCAATAACACCAAGAGAACGGCGACAAAAAATTTCGCCTTAGATGATAACAATTTATTCGAATGCAATAACGCGAAAGACTTAGCTAAAAAGATTGATTATTGGATTGAACACCCTGAAGAAAAGAAAGTTCGTAGCGATGAATATTTAGATTTCACCAAGCACTTTGAATTCGAACATTGTATGGACCGCATGGAAAAGATGATGCTCGAAGCGGTGGAAATTCGCCAATACAAAAAAGAAAATGGCCTTAAAAACCGCGTCATCACCTATAACAATCCCTTAACTGAGGATTACGCATGCAACAATATCAAAGAATATAAGCTAAAAAACGATTTTAAATATGTGCACACCAACAAGATTTGGAGATTGTGTTCACATATTCTTTATACAAGCGTCGCTAAACCTTTAGTTTTTGTCGCTGGAAAAATATGTCGAGGCATCAAGGTTAAAAATAAAAATGTTTTAAAATCGATTAGAAAGACTGGTTATTTCTTATATGGCAACCATACATCTACTTGGGATGGAGTAACCTCGCCTGGATTTATCGCCACGAATAAGAAGACTTATACCGTAGCAAATGCTGGGGCGGTTTCGATACGTGGACTTCATAATTTAGTGATGATGCTCGGCGCATTGCCTGTGCCTAATAATCCAAAGAACACCAAGAATTTCTTAGACGCTATCGAATTAAGGGTGAAACAAAATCAAGTTATCGCCATCTTCCCAGAAGCGCATATTTGGCCGTATTGTCAAATCGTTAGACCATTTAGCGATGTTTCCTTTGTCTATCCAGTTCGCTTTAATAAACCAGTCGTGGCGATGGCGACAACATTTAGAAGGCAAAAGAAAAATTCTTCCTATAGACATCGCCCGAGGATAACGATAACTTTAAGTGAACCAATCTATCCAAATCCATCTTTAAGTGAAAAAGAAAACATGAAATATCTTCGCGACCAGGTTTATGATTTTCTCAATTCAGTCGTTTCAAAAGCGCCGAAAGTAGATTATATAACCTACATAAAAGCTAAACCTTTGAGCGCGCGATTTGAAAAATAAGTTTTCTTAAATTATAAATAATGTAAATATATAGAAACGGAGGACCTTTAAATGGAATTAAAAGGAAGCAAAACTGAAAAAAATCTAATGACCGCTTTTGCTGGAGAAAGCCAAGCCAGAAATAAATATACTTATTTCGCTAGCAAAGCTAAAAAGGAAGGATTTGAACAAATCGCTGCGATTTTCTTAGAGACAGCAGAAAACGAAAAAGAGCACGCGAAGTTGTGGTTTAAATACCTCGAAGGCGGCGATATTCGCTCAACTGCCGAAAACTTAAAAGCAGCGGCAGAAGGTGAAAACTATGAATGGACGGATATGTATAAAGAATTCGCCCGCGTCGCCCGCGAAGAAGGCTTTGAAAAAATCGCCTTACAAATGGAAGGCGTTGCCAAAGTCGAAAAGGAGCACGAAGAACGCTATCTCAAACTTCTTGAGAATGTTAAAGATGGCAAAGTCTTCATCGCCGAAGATGTCGCCGTTTGGAAATGCCGTAACTGCGGACATATCCATATTGGGAAATACGCTCCAGAAATTTGCCCAGTCTGCGCCCATCCAAAAGC
>CAVILR010000047.1:0-6499 GCA_963643725.1 Lachnospiraceae bacterium | reverse complement strand
ATTAAAATCGCAAACAAAAAACCGATTGACGCTATTCAAAATCGATAATCAATTAACTTATTAAACGTCTCGAAAGAGGCGTTTTTTAAATGGTTATCTATTCATCAAATAAGTCGTCGAGGGTTAAAGAGGCGTTGATGATGTTTGAATATTGATTCTTCTTTAAAGGGTATGTTGATAACAATACAATCCTAACTGATTTTCGCGGATTATTATCAATATATGTAGCGAACTTGTTTCTTAAATTATCGTAATAGTTTTTATCTATAACAAAATCATTAAGCGAAAATTTGATTTCTAGTAAATCGCACATTTTATCCCGTCTATCGATCACAAGGCCGATTTGGCATCCTCTTTTTTCGCCATTTCCTTTTATGTTTAAGGAATAGACATTCGCTGATACTCCGCTTATCCCCAAAGCACGTTTTATCTCGCCTATGTGTTGTTTAGCTAAAAGCTCAAAACATAAGCCGAAGTAATTTCGTCTTTTCGGTAAATCCGTTGATGAAGAGAAAAAGTTCTCGTCATTTCGGTGTTCTTTTATAATATGAAAATAAAACAAGGTGTAATAATCCTTTAATTGATAGATGCGCTCTTTTCTTGGTGAATAGCTAATCGATTCATTTACGAACCCTGATTCAATTAAATTTTCTAATACGGTTGTGAGGTTGCCGCTATTGGTGACATGCATTTCTTTTGATATTTCATTTCTCGTGAGGCCATATCGATGTTTTGATAATAATTCAACTGTATCTATGTATTTGGAATCGTTGTTGAATAACGTTTCACATAATCGTTTGAATTCATCCCAAAGAGGTCCTCGTTTTTTAAAGAAAATATAATCGATATTTTGCTTGAGTGAATATGATGGTGATAATTGTGACAAATAAAATGGTATACCGCCCATTATCATATATAATTGAGCGATATCGTAATTGTCATAATGGATATTTCTACTAATTAGATATTCTTTGGTCTCTTTCAAATTAAAAGGTTCTAAATATATTCTAGCGGTGTGGCGATTATAGAATCCGCCTTTATTTTTGAACAATTTATTACTAATCCAGCTAGATGATGATCCTGCAACTATAAATATTAAATTGTTGTTAGAATTTCCATAATTGTTCCAAAAGAATTCAAAAGATGATAAAAAAGAACTTTTAGGAGTGTCAAGCCAAGGCATTTCATCAAAAAAGACGATGCTTTTTTTATTTTTAGGTAAGCTTTCTAAATATGCTTTTAAACCGTAGAAGGCTTCTGTCCACGTTTTGAATGCTGCATAATCTTTATTAAACGCTTCGTTAAGAACCTCAGTGAAATTGCTTAATTGTTCAAGTCTTGAACGTTTATAAGCTCCAGTGAATTTAAAAGCAAAATCATTATTGAATGTCTCGTTAACAAGGAATGTTTTTCCTACTCTTCTTCTTCCATACAAAATAACAAGTTGAGCTTCTTTAGCTTCAAGGCATCGTTTTAATATTCTAATTTCATTTTCTCGACCAATAAATGCTGAATTTTTCATAATATTCTCACCTCTTGCATATCTATTAAAAGAAATAACTCAACTAAAATATAGTTTTTTTGAACATTTTAGTTAAAATATTGACTGATAATTCAACTAAAAGTTTAATTTTTTTGATATTTTAGTTAGATTATCCAACAAGAAGTTCGATTATATCGATATTTCGTATTTTTGATTATTTTCTTTTTCTTATAAGAAAGATTTATGAGGCTAATTATCATAAGGAAACAGTTGAATTGTAATGATCAATACGTTAACGATAAACGCTTAAAGGAATGAAACTTCTGTTTGTTTTTGAATTCATTCTTAAAATGCTAAACGCATTCATTAACGGTTAAAGAATAGCCGTTCATAAGATGCGTTAATAAGACAAAGATATATAATAAGAGACATTGATAAACCATAAAATGTTGTACGAAATACTATCAATGCTCATTCTTATATTTATGTGAGCATTCAATAATTGATAAATATATGAATATATTTAATACGACATAATTTATTTAATTCTCGTACATATGCGCGTAAGTAATATAAAGATAATATTTATTTCCGTGTTTACAAATCGAAAAAGATGTTTATTATTAAAGAAATCATTTTTTTATTAATGATTAGAAAGGGAAAGATTATGAAAAAACTAAATAGTTTATTTCTACTCCTTGCAGCTTCATTAGTCCTAAGTGGCTGCGGTGGAGAAACAAGTTCATCTTCTTCTACATCATCTAGTGGTGAAACGGTAACTGGTGATTGGTCAGATGATGTTAAAGCGTTGATGAACACCTATTGTGGCGAAGTATTGCCTTATCCTCAAGGTATGCTCACTGGTACGGTTACTGCTGGTGAATTTACTGATAGTTATGGTAATAAATTCCTTCAAATTTCTGACGAAGCCACAAGTTATGGCCTAAGCAATTATTATATTGACTTAGAGGCTAGCGATTGGACTGGTATCCGCGATTATAACGGAAATGTTAAGCAAACTGATACCGACGGTGTTGAATATTCTGAATTCGTCAAGATTTCTGATGGTAAAGGATATGACATCCTCACTTTCTTCTCAGAAGCTAAAGAAGCAACAGAAGATAGCGAAGCTACTCCTGCATGCAATGTCATTAAATGCTTTAAGGATAAGAGTGCATCAAAAACCGATGCAACCGATTGGAGCGATGATGATAAGGCTGAATTCAAAGCCGGCATTACCGTAAATCTTCCATTCTTTGCCTTTGGTGATGATTATACTGTTGTCAATCCTTCATCCTATCCAAACATCGCCGCTGTTTATGATTCATATGCTTGTTCTTTAGTTAGTGAATACGCAGCAATATTAGTCGCTGATGGATTCGTTGATAACACCGCATATAGCAAAGTCTACGGTTATCCTGTTCTTCAAAAGACTCTTGCTAGCGGTGAAACATTAACCGCGATTGTCTTCTATCAAAAAGGTAACTATGTACAAGTCAGCTATACGCCATGTGTTATAGAATCAACAACTTGGCCAACTGAATTCTTTGCAGATATTACCACCAAGACAGGTCTTACCGTTCCTGAATTAACTGATACGAAGAATATTACAGGATACGAATATTATCGTAAAAACGATCAATTTGTTATCGCGGCGATTACAACTGAAGAATATGATACTGCATATGATGCGGAATTAGCTAAACTCGGTATTTATGGTAGTAACAACAGCTATTATAACTGGGAAGAGACTTTCACCATCGATGCTTATTCAGTAAAAAATGATAAAGGAACTGCGGTTGATTATTTCTTAATTCAAGCAGAACTCACTACCCCAACAAGCACATTCACGACTTCTTGGCCAGCTGATGAAATTAGCGCCTTCTTAACAAAATTTGGTGTCTCAGTTAGTGTTCCTGCCCCAACTCTTCCAGACGGAACTGAATTGAAATATTCAAAATTTGATGATTATGATGCTTTTTATGCATATGCGGTTCGATACATCACTGCAAACGCGGATGACTTTGAGGTAGATCCGACTGATACAGAAGCCATCAAAGAATTAGCGGCTTATTTTGCTAAGATTAATATGTCTTTCACCGTCAACATCAAAGACTCGAAATATGCGATTATTAATTCCTATTTGCAATCAGTTTACGCTCTTGCATGGTCAAATCAATCATATAGCACAACGAAATTTGAGGACCCAACGGGTGCAGTCGGCATTAAATTCGATGGCGATAGTGTAGTTTCTACCGCGACAATTGTTCTTGGCTCTGGCGTAGAACATGAACCTATCTTTGAATTTGCTAAAGAGTCAATTGATGTTGCTCCTAAACTTTCTAAAGAACTTCCATTAACTGTCGATATGCTTCCTTACAACATAACATATACAAGTGATACAGATGGTGTTACTGTTGATGAGAATGGAACCGTCAGCATTGCTGAGACTGTTGCAATTGGCACTAAAGCGACAATTACCGCTACATTAACTGATGGAGAAGGAAAAGTTTGGACTGATACAATCACAGTCAATGTAGTTAAATACAGTGCTTCAATAGCTCTTAACAGTGTTGCTGATAAAATGAGCCCATACTTTACTAGCGGAGTTGCTGTTGAAACAGATGAAGATACCGGTGAGGAATATATCTTTATCTATATGGCGATTACTGCGGCCTATATGAGGGCGTATGTTCAATATTATTTCATTCCTAGCGAATTAACTGCAGGTAGTTGGACATATTATACAGATGAAGAGACAGGAATTACCTATTATTTCCTTGAATGCACCTACGATGATGTAACGGTTACTTACACCGTATACGTATATTCTGGTTATGCTTTCTTAGATATTACAGCAGAGGAAACAACATCCGCTGAAGCATAATTAAATAACAACAATTCTATAGATACTGGACGAGTTCGCTCGTCCTTTATCTTTTCTTTGTCTAGTTTTTATCTAGTGATAAAATGATTGATATGGATGCGTTAACTATTTCTATTATTTGCCTAGCGATGATATTTTTAGGAACAACGCTTGGCAGCGCTCTTGTGTTTTTCATTCGTAAGAACTTCTCGGAAGGAACATCATCTTTAATTATCGGTTTTGCTTCCGGGATTATGATCGCCGCCTCATTCTTTGGTCTACTTCAACCGGCGATTAACACTGCCAAGGAGAATTATTCTAATCTTGCAATTATTCCTGTTCTCATTGGCTTTATGGTTGGAGGATTGCTTTTATTTGCTTTAGATAAGATTATTCCTCATCTACATTTATCCACTAACGAGGAGGAAGGACATCGTTCGAATTTATCGAAGAATATTAAATTCTTCCTCGCGGTTACATTACATAACATTCCTGAGGGTTTAGCGGTCGGCTTTGCCTGTGGACTTCTCTTTCAAGAAGGCGTAGATATTAATGTTGCCATGTGGAGCGCTTTATCTTTAGCTATCGGTATCACCATTCAAAATATCCCCGAGGGAAGCGCGGTTTCAGTTCCTTTATTAGATACTGGATTTTCTCGCTTTAAAGCATTTCTATTCGGTTCATTGTCGGGTATAGTTGAACCATTATTTGGAATTTTAGGTATTGTTCTTGCGAGCAATATTGCTATACTTCTTTCGTGGCTTCTTGCTTTTGCCGCGGGGGCGATGATTTATGTGACCGTTGATGAGCTCATCCCTTCGATGAGGGAATATGGTCATTTCCATCGTGGAATATGGGCATTTATGATCGGCTTTGCGATTATGATGATACTTGAAGTCGTATTATAGGAAAGTGGCATTTATGGATAAGGTTAACACTAAAATTAAACATTTAGACGCGTATTTGGCTAAGAAATACAAAGTGAGTCTAGCTCGAGCGGTCGGCGAAAGCGATGAAAGGCTAGATAAGATATACAAAGGAGGAAATGTTTCTTTTGTTATATTGCATAAGGTGGCAAGATTCTTCTTTTTAAAGTCGTCAGTTCTTAAAAATGATGATATTCCTTTGCCTAAGGATGATGAATTAACCGTGGATGAACAATTCATTAACGATATTAAAGAGGATTTAGATAATACTTCCTTAAAGATTAAAAATAAGCACGCATTGAGGAGGAATTATCGTCTATTATCCCATCGTAAACGCCTTTCTTTATGGTTATCGTGTTTACTCATTTGCCTTCCTATCGGAGGATTTTCAATCGGGTGTTTAACTTATATTAGCCTAGATAGAGTTAACACCTTAGCTAAATATGAAAATACCTCATCTGGAAAAGATGAAGATATTTATAAAGCCTGCGAAGAGGAGGCAAAAAGTCGCGATAATTTAACCTATGCCTTGATTGATACGGGCGCGGAAATCGAAAAGATTACCGATATCTCCCATTCATCAAATTCTTTTATCGCGCGCATGTCCGCTTGGTTTGACTTTGACCAAATGGAATTCCATAAGATGTTTTTTCATTTTGATGAAGGAAATGAATTTAACGCGGATAATTTTTATACCGATGAAGATTTATTAGTCGATAGGTTTACTCCTAGTAGCGATGGTTCAAGTTCAGTGTATCTAGAATATAGCGACAACATTCCTGATATCATTCAATTTAATTTTGCCTCGAATGAGCATCCTAGTGACATTTTAGTTAAACCGACGAGTTTATCAACGCTTTATGAAGAGCGTGAGCGAAGTGCCTTCCCAGGCGAGCAACAGAGCAATAATTTTACCGATAACAACTCTGAATTCTTTATCGGTAATGGCTCATTTTCTCCTGATAGCCTTGAAGTAAGAGAAAAGGGTAGAGCCTATAAAGCAGATGATGGAAGTTATCGCTATTTCCAAAAGATTCATTTTGATGCGAAAATTGAAAAGACCTTTGATAGCCCTCGCTATCCCCTTGATAGCGTGCAATTCCATATCTATCTTCAGCCGAATAAGGACACCGACTACATCCGTTATAATCTAGTCGACAAGGTGCTAATCGATGGTAAGGTCGAAGGTTTTAATGGCTTTTCTTCGATGTTTTCTATAACTAA
>CAVILR010000046.1:0-6856 GCA_963643725.1 Lachnospiraceae bacterium | reverse complement strand
TGAAACAAATCATTGGTCGTAAAATGGGCATGACAGAAGTCTTTGCCAAAGATGGAACGATGTATGCTGTCACTGTTGTTGAAGTCTTACCAAACGTTGTGACTCAAGTCAAAACCAAAGACAAAGATGGTTATGAAGCTCTCCAAGTTGGATTTGAAGAGAAGAAAGCTAACAAAGTCAATGGTCCAGAACGTGGTCACTTTGCAAAAGCGAATGTTAAAGCCACAAAAGTGCTTGGAGAAGTCAAAGGTGATGAATTAGCTAACTTCAAAGTTGGCGATGAAATCAAAGCTGATATCTTCAAAACTGGTGATGTCGTCGATGTCATCGGTACGAGCAAAGGACGTGGTTACGCCGGTACGATTAAACGCTGGGGCCATAAGATTGGACCAAAAGGTCACGGATCTGGCTACCATCGTGGACAAGGCTCCTTCGCTAACAACGGTCGTAATAACGCACGTGTTATCCCTGGAAAGAAGATGTCTGGTCATCACGGTAATCTCTCAGCCACGATTCTCAATCTTAAAGTTGTCGAAGTTAACGCTGAAAAGAATTACATCTTGATTAAAGGCGCCATTCCTGGTCCAAAGAAATCGTTAGTCACAATTAGAAGTGCGATTAAAGCGCAACTCGGTCATCCTGAGGTCATCAAAGAACTCGTTGACTTAGAAGCGGAAGCCAAAGCTCTTGCTGAAGCTAAAGCCGCTGAAGAAGCTGCAAAGGCCGCAGAGGCAAAGGCTAAAGAAGAAGCTCTAAAAGCAGAGCAAGCTGCTCAAGAAACTAAAGTTGAAGAAACTCCTGCTGAAGAAGTGAAAGCTCCTGAAGTAGAAGAGAAGAAAGGAGAATAGTTATGGCGGAAAAGAAAATCTCAGTCCCTGTCTATTCTCTAGCAGGTGAAAAAGTTTCCGACCTCACACTCGATCATTCAGTGTTTGGTGAAAAGGAACATAAGCAAGTTATCTATGATGCCGTCAAGGTCTATCAAGCTAACATGCGCCAAGACACTTCAAAAACGAAAAAACGTGATGAAGTCAGCGGCGGTGGCAAGAAACCTTGGAGACAAAAAGGTACTGGGCGCGCTCGCGCTGGTAGCACCCGCTCCCCAATCTGGGTTGGCGGTGGCGTCGTCTTCGGTCCAACAGGCGAACAAAATCATAAGTTAGCCCAAAACCGTAAAGAACACGCTCTTGCACTTCGCTCAGCCTATTCAAGCAAGGTGAAAGACTTAGTTGTCGTCGATAAGTTTGACATCAAAAAGCCTTCAACCAAAGAATTCGCTAAGGCCTTAACCGCCTTAAAAGCGACTGGCAAAGTCTTAGTCGTCATCAGCGAATACAATGAAAACTTATTGTTAAGCGCTCAAAACATTGCCAAGCTCGTAGTTACCGAAGCTAACAATGTATCTGTATATGACCTACTTTACTTCGATCACATCGTGACGGATGAAGCGACAATCAAGGTCATCGAAAAGAACTTAAAGGAGGGAAAATAATTTATGGCAAAGAAAACAGCTAGCAACGCTACTAGCAAAAAAGCCTCAGTCCATGATTTCGATCTCATCATCGAACCAGTCATCACTGAGAAGACCATGTCCCTCATGCAAGAACAAAATAAGGTTACGTTACGCGTGAAAGGAAATGCCAACCGCACAGAAGTTAAAAAAGCCTTCGAAGCGGTGTTCGGTGTAAAAGCTGTGGATGTCAACATCGTTAACGTTCATAGCAAGAGCACAACTCGTGGAGGCCGTTATAAAGGGTCAATCTCCGGGTTCAAGAAAGCTATCGTAACGCTTAAAGAGGGCGAAGCGCTCGACCTCTTCAAAGAATAATCTGAAATAGGATTACAAATTATAGGAGAAAATTATGTCAATTAGAACTTACAGACCGACTTCACCGTCTCGTCGTAATATGACCAACTTGACGTTCGAAGAAATCACCAAGTCAACTCCTGAAAAAAGTTTAACTGTCAAACTCAATAAGACAGGTGGCAGAAATAACCAAGGTGTTATTACAACTCGTCACATTGGTGGTGGACACAAGCGTCGTTATCGTATCATCGACTTCAAACGTAACAAAGACGATATCCTCGGAACCGTTAAAGCAGTCGAATACGACCCAAACCGAAACGCCAATATCTTGCTCATCGCCTATGCTGATGGCGAAAAAAGATACATCCTTGCTCCATCTGGAATCAAAGTTGGCGATAAAGTGGTATCAGGTGAAAATGTCGATATCAAAGTCGGCAACGCCCTCCCACTTAAAAACATCCCAGAAGGTACATTCATCCATAACGTCGAACTCAATCCGAAAAAGGGTGGACAAATGTGTAGAGCCGCTGGGACAAGCGCACAGGTGCTAGGTGCTGAAGGAAAATACGTTATCCTTCGATTAGCCTCTGGCGAAGTTAGAAAAGTCTTAGCTACATGCCGCGCGACAATCGGAGTTGTTGGAAACGAAGATTACGCCCTCGTCAATAAAGGTAAAGCCGGTAAGACTCGCTGGATGGGAACTCGTCCAACAGTCCGTGGCTCGGTCATGAACCCTAACGATCACCCTCATGGTGGTGGTGAAGGTAAGTGTCCAGTCGGCCGCGATGCGCCGCGCACACCTTGGGGCAAACGCGCTCTTGGCGTCAAGACTCGCCGCAACAAACAACCTTCTACGAAATTAATCGTCCGTAGAATTAATGACAAATAATGAAAGGAGAAAATGAATTATGTCACGAAGCATTAAAAAAGGACCATTCTGTGATGAATACCTTCTTAAAAAAGTTGATGCATTAAATGCTGCTAACAAAAAAGAAGTCATCAAAACCTGGTCTCGCCGTTCGACCATTTTCCCTTCATTTGTCGAACATACATTCGCTGTCTATAACGGCCGTGAACACATCACCGTCTATGTCACTGAAGATATGGTTGGCCACAAATTAGGTGAATTTGCTCCAACTAGAACCTTCAAGGGCCATCACGGTAATAACGCCGCGGATAAGGCAGCCGCTGCTAAATAAGGAGATTAACTATGGAAGAAGCAAAGAAAGCCAAAAAGACTTCGACCAAGAAAGTCGCTAAACCAGTTGAAGAGGTTAAAGAGACTAAAAAAGTCGAAGACACAAAGGCCAAAAAAGCTGAAGCACCAGCTAAACCCCTTGTCACAAGCGCAACTGCAACTGCCTATGATGTCCGCGTCACTCCAAGAAAAGCTCGCTTAGTCATCGACCTCGTGAGAGGAAAAGATGTCAATGTTGCCCTAGGAATTCTCTCTAACGTCAACAAAAGCGCTGCTCCAATTGTGAGCAAAGTCATCAAATCAGCTGCAAGTAACGCCATCCACAACTTCAACATGAATGAAGAAAGCCTCTATATCGCTGAGATATACGCTAACGATGGCATCCGCATGAAACGCTATTTGCCTAGGGCAAAAGGAAGCGCATCCGGATTAGTTAAAAGAAATAGCCACATCACTGTGGTCGTGAAAGAAAGGTAAGGAGAAAAACCATGGGTCAAAAAGTTAGTCCAGTAGGCATGCGCGTTGGTATCAACCGCGACTGGAATTCACGTTGGTTCGCCTCCGATAAAGAATTCCACAAATTCCTCCTTGAAGATGTTAAGGTTCGCCAATACATCACTAAGAATCTCAAGGATGCCTTAGTCTCTCACGTCGAAATTGAAAGACGTAAAAACGATAAAGGACACGATGTCAAAGTAATGATCTTCGTTGCTCGACCAGGTGTCGTTATCGGAACCGACGGTGCTAATATCAACCGCATCAAAAAAGATATTGCAAAAATTCTCAAAGGATCTAACGTCCGAATTGATGTCATCGAGGTGAAGAATCCAGATTTAGATGCTTCTCTTGTCGCTCAATGGATTGCTAGTGAACTTGAAAATCGTGCTTCATTTAGAACCGCACAAAAGAAAGCGATTCAAAAAGTTCGTAAAGCTGGAGCCAAAGGTTGCAAGACGATGATTAGTGGTCGTCTTGGCGGAGCGGATATCGCCCGTAGCGAAGGTTATAAAGAAGGTATCGTCCCTCTAACAACTCTTCGCAGCAACATTGACTTCTCGATTGCTGAGGCTGTCACTCCTTATGGACGCTTAGGCGTTAAGGTGTGGATTTGCCGCGGTGATGACGTCAACAAAAAAGACGAAAAAGAGCCTAAAGAAGCCGTGAAGGGAGCAAAATAATATGTTGCAACCAAAAAGAGTCAAATATCGTCGACCACACTGCATTAAATATGAAGGTCTTTCCAAAGGTGGCAATGAAGTCAGCTTTGGAGAATTCGGTCTTCAAGCAGTCTCCGGCGCTTGGGTGAGCGATCGTCAAATCGAAGCCGCTCGTATCGTCTTATCACGTTATACCAAGAAGGAAGGTAAGGTCTATATCCGCATCTTCCCGCATCTAGCCAAAACTAAGAAACCAGCCGAAGTTCGTATGGGTTCTGGTAAAGGTAGTCCAGAATACTGGGTAGCAGTTGTTAAAAAAGGCCGCATCATGTTCGAGATGGGTGGCATCAATGAGAAGGACGCTCGCGAAGCGCTCCGACTCGCCGCTTATAAGCTCCCATGCAAATGCAAGGTCGTTTCTAAAAAGGAGGAAAAGTAAATGAAGGTTAAAGAATTCAGAGAATTAACCCCTGAAGAATTAAGCGAAAAGATTTACCTCCTCAAAGAAGAATTATTCAATCTTCGCCGTAAAAAAGCTGTTGGTCAACTCGAACATGGTGAGGAAGTAAGAAGAGTTCGCAAAGATATCGCAAGAGCCTATATGGTTCAACGCGAACGCGAACTTGGCATCAAATAAGGAGGAATAGATGATGGAAAGAAATCGTAGAACAACCCTTCAAGGTGTTGTCGTCTCAGATAAGATGGCGAAAACCATCGTTGTTGAAGTCGAAACTCACAAGAAACATGCTAAGTACGCAAAGCGCGTTAAATATTCTAATAAGTATTACGCGCACGATGAAAAGGGCGAAGCTCATGTTGGCGATACCGTCACCATCATGGCCTCACGTCCATTAAGCGCCACAAAACGTTTCCGACTCATTTCAGTGGATAAGAAAGCCGTTATTTCCTTAAAAGCGGCTGAAGCTGAACTTGCCCTTGAGGAAAAAGAAGGAACCGATAAAGAAGTTTCTAACGTAGAAACTCCAAAGGAGGACTAAGAGATGATTCAAAACGAAACAAATCTTGTTGTCGCTGATAATTCCGGTGCTCGTTCAGTCCGCGTCTTCCGCTTAAAAGGTGGCAGCAATCGTAAATCCTGCGGCATTGGTGATATCGTCACCTGCGCCGTTAAAGAGGCCATTCCAAATGGTCGTGTCAAAAAAAGTGACATTGTCAAAGGCATCGTTGTTCGCACAAAACATGCGATCAACCGTCCAGATGGTTCAACTATCGCCTTCGATGATAACGCTGTTGTTCTCATCGATAACGATGGCGCACCAATTGGCACCCGTGTGTTTGGACCTGTAGCAAGAGAACTTCGTGATATGGGCGAAGGTTATATGAAAATTATTTCCTTAGCCACAGAGGTTCTATAAGGAGGGACATATGAAAATATTAAAAGGTGATAAAGTTGTCGTTATCGCTGGCAAAGACAAAGGCAAAGAAGGAACAGTCCAAGCTGTTTATCCAAAGCTAAATAAAGTCGTTGTCGAAGGCGTTAACGTTCACAAGAAACACAAAAAACCAACACAAAACAATCCAGAAGGATCAGTCGTGGAAATGTATGTTCCTATCGACGCGAGCAATGTTGCAATCGTCGATCCAAAGACAAAGAAAGCAACTCGCGTTGGCTATAAAGTCGAAAAGGGCGTTAAAGTCCGCGTTACTAAAGCCAGCGGAAGCAAATTAAATTAGGAGAAAAGACATGGCAGAAACAAAGAAACCTGCAGCAAAGTCTGCAGCAGTCAAGAAGCCTGCCGCTTCTAAAAAAGTAGCTGAGAAGAAGCCAGCAGTTGATAAAACAGCTGATACCTCAGTTAAAGAGACAAAAGCAGCGCCTAAAGCTGCACCTAAGAAAGTCTCAAAGGGAAAAGCGGTGCGAAAAGAAAGCACTAGACTACTTGATAAATACGAAAACGAAATCAAGAAAGCTTTGATGGAAAAATATCATTATAATTCCATCATGGAAGTCCCACACTTAGAGAAAGTTGTTGTTAACATCGGTGTCGGCGAAGCCATCACCAATGCTAAACTTCTTGAAGAAAGCGTCAACGAACTCGCTTTAATCACTGGACAACATCCAGTTACTACTAAGGCGAAAAAATCAATCGCTTCCTTCAAACTTCGTGAAGGTCAAGCTATCGGATGCAAAGTCACTCTTCGTGGCGTTCGCATGTACGAATTCTTCGACCGTCTCGTCTCAATCGCTCTTCCACGAGTCCGCGACTTCCGTGGCGTGAGCAAAAATTCCTTTGATGGTCATGGTAATTACACCCTCGGCATCAAAGAACAACTCATCTTCCCAGAAATTGATTATGATAAGGTGAGTAAAATCCGTGGTATGGACATTATCATCGTCACCACAGCTAAGAACGATGAACAAGCATTCAGTTTACTTGAAGCGCTTGGCATGCCTTTCAAAAGATAGGAGGATAACTAGCAATGGCTAAAACTAGCATGAAGGTCAAATGTGCAAGACCTAAAAAATTCAAAGTTAGAGAATACACTCGCTGTGAACGCTGCGGTCGTCCTCACTCAGTTTATTCAAAATTTCATTTATGCCGTGTCTGCCTACGCGAATTAGCCTACAAAGGTGAAATTCCAGGCATGAAAAAGGCATCTTGGTAATAGGAGGAAAGAAAATTATGATGACAGATCCAATTGCAGATATGCTCACCAGAATTCGTAACGCGA
>CAVILR010000045.1:0-7009 GCA_963643725.1 Lachnospiraceae bacterium | reverse complement strand
AATGTCACAGAAAAACCTAGTCATATTTTCTACTTAAAAAGCGTTATTTATGCAATGAAAAACAAAATATGCATTAATATTTTGGGAGGTAAGTTTATGGTTAACATGAAAAAAGTTGCAATCATCGGCGCGGGCTTTGTTGGCTCATCCATCGCCTTTGCATTACTCAACGAGGAAATATTTAACGAAATCGTTTTAATAGATAGGAATAAAACAAAAGCGGAAGGTGAAGCGATGGACCTTTCACATGGTCTTCCCTACACTAGCAACATGAACATTTATGCCGGTGAATATAAAGATATAAAGGACGCTTCAATAGTCATCGTCACCGCCGGCGCGGCCCAAAAAGAAGGCGAGACTAGACTTGATTTAATTAACAAAAACGTGGCAATTCTTAGATCAATTCTAAAAGATATAAAGCCAATTCAAATGGAAGGGATATTACTTATTGTCTCTAATCCAGTGGATATATTGACCCACATTGCCTACTTAGAATCAGGTTTAGATAAGCATCGCGTGTTCGGTTCCGGGACGGTTCTTGACACCGCAAGATTAAAATATCTCATATCCAAGCATTTAGATATCGATGCAAGAAATGTTCACGCCGTTATAATCGGCGAGCACGGCGATAGCGAACTCGTCACATGGTCAATTGCGAATATATCTGGTGTTCCGTTAAATGAATTCTGTGAACTTCGTGGTCATTTTAACCACGAGGAAGCGATGAAAAAATTATATGAATCAGTTCGCGATTCCGCTTATGAAATAATTAAAAAGAAAGGTGCGACATATTATGGCGTGGCAATCTCAGTCGCACATATCGCGCGTTGTATCGTTAATAATACTCACACAATGCTTCCTTTATCGACAGAGCTAAATGGCGAATACGGAATAAGTGGCATCGCCTTAAGCGTGCCTTCGATTGTTGGAAGTGAAGGTATTGAAAAGGTATTAGAAATTCATCTTTCAGATAGTGAATTAGAACAGCTGCATAATTCGGCGAAAGTAATAAAAGAAATAGTCGATAAATTATAATATTGATAATAAAACGAGCCTCGTGTGAGGCTCGTTATTTTTATAATCCGAATTTCTTAATTCTTTCGTAACGCTCTTTGGCGCAACGCTCGCTCTTATTTAAGAGTTCTTCAGCATGTGTAGGATTGACGATAGGAAGTTGAGAGAAACGAGTTTCACCCATTACAAATTCGCGGAATTTGCTAAAGTCAGGTTCTTTAGCATCTAGCGTTAATCCTGGTAATCCTTTTTCGATATTTCGAGGATCGTATCTAAATGGGACGAAATATCCGCATTCGACAGCTTTCTTTTCAACTTTCATCGAATTAGAAAGACCGCCCTTGATGCCATGGTTTGCACATGGAGAATAGCAGATGATTAAGGAAGGTCCATTATAACTTTCGGCTTCTTTTAAGGCTTGAATCGCTTTTGCCGGATTGGCGCCTAATGAGATTTGAGCGACATAGACATGGCCATAGCTCATGGCGATTAAAGCTAAATTCTTCTTTTCACCAGTCTTTCCGGAAGCAGTAAATTTAGCGATGCTACCAGTTTGACTTGATTTAGATGATTGACCACCGGTATTGGAATAAACTTCAGTATCTAAGACTAAGATATTGACATCATCGTCGTTAGCGATGACATGATCAAGTCCGCCATAACCGATATCATAGCTCCAACCATCGCCGCCGATAATCCAAACGGACTTATCTAGGAGGTCGCGCTTATAAGTTAAGACGTCTTTAACTTTCTTATCCGTACTCTCTTCAACTAAGCGAATGAGTTCAGGAATGATCTTACGCTCTTCCTTTTTATTTTTAATATTCGCTAAATAATCTTTGATAACAGCTTTGAGTTCTTTGCTAACACTTCTACGACTTAACGCACTTTCTAAGATAGAAGCAATTTGACCTAAACGATAATCAGTGGCTTGTCTCATACCATAGCCAAATTCAGCATTGTCTTCAAATAAAGAGTTCGCCCAAGCAACACCTTCACCATTTTTATCGGTGCAGAATGGTGTTAATGGAGTTGAACCAGAATAAATGGAAGAACATCCAGTCGCGTTAGCAACGAGCATGTCTTTGCCAAATAATTGTGAAACGAGTCGATAATATGGAGTTTCTCCACATCCTGCACAAGCGCCGCTAATTTCCATATAAGGCATTAAGAAGCCAACACCTTTAACGGAGCTTTGAAGCGCTTCAGGAAGTGCATCAGCTTTATATGAGACGTGTTTATATAGATAATCAGCGCCTTCTTCTTGAGCAAATTGTGATTTAGCTTCCGCCATATATAGAGCTTTTTTGCCAATCTTATTCGCGTTACATTCAGTTACACATAATGAACAGCCAACGCAGTTTTTTGGTGAAACTTGTAAACGGTATTTTAAATTTGCAACGCCCATCGCTGGCAAAACATCATCTTTAACAATTGCCGGAGCGTTTTTAAGTTCTTCTTCATTAAGTAAGAACGGACGGATTGTCGCATGAGGGCAAACAAATGCACAGTTATTACATTGAATACAATCCTTGCTATTCCACACAGGAACGCGGTCAGCAATAGAACGCTTCTCTTTGAAGGTGATGTCATTATTCATCGTACCATCGAGAAGTTCAAATTCCGTAAATTTTGAAACTGGTAATGTATCGCCATCAAGGCTTCCCATGACATTGACATAAGAATCAAAATATTCATCACCAGTGTTTTCTCTTTCACGTAATGATGGAAGTTTTGCCCATGAAGGATCGACCTTAACTTCGCGGAGACCTTCGGTTCCGGCGTCGATGGCTTTATAGTTGAGTTGAACAACTTCTTCACCTTTCTTTGCATAAGTTTTCTTAGCAAATTTCTTCATCCATTCATTAGCCTCTTTATAAGGCATAATGTTTTGATTTAAATAGAAGAATGAGGCTTGAAGAATCGTGTTTGTATGGCGACCCATACCGATTTCTGCAGCAATCTTATTCGCATCGATAACGTAGAATTTAATATGTTTTGCCGCTAATTGATGTTTAACGCGATTTGGAAGTGAAGATGTCAATTCTTCATCGCTCATATCGGTATTTAATAAGAATGTTCCGCCATCTTTTAAATTCTTGAGCATATCGAATTTAAGAACATATGTATCGAGTGAACAAGAAATAAAATCAGCATTTTCAACATAATAAGTCGATCTAATAGGACTATGACCGAAACGGAGGTGAGAACGAGTAACACCGCCAGCTTTTCTTGAGTCGTATTGGAAATAGGCTTGGGCGTATTGATGCGTTGCATCGCCGATGATCTTAATCGATGATTTATTCGCAGATACCGTACCATCAGAACCTAAACCATAGAATAAGCAAGAAGTATAATTGCCTTTAATATGGAAATTATCATCGACAGGAATTGATAGATGAGTTACATCATCATCGATGCTAACTGTGAAGTTATGGAATGGTTCTTTTTCAAGGAAGTCATAAACTGCTTTAATGTGTTTTGGTTGAGTATCTTTACTAGATAGACCATAACGTCCTCCGTAAACTTCAACATTTTTACGACCAACCTGTTTTAACGCAGCGACAACATCTAAATATAATGGTTCGCCAGTCGCACCCATCTCTTTGGTTCTATCTAAGACGGCAACGCGCTTAACGCTTCGAGGAAGTGCTTTTGATAAGTGAGTCGCCGAGAAAGGACGATATAGATGAACTTTAACTAAGCCCACTGAACGACCTTCTTTGACTAATTCGTCAATAACTTCAATCGTGGTTTCAGTAACTGAGCCCATCGCCACGATAACAAATTTTGCTTTTGGGTCACCATAATAGGTAAATGGGGCATATTTTCGGCCAGTGATTTTACTAGCTTTCTTAAAATATTTATCAGCAATTTCAACAACTTTTGCATAATGAGCGTTCTGCGCTTCTCTACCTTGGAAATAAACGTCATCATTTTCCGCTCCGCCACGAGTGACTGGATGGGTATGAGGGTTAAGCGCTCTTGCGCGGAATTCTTCAACCTTATCCATAGGAAGAAGTTTGCGGTAAACTTCGCCATCAACAAATTCAACGTTTTGGATTTCATGACTTGTTCTAAATCCATCAAAGAAATGTAAAACTGGTGTGCTCGATTCAATGGCGATTAAATGAGCCATTGGAGCTAAATCAGCAACTTCTTGTACGGAATGAGAGCAAATCATCGTCGCTCCGGTTTGTCTACAGGCGTAAATGTCTTGATGATCGCCAAAGATTGATAATGAGCGAGTAGCTAAGCTTCGCGCGGAGACATGAAGAACCGCTGGAAGAAGTTCGCCACACCACTTATAAAGGTTTGGAATCATGAGCAATAAACCTTGAGAAGCGGTATAAGTTGTCGCTAATGCGCCAGCTTGTAAAGCGCCGTGCACTGTACCTGAAGCACCAGCTTCGCTTTGCATTTCCACCACTTTAACAGGTGTATCAAAGAAATTCTTTTTACCTTGTGAGGCGTAAACGTCTACAAGTTCAGCCATCGGTGAAGATGGGGTAATAGGATAAATGCCAGCGATTTCAGTAAAATAGTAACTACCAATCGCTGCAGCCGTGTTTCCATCAACAGATAGAAATGATTTTTTGTTGTCCATTAAATAAACTCCTCTTAAAAAGATTACTTAAATTATAAATTTAGGGTATTGTCTATTCAATAAAAAAATCAGCTTTGAAACCGATTTCATTAGTCAATTTTTAAGAATTATTTCTTTTTTAACTTATCAAGCTCTTCATTTATGAGTTTTCTAAGAACTTTTAAATCATCTTCGCTTAAGACAATGCTTTTATCGACAAGCCCTCCAACAACGGTCATTTTCTTATAGACAAAGTCGCTGACACCGCTATATTTCTTGCTCTCTTTTTTCGCTTCAAAATGCTTAACTGATTTCTTATTCACTTCAATAGAGGCGATATATTCTTCAATAACCGGAATCAGATCCTTTAAGTTATATGAAGGATCCATTGCGAGCATTGGCTCGAATTCACTTAAATCTTTGTTGATGACTTCTGGATATAATCCGTTAATACGTGAAAGAATTTCACTCGTTAAATATTTCTTTTTGTAATTTTTAATCGACGAAAGATATTTTTTAGCTAATGTCTTATTCATTAATTCTTATTATAGCAAAATTTATGGGTTGTAATGGAATGATTCATCAACCCTACTGGAATCAAACCATTTGTAAATGACGACATATGTATCATATTTATCAATAACATCGTCACTCGGTTCTTCAAACGTATTCCACATTCTTAGAATAACATCCTCTGGAACAATCTTACTTTGGTTACGTTGCTTATTTTGTTTAAGTATCACTTCGTATGATTTCTTTAAGACGACAAGAACTTTCTTATCAAATCCTTTTACGTTATCCGCGTAAAATAAGCGAAATTTATTTTCTAAATTTGTGGAATCAGCGATGACGGTAACGTCATCATATTTTAAACAATATTCATTGATACGATTTAAGAATATCTCCCATACTTCTTTCTCGTGTTCAAAGTTTTGATAAACTCCTGATAATTCCTTGCGTATCTCATCGCTAGAAACGACATAGACATGTTTATGAGTTAATCGATATTGTTCAGCGAATGTCGATTTGCCCGCGCCGGGGACGCTGGAAAGAAGGATAAAGGTTCTCATAACACCATGAATTATGGAGAAACACATTTAAAAATACTAGCGAAAATAGCATAAATAATGTTAAGTGATGCCGAAGGGTGTTGTTTGATTAATAGCTAAAAAGATATGACTAATTGTCTATTAGTTTCCAATAGACTTTTTTGTTTGAACCAATTCGTTCAATTACTCCTTTTTTGCCAATTCTTTAATGTCAAAGATGCATTTTTTTCCTTACGATCATCAATCTTAGTTGCATAATAAAATATCGATTATACCGCACTTAATTAAACAAAATTAATACCATTGCAGGATAAATTGCAAGATAAATTGCAGGATAAATTGCAGGATAAAATCCAAAAAGAAAACCGCATAATCGCGGTAATCCAATAGTTTGGTACACCATGCAGGGATCGAACCTGTGACCCACTGATTAAGAGTCAGTTGCTCTACCAGCTGAGCTAATGGTGCAGAACCTTTAATAAATATATACTAGTTGACAAGTTCTTGCAATGAAAAAAGAGCCCACGTAGATTGTGAGCTCAATTTTGTTTTTAATCTTTTAGATTAAGTAATTAGGCGTTAACGATGTCACCAGCTTCAAGAGGCACAATTTGCCACGCTCCATCAGGACCGATAGAGTTAGATGGATTGTTAAATGTTAAATAACCCTTAACAGTTAATTTGGTTGAGCCATCAGTAACGGCAGTGAGAACTTTCGTAAATGCTTCGCGAGTTGCTGTTCCACTTTTAGTATCGGATTTACCTGTATGATAGTCATATGCAACTGTAATCGTGTGAGTATCATCTAATTTTAAATCAAATGTATAACGAGCAGTACCATCAAATGCGTCAAATGTTGAAGCTTGCATAACAGTTGAACTGCCAACTTTTACTTGAACCATCGGATTTGTCGCAACACCACTTATAGGTTCAATCATTCTAGAAATAGTATCATCAGCGTAGAATGGTTTAAATCCAGCAGAACCTTTTTCATTAATATCGTTTGTAATTGTTAATTTCGTTGGTTCAGCGATATTGCTATGGTCGTCGAGTTCCTCAATATTCTTAATATAGGAAAGTTGAATGTGGCCATAATACTGCGCAATACTCGCGGAAATACGGAAATATTTTCCAACGACAGCCGCGCCTGGATCGCCATATTTATTGATTTTGAATAGATAGACATAGTGATTGCCATCTGCTAAAATTCCGAAGTTTTTATCAGGAGCAACATAAACTAATTTTCCGGAAACTTTAACATAGTAATAATCTTGTCCATAATTTGTGCTAATTCTGTCGCCATCTTCGTTCATAAACGCAAATGTATCGCCGCTATCCTTTAAAGCATATAGTTCAGCAA
>CAVILR010000044.1:0-7110 GCA_963643725.1 Lachnospiraceae bacterium | reverse complement strand
ATTTCATTAATCAAAAAATTGCCGGCAACCTTAAAACTGACGAAGATAAAGGCGTCACTAACGTTTGGGCTAATAACTAATTATTGATTAATCTTTAAAAGATTCTTTGTTATCTCTATCGATGATAAGGAATCTTTTTTCATATGCTTTGTTATCTTATTTTCTTTAGGATAGCCGGAAATGTTATATATTCCTCTGGGTCCATAGAAGGTCGGTTTTGTGATAGAACTATCTAATAAGGCGATTGTTGATAAAGCCGCTTTTGAGGGGGAATGGAAGACGATTTTCATAAAGGAAACCGCAATATTAGCAAACCATTTAGGATAGGCTTTAAAGATTAACGGAGTGGCGGTAACTCCAGGATGGACGAGTAAGGGTAAGATATTTGTTCCTTTACATTTATTTATTAAATATAGATATAGATGTACGTTTAATAATTTACTTTCGGCATATGTGTTGTATTTAGTCGTTGAGGTTATGGAATTAATATCATCGTAATTAATCTTTGCTCTTTTCGCAGTGATTGATGTTGTAAAAATCATCTTCACTTGATGGGGTAGATTTTGAAAGTAAGGCATTAATAAATTAGTTAGAAGATATGGACCTAAATAATTAGTTTGTATTACTCTTTCATAGCCATCGCTAGTCAATTCTCTTTTCATGCGAAAGGCCCCGGCATTGCTATAGAAAATATCGATATCAACATTATTATCTATTATCGAATTTACTAATTTTTTAACTGAGGAAAAAGAAGAGGTATCTAGTAGATAAAACGATATATTTGCTCGAGGATATTCTTTTTTGATTTCCTCAATTGCTTTTATTGCTTTTTCTTCACTACGACAAGTGATGATGACATTCATTTTTAAATATGAAGAGTATTTAGCAACTTCTAGGCCGATTCCGGAATTACCTCCGGTTATAAGTATGGTTTTATTAACTAGTTTATCTTTATCGATGTGCTTGTTAATCCAATTTATATAACGCTGTTTCATTGGATATTATTGTATCATGTGCGTCAGCTCTCATAAGACAATATTGAACTCCTTATCGCCTAGTGATAGCATTATTTCGTTACATTTAACAAATTATGAAAAGGAATTTGCGTTCACTTCTTACCTTCTCAATAGGCATATTATCGGTTCTATTGACAAGTTGTAGTGAAGATTTACCAAGTTCATTTTCTTTTGACGACTCTAATAGTGTGACCTCTTCAATATCAAGTGATGAAAATAGTTCTAGCTACGATGATTTTAGTAGTAGCGAAACATCTAATTCATCAAATAGTTCATCTGAAGTCGATCCATATACGGGAGATTATTATAAATCCATTACGAGTTCGATGAACGGAACTACCTTAATAAAAGCTTTAGCGTCAATTGTACCTATTGATTCTACGAGTCGAAGCTATCAATGGTCGCGTTATGAAGCGGCTGATGAGGCGTTAGATGATTCTAATTCTATTTTGTGTTTATATACGCGTCATAACATTAAAAAGAGTAGTCATTGTGGCTCTTATTCGTGGAATACATGGAACCGTGAACACATTTGGACTCAGTCAAAATATCCTAGAAGCAAAACTGATAACCATAATATATTCGCCTGCGAAGGGCAAATTAATAACTATCGTGGAAATCTAAAATTTGGCGAAGTAGAGCACACGAGCAAAAATCGCTTAACAGTGTTCGGCAATTTAACTGATTGTTATAAAGCAAATTCGATGTTTGAACCATGCGATGAGGCAAAGGGTGAAGTCGCTCGTTCAGTTTTATATGGTGTGGTGATGTACGATTATACGTTATCGCTAATGCTCGATGTTGAAACGGCATTAAAATGGAACATAGAACATCCGGTCACTGAACGTGATATTAAACGTAACGAAGCAGTATATACTCTTCAAAAGAATCGTAACCCATTTACTGATCACCCTGAATATGCCTGTCGAATTTGGGGCTCAACTAATTCAACTACGAAACAAATATGCGGAATGTAATATCTCCGCATTTTTATTAATTAGTCTCAAATAACCTTATTTTGCTTAGATTTTGAAAGCTATTTTTCTTAATCAAACTGTGTCTTCAAATTCTTTTTTATCGTTTCGCTTGACACGGCATGACAGAGGCTTATTATATAAAAAGTTAATCGAGGTTAACATTTTATGAAAAAAATAGTCTATCACATCTCTGGATTCGATTGCCCCAACTGCGCGGCAAAAGTGGAAAGGTATCTCAATAAGGATGAGAAAATTAATGAAGCGACTCTAGATTTTGCTAACGATCGCCTCTACATCAATTATCGGGAAGAACCTTATTCGCTAGATGAGCTAAAAGCAAAAATTAAAGAAGTAGAAAGTGATCCTCTTCGCATTGAGTTAATTAACAAAAGCGTTCGCACGAAAACAAAGATATTTAACAAAAAATTTATTTTTAATCTCTCTCGTATCGTTTTAGCGACGATTCTTTTCGTTGTTGCATTCATCTTTGAATCGACCCTTGGAGTTAGCCATCACGATGGGATGCATATGGAATGGAATGCATATAACTGGGTGGCAAATGCTTTATATATTTCTAGCGCGATTTTGATGCTCTACGACATCGTGTGGAAGTTAATTCAAAACATAATTCATAAACGAAATCCTATCGATATGAATTTACTTTTAACCATCTCTTGTGTCGGCGTTTTTGTTTTAGCATTCCTTACGCATTTTGAAGTTTTGAAAATGAAATCCGAGAACGGATTCGATATCGAGATGCACGAAGGTGCGATGGTGGTTATTCTTTATCAAATAGGCGAATTAATCGAAGCAATTGCCACGGGCAAATCTAAGGCAGCGATTTCAAAAGCTATCGATTTACGCGCAGATACCGCCAATCTGGTATGCGATGATAAGATCGTTCAAGTCAAACCTGAGACGCTTAAAATCGGCGATGTTATTATTGTTCGTATCGGTGAAATTATTCCTGCTGATGGAGAGATTATCGATGGCCAAGGAACTTTGGATATGTCCTCATTAACAGGTGAGCCAATGCCAGTTGATGCTCTTATCGGCTCAAACGCCTTAAGCGGTTCAATTTTAAGAACTGGTTCAATTACAATTCGCATTAATAAGGTATTTTCTGATTCGACAATTTCGAAGATTCTTGAACTCGTTGAATCGAGTGGTGAACGAAAAGCCAAGGTCGAAAAATTCATCGATAAATTCGCCAAGATTTATACACCTTGTGTCTTTGCATTAGGCATTTTATTTGGCATTATCTCCGGGTTAGTTTCGGGCGATTGGGCAACTTCACTTTTCTATGGCTTAGCTATCTTAGTTGTCTCTTGCCCATGCGCGATTGTTATCTCCGTTCCTCTCGCTTATTTTGCTGGGATCGGGTTGGCTAGTAAGCGCGGCGTCGTCATCAAGGGAGCAAATTATCTCGACTCACTATGCAATATCGGCGTTTTATTTTTGGATAAAACAGGTACTTTGACATATGGCAATTTTGAGGTTAAAGAAGTCATCACTAATGGCGTGAGCGAAGAAGAAGTTATGCACGCATTATTATGCGCTGAATCGCGTTCAAATCACCCGATTGCTAAAGCGATTATCCTTCATCAAAACGTATCTGAATTAGCTCTTCAACAAGAAGATTATGAAGAGATTGCTGGACTAGGTACAAAGACTAAATATCAAGGGCAAATTATCCTTGCAGGTAACCAAGAATTGCTGGCAAAATATAACATTTCCTCTCCTGATATCGATGCTGCGGGAACAGTTATTTATGTGGCAAAAGATGGAAAATATATCGGCTATGTTTTACTACAAGATGTCATTCGAAATAAGGCTAAAGAATTGATTAAAAAACTTGATGGATTGGGCATCAAAACAGTTTTACTTTCCGGGGATAAATTATCGACTGTTGAATATGTCGCTAACGAGGTTGGAATTCGTTATTACCACGCCAAATTATTGCCGCAAGATAAGACTAAATTTGTCGAGGAAGAAATTGAGAAAAATAAGAGCAAAAAACTTGTTGCTTTTGCCGGGGACGGCATTAATGATACGCCATCAATAATTCGCGCGGATGTCGGATTTGCGATGGGCGGAATCGGTAGCGATGTCGCCGTTGAAAATGCTGATGTTGTCATCATGCAGGATCATCCTTTGAAGATTTATGATGCGATTGTCATCGCTAAAAAGACTCGATTGGTCGCTATCTTTAACATCGTCTTTTCACTCGCTGTTAAGCTCACCGTCATCATTTTATTGATGACTAAGGTACTAGGCAGTAACGCGATGATGATTGCGATGCTCGCAGATACTGGATTGACCGTCTTAATGACCTTAAATTCGCTTTTGCTCATCTATCGAAAAGTTTAATTAAACAAATAACAAGATTAGGGGTTCGCCCCTTTTTCTTTTGTGAAGTTCATGAATGATTTACAACAAAGTTGTAATTTTACTCTTGTCTCAAAATTAAAAAATAACCCTTGTATACGTGCGCATAATTTGATAAAATCACTTTCGCATATATCGATTTCACGGGATGAGCGTGCAATCGCACATGTGTAAATCGTCTTGTGGAAGAGCTTGATTTGGCTCAATAATACCACAACACGGACAAAACTTAAAAGAAGGAGGAAATGTCACGTGAGTAAAAAAATCGTCAAAGTTGTGAAGATGGAACTCCCTGGTGGCGAAGCTAAACCAGGACCAAAACTCGCTTCAGCCGGTGTCATCATGCCTAAGTTCTGCACGGACTTCAACGCAAAGACAGCTGATCGTCGTGGTGAAATCGTTCCTGTTATCATCACAGCTTATGAAGACAAGTCACATGATTTTGTAATCAAAACTTCTCCAGTTGCTGGCTTACTTCTAAAAGCCGCGGGTATTAAAAAAGGTTCAGCGAATCCTAAAACTATCGTTGGCCATATTAGCACCGCACAACTTAAAGAAATTGCTGAATACAAAATGCCTGACTTAAATTGCGACAACGTTGAAGCAGCGATGAAAATCGTTGAGGGAAGCGCACGCAACATGGGAATCGCGGTTGACAAGTAATTATGAAACTTTCCAAGAATTATAAGAAAGCACTTGAACTTGTTGAAGCCGGTAAGGTTTATTCCCTTGAGGAGGCTTGTGAACTAGTCAAGAAAACATCAACAGTTAAATTTGATGCCACAGTCGATGTCTCGCTTCACTTAAATGTGGACACCACCAAAGCTGACCAACAGGTTAGAGGAACACTCATCCTACCTCATGGCAATGGTAAGACAAAAAAGATTTGTGCTATCACTACAAAAGTTGATGATGCAAAGAATGCCGGCGCGGATTATGCCGGGGGCAAGGACTTGCTCGAAAAAATCCAAAAAGAGAATTGGTTTGATTTCGATGTCATCGTCGCCACACCAGAAATGATGGGCGAACTCGGTAAGATGGGTCGTCTTCTCGGTCCAAAAGGCTTGATGCCTAACCCAAAGACTGGCACAGTTGCCGTCGATATCGCAAAAGCCATCAAGGAAATTAAACTTGGTAAAGTTGAATATCGCCTTGATAAAGATGCGAATATGGCTCTCACCATCGGTCGCGTCAGCTTCAAAACCGAAGATCTCGTAGATAACTTAAAAGCATTAACTTCGACGGTCATCAAAGTTCGTCCAGCTGCAGTTAAGGGAAGCTACATCAAATCCGCAGTTGTCCATACAACTATGGGCCCGAGCATCCGTTTCACTTTTGAAGGGATGTAATAGAGCACAATATACCAAAGACAGCAACGGCCACGGGGCTTAATAATGTTGCCTAGGTAAATCCCAAGTATATTGATACTCTCCAATACAATTTACAAAGGAGGTAGAACAATGAATCAAAAAACTCTCGATTCCAAAAAAGCGATTGTTAGTTCAATTGAGACAGCTTTCAAAGAAGCTCAATCGATGGCGGTTGTTGAATATCGTGGACTTACAGTTGCCGACTTAAATGGTCTTCGAAAGTCTTTAAAAGCGGTGAACGCCTCATTCGGTGTCTACAAGAACACTCTCGTTCGCATTGCAAGCGATAATCTTGGACACAAAGAATTAGACGAATACCTCACTGGTAGTAACGCTTATATCTTCTCTAGCGATGCAACAGGCATGCCAAAAGAGCTTGTTAAGTTCGCTAAGAAAAATGACAAACTCGTCATCAAGGCGGGATTTGTCGAAGGTAAGTTCGTCAATGCTGATGGACTTAAAGAAGTCGCAAAATTACCAAACCGCGAAGGCTTAATCGCCATGTTCTTATCGTGCTTGCAAGCACCTATCCGCAGTTTTGCTTGCACAGTCAAAGCAGTAGCGGATAGCAAAACAAATGCCTAATTAGGAGGAAATTATTATGGCAAAACTAACAAAAGAAGAAATCATCGCTTCCTTAAAGGAAATGACTGTTCTTGAAATCAATGACTTAGTCAAAGCTGTTGAAGAAGAATTCGGTGTTACAGCCGCGGCGCCTGTTGCGACAGTTGCTGCTGCTCCAGCCGAAGAAGAAGCTAAAGCCGGCCCAGCCGAAGTTACTTTAGTCTTAAAGAGCTGTGGCGCTGCTAAAGTTGCCGTCATCAAAGCTGTCCAAGCAATCACAGGTTTAGGCCTCATGGATGCTAAGAAGCTCGTTGATACTGCACCTTGCAACATCAAAGAAAAGATTTCACCAGTTGAAGCTGAAGAGCACAAGAAAGCTCTTGTTGCCGCTGGCGCAGAAGTTGAAATTAAATAACTTAAATGAATGCCTCTCATTATTTTATAAATGATGCTAACTTGGCTAATAAACCTCGTTTGGTCACTTATACAATTAATGGGAAAACGTTTGAACTCGATTCAGACGTAGGTGTCTTTTCCAAAAATGAATTAGATTATGGGAGCAAGCTTCTCATCGAGACGCTTCTCCCTAACTCATTCAAAGGAAAGATGCTCGACATCGGCTGTGGGATTGGCCCGATTGGCTTAACTCTAGCCTACTTTAACCCCCAGTTAGAACTCACTTGTTCCGATGTCAATACGCGTGCGCTTACATTATGTGAAAAGAATGCACGCAAGCTCGCGTTAAGCCAACGAGTCACCTGCCTTCAAAGTGACATCTATGTAGAGATTGAAGGA
>CAVILR010000043.1:0-7385 GCA_963643725.1 Lachnospiraceae bacterium | reverse complement strand
TTTTGTAATAAAAAACTGCGATTATTTCGCAGCTTTTATTCGTTTTATTTCTTAAGCGACGGGAATTGCTCACGATGATCATTATAATGCGTATGGAGCAATTTTTCGGATAATTCGCTAAGAGGTTTACCTAAGAAATCTTTATATAATTTAATGATATCTGGGTTATTATGCGATTGACGAATTGTTTGTCTTTCATCTTCGCTATATAACACGCTCGCGCGCTTACTTCTATATGTTTCTAATATATCATCATCTTCATTAGGTAAAAATAACGGTTTAACATATGGTTGACCACCGCCATTGATGCAGCCTCCAGGACATCCCATAATTTCAATAAATGCGTAAGGAGATGTACCGCTTTTGATTTCTTCAAGAAGCACTTTTGCGTTTCTCATGCCTGAGGCGATCGCAACTTTTACTATATTTCCATTGATATCAACTGAAGCTTCGCGAATACCCTTTAGGCCTCTTAATGAATCAAAGACAATTTGTCCGTATTCTTTATTAGTGAGTTCATGATATGCCGTTCTTAAAGCCGCTTCCATGACGCCTCCGGTGACACCGAAGATAACGCCAGCACCGCTATATTGTCCTAATAAATCTTGGTCAAATTGTTCATTAGTTGGTAGTCTGTTCCAGTTAATTCCGCTACGCTTAATCATTTTAGCGATTTCTCGTGTAGTTAAGACGGCATCGACATCTCTAATTCCATCGCATTCCATTTCCGGTCGCGATTTTTCATATTTTTTCGCCGTACAAGGCATAATCGAGACAACGTATAAATCTTTCGGATCAAGATTATGAACTTTGGCAAAATATGATTTAGTAATCGCTCCTTGCATTTGATGAGGAGATTTACACGTCGATAGATGAGGAATAAGTTCAGGATAGAAATATTCTAAATAATTAATCCATCCAGGTGAACATGAGGTAATCTGTGGCAATACGCCTTTATTATTGATGCGTTCAAGAAGTTCAGATGCTTCTTCCATTATTGTTAAATCGGCACCGAAGTTGACATCGAATACGCGATAAAAGCCTAAGCGATGTAAAGCGGCTATCATCTTATTTGTTCCATTAGTTCCGATTTTTTCGCCAAATTCTTCAGCGATCGCAGCTCTAACAGCTGGAGCGACTTGGCAAACGACTAATTTGCCTTCCTTCATCGCTTTATCGACGTTATCAATTTCGCTATGCTCCATTAACGCAGCTGTTGGACATACGAGCACGCATTGTCCGCATTGAATGCATGGACTTAAAGCGAAACTACGATTTTGGCTTGGAGCAACCGATACTTTAAAGCCACGATTCTCAAACCCTAAAACGCCAATACCTTGTAACTTTTTGCACGTTTCAATGCATCGACCACATAAAATACATTTTCCGCTATCTCTAACGAGGCCAGGCGCTAATGTATCGATAGTTCTTGGCGAATATTCACCTAAGAATTTATTGTCTCTCGCGCCGACTAATTTAGAAACTTCTAATAATTCGCAATGACCATTTTTATCGCATTGTAAACAATTTTTATGGTGATTTGAAAGGATTAATTCAACACTTTCCCTTCTAGCGTTCATCGCCTTTGGCGAGGATATGATAATTTCCATACCTTCGTTAACTGGATAGGCACAAGAAGCGACTAAGCCACGCGCTCCTTTAACTTCGACTAAGCAGACACGGCAACTTGCTAAAGAGCATTCGCCATCTTTGAACGAACATAATGTCGGAATGTTATAGCCACATTTCCTACACGCTTGTAAAACGGTAAGCGAATCATCGACTTGGTAAGATTTACCTTCAATTTTAATATTTATTAAAGCCATAACAATTCTCCTATTTCTTCATAACCGCGCCGAAATGGCAGGAACTTGTAAAGCATAGTCCACATTTAATACATTTATTTTGGTCGATAACAAATGGCGTTTTACCAACTTCACCACTGATCGCACTAACCGGACAATTCCTCGCGCATAACGAACATTTTTTACATTTATTCGGATCGATAACATAAGTTAACATCGCCTTGCATACGTGGGCAGGACAGGTGTGTTCTTTAACGTGAGCAATATATTCCTCAGGGAAATTCTTCATCGTTGAAAGAATTGGATTTGCTGATGTTTGTCCTAATGCACATAAGGAATTAGTCTTAGTTGTATTGGCTAATTCTTGTAAAGCATCTAGATCGCTTTCCTCACCTTTACCTTTGGTAATTTTGGTGAGAATTTCTAGCATTCTTTTCGTACCGATTCGACATGGCGAACATTTTCCACATGATTCATCGCAAATAAATTCCATATAGAATTTGGCGACATCGACCATGCAGTTATCTTCGTCCATGACAATCGCCCCACCTGAGCCCATCATTGAACCGCGGGCGACAAGTGAGTCAAAATCAATTTCGACATCTAAGTCTTTTTCGGTTAGACATCCTCCTGATGGACCACCAGTTTGGATGGCTTTAAATTTCTTATCGTGAGGAATTCCTCCGCCGATATCAAAAATTAATTCTCGTAAAGTCGTTCCCATCGGCACTTCGACTAAGCCGACATTATTGACTTTGCCTCCGAGAGCAAAAACTTTAGTTCCTTTGGATTTTTCGGTGCCGATTGAAGCGAATTTATCCGCGCCATGAGACATAATCCAAGAGACGTCTGCTAATGTTTCAACGTTATTGATAATCGTTGGTTTCCCCCATAAGCCTTTAACCGCTGGAAAAGGAGGTCGAGGACGAGGCATACCTCGTTTGCCTTCAATCGAATTTAATAATGCGGTCTCTTCACCGCAGACGAATGCCCCTGCACCTAAGCGAATATGACATCTAAAGGAGAATCCACTTCCGAAGATGTTGTCGCCTAAAAGTCCGATTTCTTCGAGTTCTTTTATAGCAATTCTTAGTCTTTCAACAGCGATTGGGTATTCGGCACGAACGTAGAAATAGCCATTTTTCGCCCCGATTGCGTAGCCAGCGATCATCATACCTTCGATAACGCCAACTGGGTTACCTTCGAGGATAGAACGGTCCATAAATGCGCCTGGGTCGCCTTCATCGCCATTACAGACGACATATTTTTCTTCACTATTTTGATTTAGAGCGAACTGCCATTTTCTTCCGGTTGGAAAGCCCGCACCGCCGCGGCCGCGAAGTCCGCTATTTAATATTTCATCAACTACTTGTTGTTGACTCATTTTTAAGGCTCTAAGTAGTCCTTTAAACGCGCCATTACCAAAAGCTTCATCAAGACTTTCTGGATTGATCATCGAACAGCCATTTAAGGCGATACGTATTTGTTTCTTATAGAAATTGATATCATCTTGACGCTCAACTTTTTCATGAGTTGAAGGATCTTCATATAGCAAATCGCTTATACATTTTCCTCCGATGATATCTTCTTCAATAATGCGTTCAGCATCGGCTACTTTAACCGCGCGATACAATCGATCATCAGGGAAGATTTTGACAAATGGACCTTGCGAGCAAAAGCCAAAACAACCGACGCGATTGACAGTTGCCACGTCTTCTAAATGTTTTTCTTTAATGAGTTCTTCTAAACGGGCAAGTATTTCATTTGAATGGGAAGAAACGCAACCCGTTCCACCGCATACAACTAAATGTTTTTTACCATCATTGCCGTTAAATTTAGCTTCTAAGCAAGATGAACAATGTGAAATTTTATCAACCAATTGTTGTTCAGTTTTAATTTTTTCCATCATTAGTTAACCCCGCCTTCTTCTAAATCGTGATATTCTTTGACAATTTGGATGACTTTATTCGGATCGACTTTTGGATAAACCTTGCCATTAATTGAAATTGCTGGAGCAATACCACAGGCTCCGATACATCGAAGAGCGTCTAATGTAAATAATCCGTCTTCGGTTGTTTCGCCAGGTTTAATACCTAAAACTTCCGAGAATTTATCCATAACTTGTTGTGAACCTTTAACATAACAAGCTGTTCCTAGGCAGATGCCGATGACATATTTGCCTTTTGGTTTAAGTGAAAAGAAAGAATAAAAAGTGACAACACCATAGATTTCTGCAACTGGTATACCTGTTAATGAAGACACTAATTCTTGAACTTCCAAAGGAATATAACCATATTCCGATTGGATGGTTTCTAGAATCATCATTAAAGGAGTTTTTTCATTCTTATAACGTTCAACAATTTCTTCGATTTGTTGACGCGCATGTGCTTGAAGATGAGCCATAACGTCCTCCGTTTATATTAAGTTAATATCATTATAATGATAAATAAAATAATCACAACCTCAAAAAGGAATGTAAACCCTTACATACCTTAATTTCAATTAAATTATATGGTGTTATCCGTGTAAACCGCGACTTTGACGGTCCATATCTTCGACGACAATATCAAATATCTCGCCTAGTGAGGCGCAATATTTTAATAATTCCCAAGGTTCATTTGTATGGAAATGAATTTTAATGAGTTCGCTATCACCAACCGCTAAAAGGCAATCACCTTTTAGGTTATTGGTAATATATTCATTGATTTTATCCTCATCGAGATCTTTTCCTTCGATGAGAAGTTGAGTATCATAACGGAATTCAAGCATCTTTTTTCTCCTTTATTTGTTGTGATAAAACGCGTTTTCCTTCTTTACTATTATAAAATAAATGAGCTTTTCTATAATAATAAAATAATCGTTTATAAATACTAGATATTTTTTTCTTTTGTAAATCGGAAAATTGGCGATGAACACGAAAGAAATTAGCAATTGTTCTCGGCAATTTTTCTATTAAAGATGTAAGCGACAAATGTAGTTCACCTAAATAATCGAAAATGACATCGACAATTAAAATCGTTTCTTCTTTGTTGAGCGATTCAACCCAATTATGAACCGCTAGTTCGTTAATATAGCTTTGCTTAGAACGGCGTTTAATGTATTTAAAATCTCCAGTTTTGCTATCGATTATCCAATTATGGGGATTGTGTTGAAATATGCCGAGTGAAGTAGCGTCGACCACTTTAATGTTTTTAATATCATTAAGCATGATGCCAACAACACAATATTTTGGAACGATTTTAACTAATTTTGCTTTGATTAGTTCAAAGTGTTCATTTTCAAACAAATTATTGCTATAAAATCCTTGTCCATCAAATGAATATGCCTTTAATGTCCTATCGATTTGCTCCTTATTTTGACTTAACGCGGCATAGAAGGAAAGATTTCCTCCCTTTGAATGTCCTCCAATATAATAAGAGCCAGAAAATAAAGATGTCACTTTATCTAAATAATTAATCGCTACTTCTTGAGCGGGAACGCGACTAACATAGGACATTTTTAAATCTTCTTTCCAACCGACAAGCGATAAATCTGTCCCTCGATAGGAGATAAAATGTTCACCAGTTGGAAGGAGTAAGGTAATCGCGAATATTTGCTTTTCGTTTACGTAGTCTTTTTCATTTAAAACGTATTGAATGCCGATGTTTTTATAGCGAACGCTTGTAATAAGAGCAAGAAGAAAAGGTCCATTTTGTCTTGAAGTTAATTCATTTGAGACTAACTCTTTTATTCTGTTTAATGGCAAATCTTTAATGTAAATAGGTGGTAAATTTTTATCGTTGATAGATGGTGCGACTAAATCAAAATTTAAATAAGATAGCTGTGACATGATGAGGGCGTCGACATCGTTAAAAGGTCTTTGTTTAAATGTTTTATTGCCAAATGTATTGATATAATGCGTTAAATTCATATCACATTGCCGAGGAGAATATCTTTAATAATGCTCGATATAGCCTTTTGCTTAAAGGTGAAGAAGCGACCATTTCCTTAGTGATTTGTCGACTATTTGAAAAGGTTTCTATCATATCTTTTTCAATATCTTTAATGCACGAACATTTATATAAAAAGCAGCCATTTTCCATATGCAAAAATAAACTTCGATAGTCGAGGTTAATCGTTCCTACTGTTGCCATAACTCCATCAACTAAGAATGTTTTTGCATGAACAAATCCTGGCGTATATTCATAGACGTTAACGCCGGCTTCAACTAAATCTTTATAATAGCTTCTCGTCAATTCAAAAACTGTCTTCTTATCGGGAATATGTGGAGTTAATAGATGTATTTGAACACCAGATTTTGCTGCGAGTTTAAGCGCGTTATTAAGTTGCTCATCCATGATTAGATATGGTGTTGTTATATAAATATATTTACGAGCTTTTGCAATCAAAGATAAATACACGTTTTCCCCTACTGTTTCATAGGTAAAAGGAATCGAGCCATAAGGGGCGACAAGACCATCGCTATGAACGCGTTTAGTCATTTCACTACTATAGACACTTGGCAAATATGATGAATAATCTTTGATTAGAGGATTTTTCTTATCTAGCGTAGTCCAATGAGAAAGGAAAAGAGCGGTTAAAGCAAATACGGCATCACCTTTGATCATAATCGCGTTATCTTTCCATTTGCCAAAACGTATCTTTTCGTTGATATATTCATCGGCAATATTAATCCCTCCGGTAAATCCTGTATGACCATCTATGACTAATATCTTTCGATGATCTCGATTGTTCATTCTGATATCAAAATAAGCTCGCACACGATTTGTAGCAATACATTTAATGCCTAATTTATTCATTTTCTTGTAATAATTCGCTGATAATGTCGATAATGAGCCTAAGTCATCATACATTAGTCTAACATCGACCCCTTCACCGACTTTACGAATTAAAATATCTAAGATTTCGCTCCACATTCTGCCTTCCGCAATAATGAAATATTCTAAGAAAATGTAATGTTTTGCTTTATTTAGCTCTTCTAGCATCGCTTTGAAAGCTAATTCACCCCAAGGATAATAAGTCACTTCGCTATTTTTATAGATGCCCGTATTAGAATAATCATTTAAATATTTGCCGAAATAATAAGCATCTGGGTCTTTATCTTTATTTATTTGATAGAGAGCGTTCTTTCCCTCTTTTGAGGCATTGGCGATTTTTAACGCCTCATAGGTTGGGCGATATTTTCTCGTCTCTCTTTTAGTAAATTTTTTATTGGCGAAGAATATATAACAAAATGAGCCAAGGACCGGCGCGATGACTAAAAAGCATAGCCAAGAAATCTTATAAGATGAATTGCAACGCGAATTAAAAACAAACATCGCCACCATGACGGCGATAATGGATAATATCGTGTGAATTTCTGCAAGATATTCCAAAAAGAAAACCGCGGCGAAAATAAAGACCAATAGTTCAAGGAAAAGAAAAAAGATGACTAATACTCTGCTATTGAATATTTTTTGTAACGCTTTCTTCATATTTACAATTATCACATAGCAAATACTTTTTAACCATAAATTTCCATAGGAAATTATTTTTTGTTCTTGTCTTTTTCCTTGAACTTGATAATTATTTAATTATGCG
>CAVILR010000042.1:0-8108 GCA_963643725.1 Lachnospiraceae bacterium | reverse complement strand
GGCATTCAAATTGATAAAAACTGGATAATTGTCACTCCGATCATTCCTATCTTAGGAGATAATGAGAAGATTGACCGCGATGATTTCCTTAAACATGTCGACTATCGCGGTGAATATTCAACATGCGTTCTCTATCTATATCCTGAAGTTTTAAGGATGGTGCTTAAAAGCGATGATGCCGATTATTATCAATATATGAACGCGGATGAGAAATATAAATGCTTATATAACGCGTTTTGTAAGAAATTATTATTCTATGTACCTTACTTCTATGAGACTGATGATAAATATAAACTCAATGCCAGACTACTTTGTAAACCCGTTGAATATCGCGACTTCTCTAATTCATCATTTGTTCCCTTCTATGATGCCTCAAAGAAGGAATTTGAAGCTAAATTAAGTCGATATGAAGATTTAGTTGTCGATAATTATCCTTCAACATTATCATCAGCATTAAAATACATATTTGTTAAAGACTCTATATATGAGATTAACTACATCCCCAAAGGGAGAAGTGTAAATGGCAAATATAACGTTTGGAAACCTAATCCAAAAAGGGGACATGAACCATTTAGGAAACTCGATTTAAAGATTGACTCAGATAATTCTGATCGATATATCTACACCCCTAACATCGATAAGATGACTAGTGACTTATATGTTAAAAACATCATGTTCATCCAAAGCTCAGGGAAGAAAGATGTTGCCTTTGATGAAGAAGAATTCATTAGCAATGTCTATGAAAACGCTAAATCGAGGAATCTATACTATACAGAAGATGACCTCCGTCAATTCCATATCGCGGTTAAATCATCAAGTCTAGTCATCCTCGCTGGGCTTTCTGGCATTGGTAAAACAAAACTTCCGATGGTCTATGCGAATACGTTAGGACTTAATGAAGCGCGTAACACCTTATTATTTGTTCCTATTAGCCCATCGTTTTTAGAACCTGAAGATGTGTTAGGTTATATTAAGCCATTAAATAACGATGAAGAGAACAATGCTGAATTCATCGAATCGCAAACGGGTTTAGTCAGTTTTCTCATCGACGCGAATGAGCATAAAGACAAAATACATATCGTCGTCTTTGACGAGATGAATCTCTCACAAATTGAATATTGGTTTGCTCCGTTTATCTCCCTTCTTGAACAAGATAGCGATTCAAGAACATTGAAGTTATATTCATCGACTTTAAATGTTAAAAATAGTGAACGTTATCCTAGTTCAATTAACATAGGGGAAAACGTCATCTTCATCGGCACGGTTAACATCGATGAGACGACAAAGCAAATATCTGATAGGCTCCTCGATAGAGCGATTGTTATCAATCTTGCATCTCCATCATTTAGTAAGCTTAAAGATATGGGAAGCGCGAGTAGTGAGATATATCCAGAAGTTAGCTATAGCCGTTTTGCAACCGCGGTCAATAAGATTGATAATCCAGCGAATGCTTTCTCTGAGTCGCAATTCTCTCTTATCGATGATGTGAACAATCTATTAATCAATTCCTCCTATGGTAAAGGAATATCGTTTAGAAGTTTAAATAAGATGGCTCTATGCATTAAAAATGCGAAGAACATTCTCTCTGATAATGATGCGATTGACTTTGTCCTCTCACAAATCGTCATCAAGAAGATAAAAGGCTCAAAAGAAGAACTTGATGATATCTTTAGCGATGATGACTCAAGAGGTCTATTAAGCGTGATTAACGCCCATAATGAAGTGAGCGACTTTAAAAAGAGCCGTCAATTAATCGAATTAAAAAGTAGCGAGATAAATAAATATGGTTTCACGCGATGAACTTCTATTAATAACTTCTAAATATGAAGGAAACGCAACAACCATCATCGATATAAATAAGTGCTTAAAGCAAAATGTCATCTTTGTAATCAAAGAATACGATGATGCCTATCTCATCAATAATAGTCTTAATTACGATATCTATATCGAGGACTTAGATGATGGAAAAGAAAGGTTAATAACCTATAGTGAAAAAATAACGCTTAATAGTAATGACCATCCCTTTCCTCCCTTAGAATATCGAATACGCATCTACGATAAGCAATCTAAAAAGTCGTATCTTAAGCTTTATAAGATCGTCCAATCTTTAATCAATGATGATCGACTATATAAAACGATGATTTCTTCAATATCTAGGTATGATGAAAATCTTCTTTATGATGATCGACCTTTATATATAAGCAAGAATCGAATAAACGGAGCATCATATCGTTCATTTTATGTGACAATTGCTAATTTATTAGCTCATAAGTCATCCGTATTATATTCGCTTAATTCGCTATATTTTAATCCCCTAAAAAAAGATAAGAAGATAGCTAGACTTGATAACGAGCTAAAAAAGCAAAATGCTCGAACTATCGTTAAAAATATCCGCTTAATGAAAAGCGATGGATATTACAATTCAACGATGATTCAATACACCGATTTTTCGCTCAATAGATATTTGTTATATATGCTCATCTACGCGTCAATTAAATTAAATGAGCTCAAGGAAAAAGTACTCATTGAAAAAGAAGCGATAACTAATAGGCTTAACAAGATATTAGCTAAATCTAGTGATGCTTCAACAAGGAAGGCGCATACGAATTATCAAATCGAGGCGCTTAATAAAAAGCAAACATTATTAGATGAATGCCTAGCCACTTTTAAATATATCGATGGTTATATCAATAAAATAGTTAACTCAGAAGCATTCATTGATGTCAAACCATCGAATATTCGCGTCAATTCAATCATCCATCATCCAACATATCTAAATATCGAAAGACATTTATATCTTCCCTTATATCAATCAGCGAATTTATGTTCTACTCAATCGCTTAATTCAATGCTCAGTTCATCTATCAAACAAACATCTAAACTCTTTGAAGCCTATTGTCTATTGTCTATCGATGCATCTATTAACGAATTAGGCTTTGAATATATCGATGAAGATATTGATTATGCTCACTATGTTAAGCGTTATAGAAAAGATGATTATATCTTTGAATTATCCTATAACATCGAAGCTAAAGATGTCTCCGTTGTTAAACGCAACGAGATTTATTATTTAAATGAGAATCTCCATCACACCTCTCCTGACTTCTTCTTGACGCTTAAAAAGGGCGATATACCCGTATTGTTTCTTGTCTTAGATGCCAAATGTCGAAAGATTCATTACGTTGAGCAAGATATTGAAAATGGTAAATATGAGCGAACGATTAGAGACTATCTATCCTTCCGATATTGTAATGATGATAATCCCTTCTTTATGCCAAAGATTGTCGATGCTTTATTCTTATTATTCCCTAGCAGCAATTCATCTTATGTTAATAGCAAGCATCATCAACTCGAATATCATTTCCTCGAATTAGAACTCGATGGTCAAGAAGATAAATTTATATCTTCATTTAATGACTACTTATTGATGTATTTAGATTGATATAGTTTTCATTCTAGATATAGAAATCTACTTCTATAAAAACATGACAAAATAAATTGGATAATATGTGATTTTACCATCCTTTTTAATCGTCCTATTATTGCTAAATACATAACCCTTACTCATCTTATAATTTTGGTCAGCTAATATCTTTGGCAAGGCTCGGAAATTCGTATAATCTTTTCCAGATTTAATTTCGATCGGCAAAACATTTAGTGATTCATAATCATCAATTAAATAATCGACCTCGCCAACCTTTTTCCGATCGTAATAATACAAAGTGTGGGAATGCGCCTGCAACTCTTGAGCGACAGCGGTTTCATAAACCGCGCCTAAATTTATCCCTGTCTCATCATTTAAGATAGCGTTGATGTTATTTTTATATAATTTGCTAGTTAATAAACCGACATCATTCATATATAGTTTGATAAGACTCTTGCTACTAGATTGGAGTAAAGGAAACTTAGGCTCGCTTATTGCTTTAGCGTCTAAGGCAACGCCTGAAGAGATGAGATAATCGAATTCCTCGATGTATCTACTGTATCTCACGTCATCAATATTTTCGATTTTTTTATATTGAATTCTTTTTACCTTATTTTCGATATTTGAAGGAATCATTTCATAAATCCTTTTGATTTTTAATTTATTCTCTTTGTCATATTTGGATGCATCCAGAGCATAATAGTCAATAATGTTATTTTGCACCTCTCTAATCTTAAAAATATTTTTTGTTTCAATAAAAGATTTTACCGCCTCGGGCATCCCTCCGACATAGAGGTATGTTTTAAATAAATACAATATTTTATTATGCAAATTTTCATCGAGCGATTTTCCTTCGATAAATGATTGTCTTAAATGATTGATGGCTAACTCACCAACACCATTTGCGATTAGAAATTCTTCAAAATCCATTGGATACATTTTCTTTTCAATTATTGAACCCATGGGAATTAAGGTTGTTTTTGATAGGGCGATACCGAGTTCTGAGCCGCTACAAATGTATTTATATTTATTATCTTCTCTTAAATGTTTTAACAATGTTAATAATTCCGGATATTCTTGTATTTCATCGATGAAAATTATTGTATTTTCCCGCTCCTTTACTCTATCGCCGGCAAAGACACTAAGTTCAAGATAAAATGAATCAAGTGTCCTTACATTTTCAAACAATTTGTCGCCAACTTTGTCTTTGGCCATATTAACTTCGACATAATTTTCGAAGTGCTTTTTTGCTAATTCCCTGATTATGTATGATTTGCCAACTTGTCTAGCGCCATTTATGCATAATATCTTCTCTTCATTACCAGTTAAATATTCTTCAATATACTTAGAAATCTTTCTAAACATGTATATGCTCCTCCGTTTTTCCAATTATATTATATTCAAAAAATTACGCTTTTCCAATTTTTTATATGCTTAATTTATACGCTTTTCTAATAAATATCAATGAATAAATAACTGTAAGTGGTTTATAAACATCAATGAAATCAGATTATTTCTCTATTTTGCGATTGTAAGAGACCTGTTAATTATCGAGAAGTAATACCGAAATTGACTTAAAATACTTGTTTTTATAAGTGTTTTGGCATAATATTGGTAAGAGAAGAGGTCCTATATGGATATATTGCCTAAGATAATAACAAAAGAAAAAGTTATAGACCAATTTAAATGCGAGAAGCAGTATTCAAATTGGATTGCGAATAAGTTAAAAACAAGAACGTATATAAAAATACGTAACAATCTCTATGCCTTAGTCGATCCGTCCACGAATGATATATATTCAACAAAATTTGAAATCGCAAGCAATATCTCAGATACTTCCTTTATTTGTTTTCATTCGGCACTTGAATATTACGGAATAGCGAACCAGGTTTTTAATGATGTAACGGTTGGAAGTCTTACTAAATTCAATAATTTCACTTTCAATGATTGTGAGTTTATATATAAACCTGTTAAAAGCATAACGCTAATAAATGACGTTGTCAGCGAAGGAATAAGAGTTACATCGCTTGAGAAAACGATCGTGGACTGCATCGATGAGATATCTTTTGCTGGAGGTATAGAAGAAGTATTGAATGCCCTCGAGCAAATAAGATATTTGGATAAAGATAAATTGATCGAGGCTCTAGATGATTATGATAAAATGTTTTTATACCAAAAAGTCGGGTATTTGCTCGAAATATTTAACGATCGAATCAACCTCGACCAAGATTTCTTTGATAAATGTAAATCACATCTAACAAGGAAGGTAAACTACCTCATAAAAGATGAATTCAAAAAAGTGATTCTTAATAAAGAATGGAATCTAATGGTTCCCCCAAATATTCAATCGCGTATCAATGGAGGTTTTTGAAACTGAGGAGAGTCAAATCTCATATCTAGATACGAGATGTTTAGTAATGAAACACTCTGATTTTTTCTAATAATTACTTGGATCAATTTATTATCCCAAATTGTATTTTATTCTAACACAAATCGCAAAGAAGCAATGGCAATCATATATTATTAAAACAAAAAAAGTGTTTGAACGTTGATTTTATCCATCGCCTTATTATATGATTAAATCAACAGAGGAGGATTATTGTCATGCTAAGTTTACTTAAAATCGAAGCTGATGGCTTCAAAATGCTCGATGATAATTTCAAACTTGATCTCATGTCTAAAACTAGGGTTTATCAAGAAGATAAGGAAAAAGAACTGATTGAACTTGATAAAGGCTTATATGTTTTTAGGAGTTTAGCGTTTGTCGGTAGCAATTCTTCTGGGAAATCCAGTGTATTATCCTTGATATTAAAGGTTTTAATGTTCTTACAAACTGGTAGATGGGAATACATTAATAGAGAATTTAACAAAGACGAAATAACGATAAAAACGCTATTCTATTTAGATGGTTATTTATATAGCTATCGATTTGGTGTTGGTAGAATAAATGATATTAATTTATCATCGGTGAACATATATTCTCCTATCTTGAACGAAAGGCTTCTAAGATTAAAATACGATAAGATTAGAGGGATTAGAAATATTGAGTTAATCGAAACTCAAGGTGAAGATGTAAGCGAAATATTCAATGCATCTTTAAAAGATACATCTGCGATTATAAAAATCACAAACAACAATGTAATCGTCGATGACTTCAATAATAACAATATAGCGAACTTTAATGAAACAATTGTAAGAAATACCTTTTTTACTAGCTTAAATAGCTGCGACAAGAATCTTGTTTCATCGATCATAAAATTATTGGATGAAAGCATAGAATATATTATATATAACAATAATGATTATGTATGTTTCAAAAGGATGAATGAGAAAGAACAAACATTATCATCTATTGAACTATTATCGATTTTATCTAGCGGTACTTTTAGGGGCGTTGAACTATTTATCCGCTGCATCAACGCGTTAAAATATGGCAAGACATTCATCGTTGATGAAATAGAAAACTCCTTCCAAAAAAATCTAGTTTTCAATCTTTTGTTTTTATTTAATGATAGCAAAATCAATTCTAAAGGCGCTCAACTGATTTTTAGCACCCATTATGTAGAGATACTAGACTATCTAAATAGACGTGACAATATTTTTATCACGCATAAATTTAATGGCAAGATTGTAGCTAATAACCTTTATTCAGACTACAAAGTTCGAACCGAATTATTAAAGAGCAAACAATTTGATAATAATGTGTTCAATACATCGCTAAATTATAAACAAGTCCTAGAAGTCAGGAAAAATGTGCTAAATGAACTACATATTGATAATGACTGAGGGCTCTGATGAGCGCGCATTTGTTAATGTCCTTTTATCTAAGGACATTTTGAAATTTAAAAAAGAACAATTGCTCATGGAAGATATTTATCACGCAAGGCAGATAACGGGCGAACTTGTAGGTTACATACAATTGCTTTCAAACGAAGACACTGTCAGCATTTATAGAATAGGCGATAAATTAACTGATGAACCAACGATTCCTAAAAGCATTCTTAAAACAAAGATATCAGGCAAGTATGATATTTCTACAACGCCTGAATTTGAAATACTTTTCATAATAAACGAAGGTCTATATGAGGAATACCTTAAAACAAAATCAGTGAAAAAGCCTAGCGCATTTTACAAAGAACATAATAGGCGATATAAAAAACAATCTTCATTCGTTAAAGAATATTTTGAGAATATGAGCAATGAAGAAATCGTCTCGCTAATAAAACTATACGTGAAAAAACACGGGCATTCTCATAAGAAGAATCTATTAACTTTAGAAGAAATAATTATCGAACATTAATTTCAAGTTTTACAGTTGTAGGGTCGTAAATGTTGTACATTATCGTACAATAACGCCATTTCATCTTTGAGACTAATTTAGCAAAATTTATCGATAACACTATTAGTTTTTAATATAATTAAATCAACTCTATGAAAAAGACACTTTTCACGATTGGCTATGCATCGAAGGACATTGAAACATTTGTTGCTTTATTAAAAAAGAACAACATTAATTGTTTAATCGATGTTCGAACATCACCATATTCAAAGACTTTCTTTAACTATGATATGCCTAGATTGAAAGAAACATTAAAAAGCGAAGACATCTTATACGCGCACTTTGGGAATGAATTTGGAGCTAGAAGAAGTGAAGAAGAAGCTTATGTAACTTCATATTCACTTA
>CAVILR010000041.1:0-8570 GCA_963643725.1 Lachnospiraceae bacterium | reverse complement strand
TATTCAAGAAGTTGCTCAATTATGAGCAGCTTTTTGTTAACAAAGCAATTTAATTTGCTAAACTTATAGGCATAGAAAGGATGTGAGAATATATGAATAATTATTCTTGCTCAACCTTAACTATCGCGACTAAGTCGCGTTAAATATAGAAGGCTAGGATTATCTCCTGGCCTTTATTCTATAAATTGATAACAATCCCTTAACTCACATAGAAAAAAGGTGAATATAAAAAATCCTCCGATAATAGAAGCTATTAACTATCTAAGAAAGGAGGATTATTTGCAATTGTTTTAACGCATTTTTATATATGCGGGTAAAGATGAAGGAGTGATTGATGAGGTATCTAACGCTCTAATGCTATAGAAGACTTGGAAATAATCTTCAATTTGACGAACGCCGACAACGATAACGCTTCTTGTAACAATGTCTTCTTTTACGTAGATGTTATAACTATCTTTTCTAATCGCTTCATCGCCTGTTAAGTTATTTCCTTCTTCATCTGTAAGCGGATTACTATGTGTAAAGCCTCCACTTAACAAGGTGTTATGATAATCGGTCAATAATGGCAATGTATCAGGATTTTCTGCATCGTAATTCTTATCTTTTGTATCGACGATGATCGTTTGATAAGTTTTTTCGATTTCTTCACCTGCCTCATCAGTCTCTTTGACTGTTTGATCAATTTCGTAGGAACGGTAATCATCGCTAGTATAAGGAAGAATGTTTGCTGAATGGGTTGTTCCTAATCCATTTAATTCATCAAAATAGCTAATGATTCGATCTTTTGGGAAGGCGGTAGTGTTTTGAATGTTTAAACTAGCCTTCGGAATTAAATTTATATCTAGTGTTCCTTCATCCTCTTTGGCTACGCCGGTTAAGGCGAAGTTAGGATTACCCATATTTTCAATATCTTTTCTGAAACTTGAATTATCGACGGAATCGCCAAATTTGGCTTTTAAAATGCGACTGCTTTTATCGAATTCAAAAGCGTTCCCGGCCTTAAAGCCGTCGCCTATTAAATCGAATATTGATGATTTGAACTCTTCAGTAGCTTCCGCTTCACCATAAAATACTTCATCAAACTCAAATGATAATGAATAATCATTTTCATCAAATCCTTTGAACGCCGCGTTGACGCATATATAGGTTGGATAACCATTGATATCGACCTCGACGACGATTTTAAAACCGTTTTCAGTAATATTTGCGTACATATTGCTAACGGTCATCGGGTTGACTTTATATTTGCCGCCTCCTAATGAGCGCTTCATCAAATAGCAGTTTCCGATAATATCGGAAGTCGATAGTTCTTCATTTAAGGTAGTTTCGCTAATCGAGGCAACTTTATATTCTAGATAAATCTTCGGAATTGAGATTTGATCGGTGACTTGATCTTTTAAATCTTTCTCTGGTTTACTTACAACTCCATCAGGAGAATAGATGCCAGAATAATTCGATAAATCGGATATTTGAACAGGATATTTAGATAAATCGGCATTTCTAACTGGAGAAGATGCGCCGGAGAAATAAGATGAATAAGATGAGCCTTTAAGAAGATATTCATAGCCTTCTTTAGCATATTCAGGAGCGACGTAGCCATCATCCATCCACCCGACGAGCGTATCGCGATATTTGCTCCAGTCGACAGTTCGATCCTTGCTATGGTCGACATAAGCATCGTTTGTGCTCAATCTCGCTAAGTCGATTTCTCCTCTAATTCCCTCCTTAGAGTGAGTTAAATCAAAGGTATCGACATCAAAAAGCGTCTTCATCAAATTTGAGAACAAATCGCTTTCTCCGCCGATCTTATTGGCGATGTCAGTGGGAATGTCTTCTTTTAAATAGTAGATGCGGTCATTTTCCATATCGCTATGCAAAGAGATGCCAAAGCTCGAGAAGAGACTATTAACATATTCATCGTTTAGATATGCGGAGGCATTTTGTTTTACAAGAGTATATAAGCCTCCGATGCGCCCAAGTTTTAAATCGGTGATTTTAAAGATATAAGCATCTTTTCCATCGATTTTATCAGATGATAAAGATGTTACTAAGCGAACGCGAGTCTTAAAGAAACCATAGAGATCGACATCTAATAAAAATGTATAGTCAGTATCTGTAGTTTCTAGTGATAAACCGGTGATAAATTGATTGATGTCGGCGTTAGAGCCAATGTTTGCATCATATGTTGAAAGCAATAACTTATTAAGCGTTTCTCCCGTTATTCGCATATCCAGTGTCTTTGTATCCTTGATATTATCAAGCGCATCGACAGATGCATTTAATAAAGCGTCATCGACGACAAAATCCGGGTCGCGAACAGTCGTGGATTTCTCCCCATCATAAAAACAAGCATATAAGGCAGCGACGGGAGCGACGATTAAACAAAAGAGAACACTTAAAGTAATCCATAAGCCGATATGGCGTTTTCTTTTTTTCTTTTTTGGTTGAACAGGTTGAATATTAACACCAGTCATATCACTACGTGGGTCCATAAATAAATACCTTTCCTTTGTTTAATTAATTATACCTAACGCGTGCGCTTTGTGTTAAACTTTTCTTATCTATGAAAAACAATGAATTATTGATAAATGATCCAAATGCTATTTCCTATCTATCGGGATTAATCGTTGAGGGGGATAAATATTTGGTGCTTAGAAGTTCCTCGAGAAGAGGTTTTGCAAAAGAAGGCTATTATTTTCCTGGCTGCAAAGGAAGTAAAGTCGTTGCTAACGCTAAACAATTAAAAGACCAATTGTATTTAAAATATCGATTAAAAGTATATGTTGACCGCAAAATCGGAGATGTGATGATTAAAACCGGTGTGCAAACTTATGGAGCACTAGAATTATATCTATGCTTCCTAAATGGAAAGAGCTCGATGAGCACGCTTGGAGTAATTCCAACGCTTTTTACGAAGGAAGAAATGCAAAAATTACCCTTTTCAAAAGCGGATGCCTATCTAGTAAAGCGCATCGCTGTTTTCGATAAGGTTTATCGAGGTGTTAAACGCACTACTCCATTAAACGAAAGAGAAGAAAAGCAGTGCTTACTTTTATATAAGTCTTTGCTCGATCATAAAAAGAGAATATTTACTAATGATATTCAAGACTTTGCTTTACTCATCACTAGCGAGACAACTCTTGATGAAATAATTGCTGCTTATATCTTTATTGCTAAACGAGCTAAGATATCTTTTAAAAGATATTTACGCGTCGTCAAGAATTTAGAGATTTACGAAGGCAAAAAGCTATGAAAAAAAGTTCGTTATTATTAGTTTTATCTAGTGCTTTCCTTTTAAGCGGATGCAACAGCTCAACATCGATTCGACCAGCTCAGAGCGATGATACGATTACAACGACCGTATCAATCATCGATAGCGATGAATATGTATCATCTTTAATCTCTGGGATTAAAACTAAGGAACTACAAGAGATTATCGACAATAGCAAATTATATTTAGATAACATCCGCACATCAATCGATGAATACGCCTACGCTAAATACGAATATTTAGAAGGTTATAGCGCTTCTCCAACCATCACGATAAATTCACTCATCAGCAAAAAACTTCTTTACGATAATAGCGTCCTTTATACCACTAATACGGGAAATAGTTATAGCGATTACGCCGCGTTTAATTTTAATAATGATGAAGAAAAGAAATTATCATCTGTTAAATATATCACCGATGACTTTAAATCTATTGAGACTAGAAGCATCTATCAAAAAGATGGCGAAGCATTAAAAACTGTACGAATTAGTGAGACGGTTACGTATTCGCAAGCTAATTACGACAAAGAATTTTCGCTCATCAATAAAGAAGATATAATCGATGCCTATGATGCGGATGGAAACACAAATCCGCAGATCGAATTATCAGGCGTGCTTAAAAATGGGCAGACGATGGTGCGTTTTCTAATAAGTAAAACAACTGGTGATGAAGTTGATGGCTATAAGGATGTAAATACAGTTAAAGTCGATTATTTCTTCACAAATTCATTATTAACAAAAATGAATATCTATGAAACTAGCGATAAAGAAGACGCTGAAGGACTCTTATATCCTCTTAGCATTAAGACGATTTCGAAAACATTTTCCACGACACAAAACGGGAAATATGATAAGGTGCAATTACCAGAATTAACTAAAAGCTAATTATTATAAAGTATCAATCGTTGGAATCTGGCTTAAATCATAGGCCGGATTTTCTTTATTTTCATAGGTGATTGATGATTCTCTTTTCTCAAGTAAAAAAGGTTCATCTAAAGGTTCATCAAAGACGCTGCTACCGATTAGAACTTCAACTTTGCTATATCGATAATCGAGCATATATGTCGTATCAGCATTGTCTTTATCTAATGGTTTAAAGCGGTATAGCGTATATGTGTTGGTGACGTATGTCGTTAAAGATTTACCATTGAATTTAACGGTATAAATGCCAGAGGAAGAAGACATCGTTTCAACGATGACATCGTTATTTTTGCTAAAGCCATAAGTCGTCGCGTTATCGACCCAAGTAATTGATGATGAGCTCATCTTTGAACCTAGTCTAAGCGTTTCTTGATAGGTGTCCTCATCGATATATGGGCTAGTAGTTTCAGCGCCGATCTTCTTGCCATAGCCATAGTCGGTAATCGTCCTTTCAATGAATGATTTATCGCTTTGGGCAACTAAATATGTATCGACTTCCTTGGAACTGACCGATTTAGCGTTTAAGAAGTTTGTTTCGCTGCTCGAGACCAAATTAGTGACGACGACATCGTTAGAATATTTCGTCGCTGTCTCGACGCTAGAGGAGGAGATATTGCTATCGGTTTCGGTTGAAAATTTTCCTAAATATTCTTTGTAATATGTCTTATATGTTTCTTTACTAGTTCGAACATTTGCTAAAGCAAAATTATTCGCAGAACTATCGACAGCCTTTTGGGCATCGCTTAGCGAGATGAATTTGTCGATTTCGACATTTTCATCTTCCCACCAGGACCACTTGCTTTCTCCACAGGAAGTAAGAGTTGGTAAGACGCTTAATAATAAAACAATTAATTTCTTCTTCATAAGACTACATTTATTTTAACCATTTCTAAGAAGTCTTCAATCTTTATTAACTTTATTTACGCGCTTATGTGGGTATAAAATAATAGTCGTGACGAAAAAGACATTAAAAATATTATTAATCTTATCGACAATTTTTGCCTTCATCTATGTCGGATTATTGTTTACCCCTTATTTTCTTGATAGAACCAGTGGCACCAACGCGATTAATCATCTCGTCTATGGCTATCAAGTCGGATTTGGCAAAAACGGTTATAGCGATGTAAAGATTATCGGTAGTTATCCGATTATGATCTGTGAGATTTTAGGCATGGTTGGCTCATTGCTTAACCTTATCTTTCTCATCTGGTATTTACGTCACAAAAAAGACAATCCATTTCTCTATTTCTTATTCGCCTTAACGATACCATTTCTAGCTTTCTCTGGCGTTGGTATCGCCCTCTCATGGCCGATTTATCAAAGTTTGAACGCTTTAAGAAATGCTTATGTTCAATATACTGTTTTCTATTTCACCTCGTTAGTTAGCGTTGTTTTAGCGTTTCTTATCAACGCCTTCTTATTGCTCTTCTTTGCGATTAATCGCAAGAATGATAACTCTACTAAAAAGCCAATGCGTTCGAAGAAAGAAAAATAGTCATAAGTTTTTATCGTTTAACAACATACTTCGATATGCTAAAATGAAAAAGCCTTAAAAGTGCTTATTAGTCAAGAAAAGCACTTCAAGATAATTGAAAGGAAAAATCAATAAATATGAAAAAAACCAAAAAAAGTCTTGTCCTAGTAATGACTGGTGCGATTTTATCGATGTCGCTTGCTTCATGTAATAACAACACAACTTCATCAGCTCCTGTTACTTATGATGACTACGGCATAGCATCTGATTTAATGGGTGCAGAACTCATGGGCAAGATTCATGACAAGATGATGACTGACCATACCGTTTATTACACTTACGGAAGTGTTAGAAGTAACTTCAAAGACACTGACAAAGACCCTGATAAAGATGGTAACGTAATATTGTTTTATACCGGGAAGAGTGTTTCGGCTTCCTCTTCAATGACACGTGAGCACGTCTGGGCTTGCGCCAATAGCAATGGTATGTGGGATCGTAATTCAAGCACGAACGAAGATTTACCATCAACATACAAAGGTGGAGGTAGTGATTTATATCACATTCGCCCTTTAACTGGTTCTATTAACACCCTTAGAGGTAATAGCGTGTTCATGGAATTTCCAGATGATGCTGTAGAAGATAAAGACTATTACGTAATTAGTGAAACAGGCGGAAAATATTCGTTTAAAGCAGATAGTAATACCACATTTGCTAAAAATGTGGAACCTGCTGATGAATATAAAGGGGATATCGTTCGCATCATAATGTATTTATATGTCCATTATTCTTCACTCATGGGAGATAATTCAAATCTAGACGATACCCAAAAAAGTTATTTAGGTAATTTACGTTTAACTGATGTATTTGGTTCAAATAAGTCAGCAACTGATATTCAAAAACTGATGATTAGATGGAATGAGCTCGATCCAGTCGATGATTTAGAAAAAAATCGAAATGATACAGTTCAAGGATTGCAAGGCAATCGCAATCCATTTGTCGACCATCCTGAATACATGACTCGTTGCTTCGACTTAGACGAAGAATAATATCAACATAAACATATAAGCATCTCGATAATCGAGGTGCTTTTCATTTTTGAATTGAAAAATGGATATAAAGATTATAATCTTTTGTGAGTAGAAAGATTAATCATGACAAAAATTGGTTTAATATCCCTAGGATGCGCGAAGAATCTCGTCGATAGCGAAATCATTTTAGGAATGTTTAATAATCATGATTTCCAAATCGTTAATTCGATTGAAGAGAGCGATATTATTATCATCAATACCTGCGGCTTTATCGAAGCGAGCAAGAAGGAATCGATTGAAAATATCCTCGATGTTTTGAAATATAACAAAAAGGTTGTCGTTACAGGCTGTTTAGTGGAGCGATACAAAGATGAGCTAAAAAGAGAAATCCCAGAAGTTGATTTATGGGTTGGTATTAAGGATTATCCTAAACTAAATGAATTATTAAATAATTTAGTTAATAAAAAGATTGAAAAATTCAACCCCTTCAATCGCTTATTGGCGACACCTCCATTCATGGCTTATCTTCGTATCAGTGAAGGCTGTTCTAATTGTTGCACATATTGTGCAATTCCTCTTATCCGTGGGCCTTTTAGAAGTAGACCATTAAATGATTTAATTCTAGAAGCTAAGCAATTAAGCGATAAAGGCATTAAGGAACTCGTATTAATCTCACAAGATACATCAAGATATGGAAGCGATTTAAATGACATTAATATCATCACATTATTGGATGAATTATTAAAATTTAAGACCTTTAAATCGATTCGCCTTTTATATCTTTATCCCGATGAAATTAGCGATGAATTCATCGAATACATCGCCAAAAATCCACGGATAAAACCATATTTTGATATCCCTTTCCAACACGCATCAAACAAGATATTAAAAGCGATGCATCGAAGAGGAAATAAGGAAGAATATAATCGTTTAATTCAAAAGATTAGAAATACAATACCGAATGCGATTATTCGTACAACTTATATTGTTGGTTTCCCAAATGAAAGCGAAGAAGATTTTGCCCAATTAGTGGAATTCACTAAATCTAATCATTTCGACCATATGGGAGCGTTTAGCTATTCTAGGGAAGATGGAACACTTGCTTATTCGTTAGAAAATCAAATACCCGAAAAGATAAAATCTCTCCGCTTAAACAAAATCATGCAAGTTCAAAAGAAAATATCTTATGAAAACAATAAAAAACATATCGATGAAATAATGGAAGGAATCGTTATTAACATCGATAAAAAGAATAATATTTATTATCTAAGGTCTTATTGGAACGCTCCCGACGACATCGATGGAAACATTACCTTTAAGGCAAATAAAGAACATCAAATAGGCGATGAAGTAAAGGTAAAAATTACCTCCGCCTTCGTCTATGATTTATATGGTGAAGAAGTTAGTTGATAATTACTATTAGTTGTTTTAAAATCTATCTATCGCAAAAAGCGATACATTGCCTCCATAGTTAAGTGGTATAACGGATCCATGGTAAGGATTAATTCGTAGTTCGATTCTGCGTGGAGGCACCATATGTAGACAACAGGATTGATACAACCTCAGTCCTGTTTTTTCTTGGCGTGTATTATTAGAAATTGGCTATTTTTGATGATTTTGCAAGAACTCACACTCCAAAATTATTAACTTTTTTTACCTTTTTGGGGTTCGAGTCGGGAATTAACTAATACACGGCAGGAGAGCAAAAATACGCCCCGTGGCGTGTATTATTAGAAATAATCGATTAAAACTGATATACTTATGCTAACTTAAAAATTATGGCTACTTTAGACTATCCAAAGGCTTTAAAAGAATATCGCGAAAAAGTATTCATCTCTCAAAAAGAACTTGCTCAATTACTTGGCGTTTCTTTTGTA
>CAVILR010000040.1:2180-8827 GCA_963643725.1 Lachnospiraceae bacterium | reverse complement strand
TAATTGATTATCGATTTTGAATAGCGTCAATCGGTTTTTTGTTTGCGATTTTAATAACCGGTAAAAATGATGAGATAACGCTGGCGAGTATCGATATAGCAAGTAAAGCTAAAACGACGATGATATTCGGCGACATGATATTGAATTCAAAACCAGCATTTTTAGCTAAATTGGTGTTCATCACAAATGAAATTATAAACACAGCAATTGTTGATAAAATGAAGTTGATCATCGCGATGATAAAAGATTCGGAATAGAAAATCTTAAAGACATCGCTTCGTTTGGCGCCGACCGCGCGAAGAATACCGATTTCGCGTTTCTTATTGTTAATCGATACGGAGATGAAGTTATAGAAAAGTAACATGCTAAACACCGCCATCGCGATACCGATGTATAAGAATACCTGCGTCAATATCTCGACCATCGTGGCTCCTGTGATAACGTTACTTAATGCGCTCTCATTAATCGTAATATACCACGCATCATCTGGCGCAGAGTTATAATCATTAAATACATCCTTCTTCTCTAAATACATATCCATGAATTTATCCATCTTCGAGGTATCATCGCCGATGATTAAAAACCCTGATGAAGAAGCGTTCGAATTCGAACCATAGCCATTTTTAATCAATTTATCCCTAATATCTTTAGCGTCTTCTTCAGAGATATTTACATTGCTTGAATAAGTAAGATAAGAAGTTGGTGATAAATCTAATCCGACAATACTAAATTCCCATGTTTCAATCGGTTCTAAGTCATTATCTCGCTCACCAGTTGGTAAAGTACCCTTTAAGTTAGGAAGAGAAATAGTCTCGGTAACCTTTGATAAAACATCTTTTTCATTAGCGATATATAATTCTACGTATTCTTGATATTCAGGAGTGCTTACGCCTTCGGAGGTATAGAAGAGAAAAGTTCTACAAGCATCCTTAATCATATATTCTTCTGGTTCGCTATTTAAAGAAGGAAATGCTTCATTATCTTTGTATTTTGCATATATGGCTTCGTAATTAGCGTCAATATATGAGTCTTTAATGGTGTTTTCAGAGTATCGTATTGAATTTAATGCGTTTAAAAACGTCCCTTCACTATAGGTGGTCGAATAATCATATTCGCCGATAAATTCAAGATATTGTAATAAGACTTGAATAGGCATAACGGCTTCGCCCTTATCAATAGATGTTTTATTGTTAGTAAAGAAATAATTATTTTTCGCTGAATAATAATGGCCTATGGTCAAATCCATAGATCTTTCATTTCCTGAGTCAATTGTGAATTGTCTATCAATAACGATGTCTTTTTGTGCCGTAGAGGAAGAAGGAACAGTAAACACAGATGTATGAATCGAAGTATTATAACCGTTACTTAGTGAACTCAATTCGCTATAATTAGGGTCGCTATAGGTAATTTCTGAACTCTTTTTCGTGCGATAATCAAGTAATTTTTGTGGTAATTTAGTATCGACGATTCCAGTGATTGTATATTTACTTTGGGTAGATGAATAATCACCATAATCAATCGTCGAACCGATGACATCGCTATAAGAAACGTTCTCGCTCTTACCTTGAATGCCAAAATCTTCATATGAATAATAAGCGTATAAGGAAATCGCGCATTCATCATCTTTGCTCGGAAGAGAGCCACTTACGAGGCTATAGCCAAAATCATCCAAGAAGGTATCTTCAATATATATGCGCGAGTTATATCTAGATGCATGGAATAAATCACGAGTTCCGCTAGATGTATTGATGTTCGCGGAGAAATATTCGCTAACATAGACTTTCGCACCGGTAGCATCTTCAATCTCTTTAACCTTTTCTTCGTCTAGACCAGTATTATCCTTTCCATAAATCGAAAAAGAGACGTTTTTAATATCGTTTTTCTTAACGGTTTGATTAACCGCTCCTTTAACGGAGAATAATGACATCGTTAGCGATGCACCAAATAAGGTAAAGGCGACGGTAGAAAGTAAAATCGTCATCGCTAAGCGGAATGGCTTAACTTTAAGCGATCTTGAACCCATCTTAAAGGCGTGTCCTAAGGAGAACTTCGATTTAATCGGTTTAAATTCTTCTTTGCTCGCCTTAATCGCATTAGGGTCAGTGTTCTTAAATTCTTCACGGTTTCCATCTTTATCAATTTTTGCGGCTTCACAAAGCGCATTGTTGACGTGGTCGTCCGCGCTTATGAAGATGTCGCTATTAGAAGAGGCAAGCGCTTTATTAATAATTGGTAGATCATCCGCTTTTAAAGGGCGATTCTTGTTCAATCTAATGATGTTGTCGCCAACGAGGAATAATCCATCTTTGGGCATATTCGATTTCATCGCCGTCTTGCTAATATCAGATATCACCTTACCATCTTTAAGCTCGATAACTCGATCGCCAAAGTGTTCCGCGAAATCGCGGTCATGGCTAACGATAACAACTAATTTATCTTTGGATAATTTCTTTAACGTCTCAAATACTTGCTTTCCGGTATTGCTATCTAGCGCTCCAGTTGGTTCATCACCAAAGATAATCTTCGGTTCTTTAACAAGTGCTCGAGCAATCGCAACTCTTTGCTTTTGACCACCAGATAATTCATTAGGTTTTCTTTTTCCATAGCCCACTAAATCGACTTCTTCTAAGATTTTATTAATCTCTTCATCAGTGGCTTTTTTATGCTGTAGTTGCAATGCTAATGCAATATTTTCTCTAACAGTGAAATCAGAAAGAATGTTATATTCTTGGAAAATAAAACCAAGATAAGTGTTTCGATAGGAGTCCATCTCTCCTTTTGAGAAGTTCTTACTCGATTTATCAGCGATGATGATTTCACCTTCATCAACTGTATCAAGACCTCCCATGACATTTAATAATGTCGATTTACCAGAACCAGATTTACCTAGGATGAAAACGAGTCCAGTTTCTGGAAATTTTAGCGATACATCATTTAAGGCATAAACTGGTTGCCCACCTTTAACTTTGTATACGCGTTTTAAGTGTACTACTTCAAGCATTAATTAATCCCTTTCAAATAATATGTAAATTATACACAAAATCAGACGCTTATTGTTGAAAAGTTTGAATGTTTGTGATGAAAGTAACAGTTAAAGCAAATAATGCTATTAAAAAGACAAAGAACAAGGACATTATAAATTAAATTGATAACTAAAGTTGTCTAAATGTATTAATCGAATCGTTCTTGTGCGATGATTCAAAGCTCTCTAAATTGGTTAAGCGATTGCTATCATCAGCGACTAAAGAAGTATCGTCTTTTAAATCGAGCGATAAATCTAAAGATATATTAATTCCAACCTTAATTCCTAAATGGACATCCACGCCGACGAGTTGAGTGTTTGATTCATCCGCTCTTGCTTTAATGGTCAATGAATCTAAATCGCTATTCCCGGATAATGCTTCGATATCTAAATCAAAATAGAAATAATGTTCACTTTCACTATATTTAAAGTCTTTTAAAATCTTCTCATATGGAATTTGATAATTTTCGTTCTCATTCGCGGAGCTATCAATCCAGCCGTAGACAGTATCGTTAAATCCCATCACATCTTGTAACAAGATTTTCAAGATATTATCGAAGAAATATTCGGTTGAATAGACCCCGGCGTAATTATATGTTTTCTTCCTAAACCATTCGGTGACCTCATCGCTTCTATCGACATAAAACATATTGTTATGGTAATAAATATGCGCTTTTCTTGAGCCGGTGCCATTAAGTCCAAAAACAGTTGGTATGCTAGTTAGATTGATATCTATTTCAACATCGCTATTGTGCTTATCATCACCCTTGCTCCAAACTTTGATATCTAACGGCAAATCTCTTTCAAAAATGCTTGCGATATTTAAGTGAGCATTACCGGCAAAATGATAGAAATTATATTTTGAAGTATTAATACCTAACTCAAGAAGTACTTTTAAATCGCCAAAATCGATATAATTTGCATTTCGATCAAGCCTAAAATATGAGGAATTATCCTTGCTAACATCATATTCTTTTAAATAGGCATTGAATTCAAATGACTTATTCTCGGTTATTCCATCAATATTTAAATTAGAAAATTTTAAAGCCTTTAAAGACGGGTTTTCACCGCTTTCATATTCGATAATTAAATCGAAGGAAACATGTGACATCGATAAGATATCTAATGATATATTTGCCTTAAGATAATTATCATTCACTTCTAATGAATTGATAATATTCGTTGTTAATAAAAGCGAATAATCGCCATTGATGATGTCATTAAGAGGAAGAGAGGTAGTTGAGTCAAATATCTTGTTAACGATTTCCTTCATGTGATCATCAGGGTTACCGATGGTTATGTCTTTAACAAGGGAATATAAATCTTTTAATGTTTGAATCTTCATCTTGCCGTTCATCGATGAATTGTAGGAAAATAGCACCTCATCTACTGATTTAAGATCAACTTTAACGTTATGAAGATAGCCATCATAATCAATGATACTCACTTGCCCGTAGCCAAATCCATTATCGCTAGAATTACCATTTTCATCTAAGATATTGCGGTTCTCATCTAAAGTGAATTGAATGAAACTAGGATTACCATCTTTATCATTTCCAATGGTTAATTGTTTATTAACGCCGTCTTCCTCTAGGCAATATTTCCCATCAAATTCAATAGCGAATTGCGATTGCTTGGAATATTTAGACAACATATCTGGAATATTTGTTAAGACCTCTAAGGACTGATATTCATAATTAGTAAGCGAATACGCTTTATATTCTTTAAATGTTAGTTTCACTTTAGCCTTATATCCATTGACTGAAAATTCGCTTATATTAATCGACTCTATTCCATCTTTTGAAAAACTAATCGTTAAAGAAATATCGCTCATATCAGCTAATTTATCGCTAGCTAAAGACGGTAATAGAGCAATTTTTAGTTCATCAGAGTTTAAAGAGATAGAACCTAATGCGTTATTAACGCCTGAAACAATATCGACGACATTAGGATTTTCAATAATCGCAGTTAAAGAATTAAATATTGTTTTAAAATCATCATTGCCAATCTTACTAAAAAAGAAATCAACTAATTTAGGAACGCTGTTAAGAGGAAGAGAAACATGAAGCGAGGAATAATCGGCGTATATCGTCTCATTACATAATGCAAATCCATAAGAAGAATTTCTATTATTTATCGATATATCTCCAGAGAGAGAATATAGACTATTATCTATGTCATAAGAAATATCTGTATTAGATGATAAGAATTCTTTTTCATCTTTACTAATTTGAATATCTGCATTTACTGTATTTCTCTTTTCCTTTGTCAAATTATAAACGCCATCAAACAAAGTAAATGCTGGTGAAAAATCTTGATATTTATCTTTGTTTTCACCCATTAATGGTGATATTAAATTTAAATTATCGATATCGACATGATCTAAACTAACATCGATTGTAAAGTCGATTCCTTCATAAACAAATGAAGTATTTAGTCCGATGAATTCATCATTCTCATTGCTTTTCCAATTGATGATAATATCATCGGTTAATTTGCTTTTATAAACATATCCATCTTTACTCAATTCCTTCTCAGGCATATTGAGTAAAATATTTTCGAAATTTTCTAATGAAAAGTTTGTTAATGAAGAAGGCAAATTAAATGAAATTCCATAACTTTCAGCAAATGTTGATGCAAAATCTAATACATTATCGACGTCCATCTTAAAATAAGAATTGTGGAAATCAAAAAATACCGTCGAATCAAAATAAGCGAAATTAGCTTTAAAAGAAGTATTGCTAAAAGCGATATCTACATCTCCATCAAGCTTAATATTGTTTAATTCGCTGGCATCACCTTTGATATTTGAAACTAAAGATAGAGATAAATTATCGCTTAATTTAATATCGATATCCGCCTTCGCATCAAAGCCTTGGATACCTCCTAGTGAATTGACAAATTTTTGTTGAGGCGTCAATGGCTTTCTTTCGATTTCCTCTTCACTAGAGGATGAATTAACTAAACTAGTAGATGAAGCATCTTTGCTTTCAACTTTTATTTGCGTAGAAAAAGCGATGCCAAAGCTAAGCGAGGCCGCGGAAGCGGCGATTATAGTTCCTTGAAGAAATGAATTCATAAAATTTAGCTCCTAATATGTAAGGGGATTATTTAGTTGAGGGATAGCGGTACCTTCATCATAAAAATAACTATCTTCTAATGTGCCAGTCGAGCTATGAACGCCGAGCTTATTGACTTCATATTTTTCGACTGTATTAATCTTTAATAGATTTAATTCGCTGTCTAACGTAAACGTTAAGTGGACATTATAAAAGACTGGGTAATCGCTTAATCCAGAGACAACCTTCATTTGTTTAACGTATTTAACAACAGACTTATTTGGATCTAGTTCTAGCTCAACTATATAACGATCATCATTAATTGATGTTTCGCCAGAGAGGACGCTGTCGGAAGAGATAACGTAGATATTAGGCCTAGATAAAGGTTTTCCCCATAGGGAAATATATTCATCAAGCGAATATGCATTAAAGTTATCTTCTTGATATGTCGCTTTTTCAACGTCAATATCTTTTCCTGGATAAGTTTTAACATCCTCTTCTTGATAGACTCTCCAAGAGCAAGAAATTAGTCCTTTTGAGATATTTTCCATAAAGTAGGAATTGCC
>CAVILR010000040.1:0-1908 GCA_963643725.1 Lachnospiraceae bacterium | reverse complement strand
CCACTGAGACTATCGTCACTAACGAGATGACCCAATGCTTAGATATGGCCTTAACAATTTTTACAATAAAATCCTTGAGCTTTTTCATCCAAGGTATATTAGCAAAGCAAAATAGAATTATTTCTCTATTGATAAATGTATTTATAATAGATGCCTCTCAATTAATAAGAGAGTCATCTTCTCTAACTCTCCTAGAAATAGAAAAATATATTTTTCTTATGACTTTTTCACTTGACAAGACTATTAAGTTTTAAAAAGATATTTATATGGAAAATTTAAAGAAAATAATTGGAAGTAACTTAGCTGAACTAAGAAAAAAAGAAGGATTAACGCAACTAGAACTCGCTGAAAAGTTCTCTTATACAGATCGTGCAGTATCTAAATGGGAAAATGGAGATACGCTTCCAGATATCGAAACATTATATGAACTTTGCGAATATTATAACGTCACAATTGATTATCTAACGCACATTGAAAACAAATGGAAATACAAAAAAGACAATGATAACCCTGACGAATTAAGAAATAAAATTATCATGACTTGTTTAATTAGTTCAGTCATATGGATGATTGCTACGGTGATATTTGTCTACACCCTCATCGCTAATAGTTATTCACAAGGATATTGGCTAGCATTTGTTTGGTCAGTGCCTATAACAGCTTTGATTCTTCTTTTATTCAATGCTAAATACATTAAATTTAATCCGATGTATTTTTGGCTGTTATCAATTCTAACTTGGTCATTACTAGCTTCTACATATCTACAATTTATACATAATAGTCCGGAGAATATTAATCTATGGCCAATATTTATCATTGGTATACCTTTACAAATAACAATATTTTTCTGGATTAAATTAAAGAAATATCCTATTTTTTATCATAATCCCAATAAAGAGAAGTAAGAACAGATATGCTTATTTAAATAAATAGAAGGATTGAAATAATCGCATCAATCCTCCTTTTTCTATTGTTTACTAATATGGTTTTTATAAGTATCTCTATTGTGTGTCAGTTGTTTCATCAAATGAACTCATCGTCCTCTAAGAAATTGCTAGGGAATAGAATCGAAGTATGACCTCAATAGGTTCAACACGTTAATGAGCCTTATATAACCTTGAACAACTCCACCGCTTTTTATCGATTTGTTTGTTTTGTTCTTCCTTTTTTTCTTTAGCTATTGAAAAGACAGTTTGGCGATAGCACATTAGTCCGTGATTGATTTTAAAGAAACGTAAATAAAAACATGGGCCGATGCGCCCATGTCTTATTTTAGAAGTTCAAATTTAATTAATTATTCGGAAACTACTGCTTTGAAGTTAATTAAGCAGTTATATTCAGATTTAGCAGTCCATTCTGTGTTTTGGTCATACCAGCTTGATGTTTCAGTTTCGGAATTGCCAGTTAACTCAGCAACAAAGTTTGTATAAGTGCTTTCGGTAGCTAACAAATCGCTAAAAGTACCTACCCAAGTGAGTTTTGGAAAACTAGTATTATCGAGAATTTCTTCTTCGCTAGTTAATTCGTACCAATTAGAGAATTTACCATTTTCATTGCTATCTAAAACATCGCTATTATTTGTAAAATCGATATATAGACCTGCTAAATTCACATTGATAACAACTTGATAATAAAGAGTAACGGTTTTTGTTGAGTCGGTAAATTGCGTAGGCTTAACGTATTTTGCATTAAAAGATTTAGTTGTATCTTCTTTCTTAAATGCAACAGAGCCTTTATCAAGATAGACATAGACATTGTCAGCGCCACTTACGATAATTTCACCAGCATCAGCATAACTTGCGACCTTGACGCCGAGATTTGCACTTTCAGTTGCTGTGCCTGAATAGACCCACGCTGCACTTGCGGTTCCCACTAAGGCAAGACATGCGGTCGCGGTCAATAATTTGA
>CAVILR010000039.1:0-9047 GCA_963643725.1 Lachnospiraceae bacterium | reverse complement strand
GGTTTCAACGAAAATATTTTTCGATACCTTATACGATTTTCTTATCGCTATTTGTCGTAATACCTATTTTACTTATTATCTATTATGCATTTAGCGATAATAGCGGAGCCCTTTCTTTATCCGCGGCGAGTAAATTCTTTAGCGATACATCGAAACTTGAAGTCATTTTAGTGTCATTTTTTATCGCTGTGCAAACGACGCTTATCTGCCTACTTTTAGGCTATCCTGTCGCCTACTTTTTAGCGGATAAAAAATATAATAAAAATGTTGTATTGGTCATGCTTTTTATCATGCCGATGTGGATTAATTTTGTTCTTAGAACAACGGCGACAAGAAGCATTTTATTCGCTATTAATTTAACGGGAGGAAATACGCCATATCTAGCGACGTTAATCGGTATGGTTTATAACTATTTACCATTTGTTATTCTCCCTTTATATACGACGATGCTCAAACTCGATAAGTCGCAGATTGAAGCCGCCTCCGATTTAGGAGCAAATCCTTTCCAAACGTTTATTAAAAATATTCTTCCTCAATCCTTGCCCGGCATTATCTCAGCGATTACGATGACTTTAGTTCCGGTTATGAGCTCATATGTTATCTCTGACGCTTTAAGCGAGGGAAATATTACGTTAATTGGTAATTCGATTTATATCAATTTTGCTAATTACCAATGGCATAATGGCTCATTTATGGCCTTTATCTTACTCATACTTGTGCTCATCAGCATGCTTGCAACTAGAAAAAGTGGTTCGAATCAAGCGACCGCGCGAGGTGGCTTATGGTAAAGAAAATTTTAGCTAATATCTATATCTATCTCATCTTGCTATTGATGTATTTACCAATTTTGGTGTTAATTGCTTTTGCTTTTTCCACGAATGATACAATCGCCTTTGGTGAGAATTTCAATTTTGGTTGGGATTTATTTATCAACTTGTTTTCTGATACGAAAGTTGCTCATAACATTTGGGTGGCGGTTGGCAATACCATCGTCATCGCTTTGATAAGCGCGTTAGTGTCAACTATTCTCGGCACCTTAGGAGCGATTGGTACATTCTATTCGAAGAAAAAAGCGCAGAAGACTATCGAGGTGATGACACAGATTCCTGTCGTCAACGCCGAAATCGTTATCGCCTTATCTTTAACGGTTATGTTCGTTTTTATCGGAACATATATATTCCATACGAAATTATTTAGCTTTTGGACATTATTGATTGGACATGTCGTCTTATCGCTTCCGTTTGTCTATTTAAGCGTAAAGCCTAAACTTCAACAAATGGATCCTTCATTATATGAGGCGGCACTAGATTTAGGTGCTAGACCATCTCAAGGGCTTAATAAAGTCATCATCCCGCAGATTATGCCTGGCATCTTCTCTGGATTTTTGCTTTCGATCACTTTATCGCTCGATGATTTTATCGTCACCGCCTTTACGCGTGGACCAGGTCTATTCAGCGGTGAAGCAGCGATTGAAACATTATCAACTTATATTCAAACTAGCCTTAAAAAGCACGCGGTTCCAGCTGAACTACGTCCTTTAACGTTAGTCATTTTCTTAGCAGTTCTATCGATAGTTATTTTATTATCAGTTTTTAAAAATCGAAGCAAAGCAAATACTCAAAGAAGGGAGACGTTAGTCAATGAAAAAGTCAACGCCTAAATTATTATCGATTATTCCCGCCTTCTTTTTAGTGGCTTTAACCGCTTCTGGATGTTCTAGCTCTAGCGATAAAACCGTTTTACGCGTCCTTAACGCCGCGGATTATATCTATGAAAGCGATGGAGAAATTGAAAGTAGCGAGGATGATCCTCGATATTATCAATATCTTAAAGATGAAGATATGCTCGATCAATTCACCTCTTATATGAAAGAGGTTAAGGGTGAAGATATTACAGTCGTTTACGATACATTTGATACCAACGAGACGATGTATAACGAGCTTATGACTGGGAAATCTAGCTATGATGTCATCGTTACTAGCGACTACATGGTTCAAAAGCTCATCTCCAACGATTTAATTCAGCCTCTTCCTTCTAGTGGCGAAGCGATTGATTCGATTAGGCATAACATATCTTCTTATCTATGGGATATTTTTAAAGGTATCCACCCGAAAGATAAAAATAGCAATGAACGATTGATGGATAAAAATATCTACGATTATTCTGTTCCATATATGTGGGGAACAATCGGTGTTTTATATAACCCTTCATTTTATGAAAATTCTTCATTATCTAGCGATGAAATAACTGAATTATTCTCTTCTTGGGAAGGGTTGTATAGTGAAGAACTTAAAGGAACATTTTCAATCAAAGACTCCGTACGAGACGTCTACGCGGTTAGTGTCGTCCACGCTTTCTATGAAAATGAAATTAAACCATTAGAGGAAAAACTCGATAATGGTGAGATTTCTAGCGACGAATTCAACGATGAACTTACGACTATTTTTAATCGTTGCGATGATGAAACATTAAAAGTCATTAAAGAGGATATGCTCAAACTCAAAGATAATTCTTTTGGCTTTGAGGTCGATTCTGGCAAAACCGATATGGTGGAAGGTAAGATTGGCGGCAATCTCGCCTGGAGTGGTGATGCGACTTGGGCGATTTTAGAGGCGGAAGAAAGCTACGAAAAGGAATTATATTTCTCGATTCCTAAGGAAGGAAGTAACATCTGGTTTGATGCCTTTTGCATTCCTAGCGTAAGCGATAATGTTAGCTTGGCCACTGAATTCATCGAATTTATGTCGCGTCCAGAAAACGCCATTCAAAATATGGATTACGTCGGCTATACCAGCGCGACTGCCTCAATAGAAGTGCTCGATTACATCTATGAGAATTATGATGTTCGCGGCGAAATTAATGGCGAGAGCGAAGATGAATATGTTGAATATGATTTATCATATTTCTTTAAAGACAATATAGGCGAGGAAGATGCTAGCATTTGTATTCTTCACGCCGATGAAGGAAATATCGGTCGTACCTTAACCGCCCAATATCCTGAACAAGAGCTATTACCTCATCTATGCGTGATGGATGATTTTGGCACGCAAAACGAAGCGGTGCTCGATATGTGGGAAAATGTCCGTTCTAATTCATTGCCGATTTGGGCGATTATTATTCTCATCGTCGAAATTTGTATTGCTCTAGGAGCAATGTTCTATGTCGTTTTCTCAAAATCTTATAAAAAGAAAATGATTAAGGCTCGTCGAAAATTGCGACAGGAAAACGTGTAAATTCGTCTTGTTTAGATAAAGTGACAATGTTATAATTTTTGTCGCTGGTTCCGTAGCCAAGAGGCTAAGGCAATTGACTGCAACTCAATGATCGTCGGTTCAACTCCGACCGGAACCTCCAATTATCTTCTTGTTAACTGAAACGATTTGCATTAAGATAATCATTGTTTTGCGCCTGTAGCTCAACTGGATAGAGTGTCAGACTACGAATCTGAAGGTTGCATGTTCGATTCATGTCAGGCGCGCCAGTTCGGGATGTAGCGTAGCTTGGTATCGCGTCTGCTTTGGGAGCAGAAGGCCGCAGGTTCAAATCCTGTCATCCCGACCAAATCGAAATCGATGCGTGAAAATCGCATCTTTTTTTGTTAAATCGCTTACCTCGCGAAAATGCGGAGAACCCTGTTTTATTGCATTTGATCAAAAGCATAGAGGTGAACCATTAATAAAGCAGTGAAGTTATTTCTAATTAGGTTAAAAGATCTTATAACGTATGCACTTTATATGGAAATTTTATATTCGATGAAGCGAATAAAGAAATTGGTGATATAGGCGAAAAAGGGTAAAAATTGATATTAAACCATCTAGAATCGCGTTTTTGCTTATTCAACAGGTGGTAAATAGCAATTGTCTTCATAAGGGAGAGATGTATTGCGTTCTCAAATTCAATTATTAGCTATACGTTATTGACTAAATCGTACTTTAAACTTCTATTGCTGAATGACCTTTTGAATAATTAAAGCGATGTAATCATCGATAAAAATAAGTCGTTATTGAAAGATTGTCTTCAAGATCATGACTTAACGCGGCTTTTAGAGCCTTTTTTAAGCAAACATTAGCATTTAATTATCGTTATCACTTGTTTGAATTACGTTTTCATAAAGGCGTTTAAGTACATTTCTGTTTTAAATATTCGTAATGGAATTTTCTTTTATGTATCAAAAAAGTTAATACGTATTATATTTTCTTAAACTTAACAATCGATTTTAGGCCGATTATTGAAAAATTAATGTCAAATTTTCTTGCAATATAATTTTTATATTGATATATGCGTTGATTTTTCCTATTATATATATAATCCGTTGTCGAATGGGTTAGCAAAAGGGAAAAAGACGTGAACATCAAAATTTATCGCATTTTAACATTGGCTGCTACGTGTTTATCTTTACTTGGATGCGTACTTTTTTCTCAATTTCCTAGAATTTTACTTCTTGAATCTAATACTACAGTTACGATAAGTGAAAACGAAACTACTACTCTTAAAGTTGATTTAAACGACATTTATCCAGGCAAAGAAGCTGCATACACGATTAATATATACACAAAAGTTGATAACGGTTTGAATATTTCGCTCACTTTTGATGACGAGATAAACAAAGGTGATCTTCAAAAATATATAGACATTAGCTTCTCAAGTGAATTCGTTTCAATATCTAAGAGATTAGGCGATGTATTATCTAGCAAAGAAAAATTTGATATGGGTCAAGATATTAAACATATTTCAATCGTTTATTCTATGCCTTTAACCATCGGTAACGAAGCTCAAAATAGTTTTGCCGATTTTTATATTAATTTAAATGCGAAAAGGAACTAATAGATGGAAATAGAGAAAAACCTTCAATCTACAGAGATAAAAACCGATGGCGATGCTTTAACAATCGATTCAAAAAAGAAAGACACGAAATCACTCGTCGCTAAAATAGCTAAGATTACACTTGATGTCATCATCGTTTTGTTTGTCGCCTTTGCAGTTTTTAGTCTCGTAATTGCAGTTTCAACCAGAAACGAAGATGGCTCTGCGACTATTTTTGGCACGCAACTGCGTTTTGTTAAATCAGACTCAATGGCTGAATGTGAATATACCGATGTATCAAATTATAAAATTAAATCAATTCCGGTTAAATCGTGTGTATTTATTGAAACCGTTCCAGAAGATGAAAGCGAAAAGCAACAATGGTATTCCAATGTTGAAGTTGGTGATGTTTTAACATTTAGATATTACATCGTTAGTAAGCAAGAGACGATTACTCACCGCGTTGTTAAAATCGATGAAAATGAAGCGGGTGGATATATTTTTACCCTTGAAGGTGATAACAAGAACAGCAAAGATGGCGTTTCCCAACAAATTATCAATACCTCTGATAATGATTCGTTTAATTACGTTATCGGTAAAGTAACTGGTCAAAATTATGCATTAGGACTTGTTATTTATAGCTTACATCAGCCTGTAGGTATCGCTTTGATCGTTATCGTTCCATGTGTGATCATCATCATTTATAGCGTCTATCGCATCATTCATGTTCTTCGTTTAGATAAAAAAGAAAAATTAGCAGTTGAAACAAATCAACGTAACGAAGAAATCGAATTACTTAAGCAACAAATCGCCGAACTTAAAAAGGGCGACTTGAATAAACAAAAATCAGGAAAGGAGGAAGAATAAAAGTGGAAAACGCAATTGCAATTTTATTATTCGTATTTATTATCGTTGTCTTGGTTATCGCTTTATTCTGTGTTGTCGTTGTGACTCGTGACATCATTCTTGAAAGTCGTGATGCTCGTAAAGGACAACAAGTTGTTACTCTCGTTAAGGAGGAACCTCAAAAACCAGTCGAGGAGAAAAAAGAAGTTATCAAAGAACAAACTCCTGCTCCTACTGTTAATGAAGTAGTTCAACCTATCGATGATAGCAACGTAAAATTCGACGCGATTAAAAAGACTCTTGATGAGAAATATCGTGAATTACCTGCTGCATTTAGACTTTATTACGATGAAATCGTTAAAACGGCGATGGCGGTTGAAAATTCAAAACGATATAAAAATGATAATTACGAAGAATACAAGCTTGGTAAATCACGTTTGGTTCGTCTAAAAATTAAACGCGATACCGTCATTGCTGAACTTCTAATTCCTAATTTGACGTTAAAAGAGTACATCTCCGACAACAAGGTTGAAGCTAAATTAGCTCCAACGGTCATCAAAGTCGAAGATCAAGCAGACTTAGACGCAGTTAAAGATAGCATCGCTATCGCTGTCAAAGTTTACGAAGAAGAACGTCAACTTAAGAAAGAGCAAGCAAAAGAAAAACGTCGTTTAGCTCGCGAAGCAGCGAAGAAATAAGGAAAGGTAGGATTAAATTATGAACAAAAAAAGTAAAGCTCGTGCATTATTATCCGCAAGTGTGTTATTAATGCTAAGTGCAGGTCTTCTAGTTGGAGGAACATATGCATTGTTCTCAGATGAGGTTAAGCTTACTAACCATTTAGTGGCGGGAAATCTTAATATTTCCTTACTTAGAACCAATTTAGTGAAGCATACATTAGACAATACAACTGGTTATAGCACGGATGTAAGTGATGATACAGTTGTCGATTTCACTGATGCAACTGATAAGAATATCTTTGGTTTAGAAAACGATGAACTTGTCGTACCTACTTCCTATTTTATAGCGACATTGAAAATTGTTAATGGTGTTAAAAATAGCGAAACTTCAACGTATGTTCCTAGCTCTGTTGCCTTCGATTATGGCGTCAAAGTCAATGTTAATGAGACATCTGATGATGATTTAATCGATCAATTATATGTCACTGTTTCAAAATATAATGGCGAATCATATGTCGATGTTGTTAACGATAAAAAGCTAAAAGAATTTTCGACTTCAGCTATTTTTGCTGGGGTTATGGATAAAAATGATACCGAGCAAGCTTTCAAAGTAAAACTTGAATTTAAGAATTTAGATAATCCGACAAACAATCTTGCACAAGGTGAAATTGCTGATTTTGATTTAGTTATTGAAGCTATTCAAAAGACTACTCCATCAGCGTAAGCGTTATATCTTACTTAATAAATAGGGGTGTCGATTAAAGGCGCTCCTTTTTATAACAATGCTTTCTATAAAAAATATCTTTAGTAAAACTGAGCTTATTTATTTAAAATAAAATAGATTGAAAGAGGCTATCTATGAAATTAAATCTATATCCATGCTTTTCCTATCTAACTAAATTCAATAATATCTTTGTTTATTCTGATCCTCATTTTAATGATGGGGAAATTATTCAATATAGACCTAATTATATCGGCGATGAAAAACAGGTTGAGTCCATCAATTCTAAAGTTGGTAAAAAAGATGTTTTATTCATCTTAGGAGATATTGGAGACGTTGAATTTATTAAAAAGATTCGCGGATATAAGATTTTAATCATGGGAAATCACGATAAAGGCAAGGCTAATTATTTAAAAGATGAAAACAATAAATATCTATTTGATGAAGTCTATGAAGGTGTTGTCGCCTTAAACGAAAAAATTCTTCTTTCCCACGAACGTGTGGATTTATCTTTTATGTTTAATATTCATGGTCACGACCACTTCTCAAATCATAATGATGCAAATCATCTTAATGTATGCGGAGAGCACATTAACTACACGCCTATAAGCTTAAAAGATATTATTGAATCAGGTGCGTTAAAAAACATCGAAAGCATACATCGACTAGCTATTGATAAAGCGATCCTTCGAAAAGAAAAGAAATAAATGAGTTAGAAACTCATGATTTGATAAAAACCTTCTAAGAGAGTAAAAACCATTAATGCAATACCCCCTAAAGGTATTAATAAATCAACATTTTTACTCTTTAATGAATAACGTTTTTGATAATTAAATAGTAAAACGACTGGAGAGAAGAAAAGAAGCGAAATGCCTTTAGCAAATCCCCATGGTTGAACAAGTTTTAGCACTTGTTTAAATGCGTGAAGCGAATTGATATCGATGTTATTAATTTCGCCAATTACAAATAAAAGAATGATTGTGACAATTAAATCGATTAATCCGGCTAGAGCAAAGATGATGGAAGTGATTACCGATAATTGGAAGGAGTGGCGGTTAGTTTTAAGAAAATTATGGTATTGATCGGCTTCTCCGCCCATCTTTATAAATATTCTCTCTTGGTTTTTTAAATACAAAACGATAGCTAAAAAAGCAAAGAATGTAACGATTGGTTTACTTGTTAATAAAGGGATTACCTCAATTGGTAGTTCGAATAGATACGCTCCTAAGGATAAGCCTTTAATAATCGCGGAAGCTATTTCGTAGGCGATAGGAACAATTATTAATAGACGAAAGTAGATAATATGCTTTCTTTTTATGTGCTTAGGTTTATATATAAGGAAGAAATATAAAAGCGAACACATTAATAAATCGACAAAGACATTAATTGTTAAATATCTCGTAAAATACAATCTAACGAAGATATCGGCGAGAATTTTAACGCTTTCTTTATCGAATAATCCTTTTAATAAAAATGAGGCAAAGCCAATAAAATATCGATCATATAACAAAATGAAATGTACGTATACTATTACCGCCATCGAGAAATGAAACATGACAAGTCTTTTGATATTTTCTTGACTAGTCAAGATTAAAGCAAAATTTGCTAATAAAAATAAAGGAATAGCTAATTGTCCAAAAAAGGCAGTATTATCGGATAATGTTGAAAATGTAGAACTCATTTCTACCATGTCATAGCTATTGAATTTTGATGATACAAAGGCAAAAACCAGCGATAGTTGGAGCAAAACCATCATTATCCAACCGATGATGCGTAGATGTCTATATGACAATGGACCAACATATTTGATATCTTGATTTATGATTGTATTTAAATCTTTCTTTTTACCAAACATGAATAAATTTTAAAAAAGAGTTGAGTAAAAGAAAACATTTTTTTCTAGCATTGTTAATTGAAAAATTAAATGCATCATAAGAAAACGATAAATTAATTTTCGATTAAATCGATTCAATTGAACGTGTTATTGCAACAAAACG
>CAVILR010000038.1:0-9167 GCA_963643725.1 Lachnospiraceae bacterium | reverse complement strand
AATAGATACCATTACATCTATGCTTTCTTTGTGTGACCTTGTTTTTTTTTTTTTTTTTAAAATTTAATATTTAACACGGAAAGAAGATAAGACACAATTGAGTTTTAATGTTATTAATAAATAATTAATAGATATAAATTCAATACCCTTTATTCTTTGCGCTTTAGTTTATTGAAAGAATGTTAATTCTTATGAACAAAAAACAAAAAAGCAGTATTATCATAGCCTCCCTTGCTTCTATTGCGGTCGCGGGTTCACTAATTGCTGGATCAACTTATGCATTATTCACCAGTGAGAGCAAAACGAATATTGCCGTTAATTCTGGTACGGTTAATGTGACGGCTACGATTGATAATCTTTTAGCTTATTCACCGACTGAAATTAATACTGATGGCACAATATATAATGATGCAAATGCTGCTGATAACACTAACGAGACAAAAGTTTTTGTTAATCAAGGAACAGCCGCTTTTGAAGGTAACAAGCTCACTTTGAGCAATATGACTCCTGGTGATAAAGTTACTTTTGATATCGCTATCACCAATAATAGCAATGTTGCAGCGAAATATCGCACAGTAATCACTAGCGATGATGGCGAACTTTTCGATATCTTAGAATTGAAAATTGGCGATGAATATGGCGTTTCATATTCTTCTTGGTCAACAGCTGATTCAAAGACAATTCCTTGCTCAGTTGAGCTTCCTTGCGATGTCGGGAATGAATATCAAAATAAAGAATGCAATGTTTATTTTACCGTTGAAGCAATTCAAGCTAACGCTAGTACGGAACGCTACTACGATACATTAGAAGAAGCATTTAATTTAACAGATAATGAATTTGGCTATGGTAACTCACATACTGATGCGATTAATCTTGATGGACAAGGTATGGTCTATATTAATAAATGGGCTGATTTATGGGTTTCTGCTGATTTAACTATCAAAGGTGTTACGTTCCTTAAAGGTGCGACAATTAGCTTAAATTCACATGACAATTTATCTATTAATGTTGATAATTGTGTGTTTAACGCGTGCAAGCAAAGTGAATTAGTCCAAACCACTAGTAACTCAAAAGCTAATAGCGGTGATGGTATGTGCTTTGATATTGATAAATACGGTGCAAAAAACGTCAATTATAAAATTACAAATTGTAAATTTATTGGTGAAAACGATGAATCATTGCTAATTTATGGTAGTTCATATAACAGCGATGGAACTGTTAGTGATGGATTTAAAAAACGAGCTCACGGCATCGCTTTTGATGCGATTTCAGGTAGCGATAATGCTGGTGGCTCAATCGCAACTGCCTTAATTAAAAATTGCCAAATTTCCGGTGTTCGTGGAAACGCAATTCAACTCTATGGATATACTGGCGATATTACGATTAAGAATACAAAGATATTATCTTGGGGCGTCAATTGCGGCGATTATATTAAAGGCACTCAAACAAAAAACGGAAATGCTAACGCTATCCGAGGTGATTACACTGCTGGGGGAGCTAAAAAACTTAATTTAATCAATGTCTATTTCGGATTAGATGAAGGCGCGAACGGAAGCGAAGGACACATTAGATATCTTGCTCACGTCAATGTTGGCTCTTATGCTGGCAACACTATATCCGTCGATGATGAATCAACAGGTACAAAAAAAGCTGGCAAATATACATATATTGATAATTAATAACGTAAATCAATAATCTTAAAGAGTGGCTCATTTATATCGTTATATGATGGTGAGGCCACTCTTTTTTTGTTGCTAATGAGTGTGAAAGGGGTATGGGGTACGCTTATCATCAAACTACTGATTTATCCTTTATATCGATAAAGACTATCTTCGTCAGCATATTGGTCGATTGTTTTTAAATGAATTATTACCTCTATCTTTGCCCATCGGAATTGAGCCCATCATCTTCATTAGTTCATAACGTTGTACCATTATTGAACATGTGATACAGTTAATACAGATATGGAACTATCGAATACTTCACCTATCTATCTACAAATTAAGGATTATTTTATGTCTTTAATCGATAAAGGAGCATTAAAAGAAGGCGATATGCTTCCTAGCGTTCGCGATACCGCCCATTTTTTTGCGGTTAATCCTAATACGGTTGTGCGCGCTTATCTTCTTTTAGTTAAGGAAGGCTATATATCCTCTCTAAGCAAAAAGGGTTATTTTGCAAAGAAGAAAAGTAATAATAAACATCTATTATTGCTCGATGAGATCAAACGATTATTGCTCATCTATGATGAGAAAGAAATTATTGATGCATTAAAGGAGGTTAAGAAGGATGATTGAGATTAAAAATCTAACGAAAGTTTTCGATGACGTCATAGCTATTAAGCATTTAAATCTAAAATTATCTCCTGGGATTATCGGTTTAGTGGGCCGTAATGGCGCGGGTAAATCGACATTGTTTCGCCTTATCGCCGATGTATATATCCCTGATGAAGGCAAGATTATTCTTGATGGAGTTAATAATTATTTAAATGATGCGAAGAAGAAAATATTTTTCCTTAGCGATACGCCATATTACGTTCCTCGAAGCACGGTTAAAGATGTCTATTATTTATATAATTCAGCCTTTAACATCGATGAAAATAAATTCTATGAAATATTGAATGATTTTAATCTTCCGCTTAATAGGCGGATTGATGGTTTTTCTAAGGGAATGCTTAGACAACTATTTATCGCCTTAGCTTTATCTAGTGACGCCAAAATCATATTGCTAGATGAAGCTTTTGATGGACTTGATCCGTTGATTATTGCTCGCTTAAGTCAATTACTTATTTCTTTAAAAGATGAAGAGCGGACGATTGTTATCTCTTCGCATAACATCACCTCTTTACAATCGCTTGTCGATGAATTTGTGATTTTGCATAAAGGCGAATTATCAAGCCAAGGCGAGGAAGAGGTGCTAAGTCAATCCTTTGTTAAATATCAAATGCTTTGCGACAGCCCTATAACATTAGATTCACTAAGGAATGATGGGCTAAACGTTATAAGCGTTAATAAACTTGGCTCAATATATCATCTAGTATTTGTTAAGGATGATACGTTGAAAGATAAATTAGTTTCTTTATATCATCCTTCATTACTTGAAGAGGTGGCGATGGATGCGCAGGAATTAATATCCGCGGAGATGAGTCGTGCCTCTAGAAAGGAGAACGAATAAATGAAGAAAAGACAATTTATTATTCATAACATCCGTATTAATTTACCTTTGTTTATTGTTTTTGCTGCCTTTTCTCTTATCGTTGGAATTACTTCGACGATGAGCCAACCTTTATATACTTCTGGCTATAGCGGTCTACCTTATGCAAAAACTACCTTGCTTTCGCTATGCATCGTTCCCTTAATCTTCGCCATCGTCTATCCGATGACCATCTTTTCTTATCGCTACAAAAGGCCATCTGTGGATTTCTTCTATCAAATACCAATCGACAAGAGATTTACTAAACGGGTGAAGATTATTATTGGTTTAATCGTTCTTTTATCTATATTTACAATTAATTATTTCTTTAATGTCTTATTATTAGCCATTCGAACATTAACAAGCAATGAAGTTACAAACGTTTATTTAACAAAGATTAATTATAATTTTGCTGGCTTTTTTGCCGCTTATCCATTGCTTCTAATGGGTATATTTACGACCTTTGCCATATCCATATTCTTTACCTCTTTATCTAACAACAAAAAAGACATGATCTTATTATGGGTATTTGGCTCAACAATTTTATTTACCATCCTCTCTTCTTTTGTAAGCGTCATTTATTCGTTTATGTCGATTAATAATTTTTACAAATTTAAAAATGAATATGACATCAATCATCCGTTAACGCTTTCGTTATTACCTAGCGCCTCGATATTTACTCCAATCGCTTGGATGGAAGAATTGATCCTATATAAGCCAATTGAATTAGGGAATGCTTTAATCGCTACGCTTACGATATTCTTCTATATCGCTTCGATCCTTTTAGGAGTCGCGGGTTTTCTATATGCTTTCTTATCTAATGAAAGAAGTGGTGAATGCGCCTCTAAAAGTGGTGGTTATAACTTTTTAACAACTATTCTTCCACATATCGCTTATTTTCATGTTGGATTGTATGTATCTATTTTATGGTATCTAGGTTCATCGTCTTACTTTATCGTTCCTATTTTAATATCGATGATTTATACCGTTGGCTATTATTTCTCACTTGTTTGGTATTATAAGAAGCTTAAAATCAATAAAGTCGATTTAATCATCTATATATGTGTTAATGCAGTTATGTTTGTTTTATCTTTATCGATGATGATTAACTCTTCGATAGTCAACGCGATGATGATTTAATTGTCGTTATTTCAAATCGACGATTAATAATATAAAATTATTTCATGAAAAAAATACGTATTAATATGCTTTCAAAAGCTACCTCTGTCGATGGACAAGGAGTGGGAAGCGCTTATCTTGAGCAAGTGGCTTTAATTAAAGAATGCTCAGACATCTTTTCGATGAGCATTAATTCTAAGGGTAATAAATTTGATATTTATCATTTCCATACCGTCAATCCGGAATTTGCTTGTCGATTTAATAAACGACACGTCAACATCGCTTATGTCCATTTCATCCCGACGACTTTAGATGGGTCGATTAAATTACCGAAATTGTTATTTTTCTTTTTTAAGAAATATGTCATCAATTTCTATAAAAAGGCGGATGAAATCGTCGTCGTCAATCCTTCCTTTATCCCTCCTTTAAAAGAACTTGGCATCAAGGAAGAGAATATTACTTATATTCCTAATTTTGTCGATCACGATAAATTTAAAGCGATAAGCGAAGATGAACGGAAAAAAGTTCGCGAGAAATATCATATCCCATTAGATAAATTTGTCGTCTTAGGATGCGGACAAGTTCAGACTCGAAAAGGGGTTATCGACTTTGTTGAGGTAGCCAAAAGAAACCCTGATATCCAATTCGTTTGGGCGGGTGGTTTCTCATTTGGTAAGATTACCGATGGCTATAAAGAACTTAAGCAAATCATGGATAATCCACCTAACAATGTGAAGTTTTTAGGCATCGTCCCTCGCAGTGAGATGAACGATATTTATAATGCCTCTGATGTCTTATTCACTCCTTCATTTAGCGAATTATTCCCGATGACTATTCTTGAGGCTGTTAATTCATCTAAGCCAATCTTATTAAGAGATTTAGAACTTTACGAAGATATCTTATTTAAGAAATACCGCTCCGCATTAGATGTCGAGGGCTTTGATAAAGAGATAAAGAAATTAGCAAATGATAAAGACTACTATAATGAGTCGGTAGAGATGTCTAAATATATATCCTCCTTTTATTCTAAAGAACACGTTAAGAATATTTGGCGAGAATATTATCCGCGCGTATTAGAAAAGTGGGCATCAAAGAAAAAGATACGTTAATATCATTTTTATATGTTAGTTTCCTCAGACACGATTATTTTAATTCCTTCTTTTCAACCATCTGAGGTGCTTATTAGCTTAGCTAAACAAATTAAAGAAAAAGGCTATGATATTTTGCTTGTCGATGATGGAAGCGGTGAAGCTTATTCATCGATTTTTGCTGAGGCATCAAGTTACGCCAAAGTGATTGGTTATTCTAAGAATAAGGGTAAGGGTGAAGCGTTAAAATTTGGCTTTAATTATATTAAGAATAATTATAAGGATGCCTTATATGTATTAACTGTCGATGGCGATGGTCAACATACCTTAAGCGATATCGTTGAGATGGTATCTTTAGTCAAAGAGAAGAACAAAATCATCGTCGGTGAACGTCTGTTTGATGGAAAAATTCCTTTTAAGAGCAGAATTGGAAACAATTTATCAAAATTTAGCCAAGGGTTATGCACATATCGATATATGAAGGACAATCAATGTGGACTTCGCGCTTTTCCGCTTAGATATATCGATGAGCTAATTAATATTAAAGGTTCACGTTATGAATATGAGATGATGGTGCTTAACTACATCCAGATGAAAGAGATTCCTTACGCTTCAATGGATGTGATGACGATATATGAAAATAACAATCAAGGTAGCCATTTTCGACCATTACAAGATACATTATTAATCCAAGGTTCTATCTTATCGTATGGATTGATTAATTTGTTATCATTTCTTTTTGGCCTATTAGCTGCCTTTTTATTCTATGAATTGTTATTTAAAGAAGGGGCGACACTAGATAATCCATTGTCTTATGAATTAGCGACTTTAATCGCCTCGCCATTAACATTATTGTTTCAATTTATCTTAACTATACTTATTTTTAAACCTCGAAGATTATCACGGGTTATCTTTCGCTTTATCATCATCAAGATCATCATGCTCATCTCCGAGATTTTGGTGGTATCTTTCTTTGTTCGCATTCTTTCCTTTCCTTTCCCTTGTGCTTATTTAATTTGTCTACCTTTAGTACTTGTGCCTTTATATTATCTAATTAAGGGTATGAGCCTCGTTTATAGCGTGAACGAATAATTTTATTATTCTTGTCATATTTTTAACGTAGCTTAAATATTTTAAAAAGATGATGAAATTTAACACTTAGATGTCTAAAATATTTTCATTATGAGAAAAGCATTATTATTTTTATCTTCATTAGCCTTGCTCCTTACTGGATGCAATAATGATGTAACAAGTGAAACTACCTCTAGTAGTGAGATTAGCTCTAACAATGGAAACGTTACTAGTCAAACATCTTCATCCTCTGATGATGTTATATTCGACAATAATTTAGTTGGCACGTGGTATGTTAACACCTCTTCAACTGGAGTAGTGGGTATTAACCTTAAGTTTGTTGTCTTAGAAAACGAAAAGGTTTATTTTGGTAACCAATATTTTTCACTTAAAGGTTATTATGAAAATTATTCCGATGTATTTCTATTTGGCTATGGCCAATATCGCCTTGTTCTTGGCTATGACGATGATGAAGATGATCCGGGTATTGATTGGGCGTTTAGCTATGGTGAACAATATGATTTTGGTTTTGCTAGAAAGAGTAAGAATGAAACAGGTGAATACGATTATGTTGGGGCTGAATGGCCAATGGATAAGATTAATACATATTTATCCACGAATGGAACGATTCCTTCGATAAGCAGCGATAAATATTATTTAGATTTATTTAATTCTAGCCTATATTCATGTGCGTCCGCGGATATTGAAATTCGAAGTTCCTCGTTAACGCATATGAAGGAATATGTCGATTCATTAATTGAAAAAGGATATGTATTTAATGACTATGATTCATCAAGTGCTAAAGGTGATACATTCTATATTGGCTATGACAACGATAAGATATATACATTAAGAATTAGATATTTCATAGAAGCTAAAGAAACGCATATCTTTGTCTACAAATATAACGAAGAAATTAAAAGTTGATTGTCATTTCTTTGATTATTCATTGAAGTATTTTAGATTAATTATTTGTTTTTAAATTTGATAAAAAATGTGTATGAATTTACACATTGAAGATGTAAGATATTTATATGTCTACATTAGCTAATTTAGGTACTCAAATAAAAGCGTTAAGAATTGAGGCTAACTTAACTCAAGAAGAGCTTTCGAAGTTGTGTGGCGTTGAGCGTAGTCAACTATCGCGTATCGAGAGCGATGAGGTTATCGGCGTCACCTTTGCCACGGTTATAAAAATCCTTAATTCATTGAATAAGACATTAATGGTCTTTGATATTAGCGATGCAAAAAATAAAAACTTAAATGTTCATCCCTTTGTTAAGTGGGCCGGTGGGAAGAGTCAACTTCTGGAAGTTATTAAGCAGCATATGCCAGCAAAATTTAACCGTTATTTTGAACCTTTTCTTGGAGGAGGGGCATTGCTATTTTCTCTTCAACCAGATTCATTTTCTATCAACGATATGAATAGTGAACTAATTAATGCCTATAAATGTTTTACTAACGATGCTTTATATAAAGAGCTTATTTCATTATTAAAAACATATGAGGAAAAGCATTCAGAGGAATTCTATTATCAAATTCGTGATTTAGATAAAGATCCTTTATTCGAAGCTCTTCCCCCTTATGAAAGAGCAGCGAGGATGATTTATTTAAACAAAGCTTGTTTTAATGGATTATATCACGTTAATTCAAAAGGTTATTTCAATGTTCCTTCGGGAAAAAAGAAAAGTGTTAAGTGTTTTGACGAAGCGAATTTTGAAAATTTAAGATTGTTTTTCAAAAAGAGAAAATACGTCATTACCAATACCGATTTTGAAGAGGCGACAAAAAACGCCAAAGAGGGGGATTTTGTCTATTTTGACCCTCCCTATGATAGTTTTGAAAATCAAAACAATTTCACTTCATATGCAAAAAATGACTTTGGTAAGGACGAACAAGCTCGTCTTGCTAAAGTGTTTAAAAAGCTATCCGATAGAGGTGTATATGTGTTGCTTAGCAATCATAACACCAAATATATCCGCGACTTATATAAAGATTTTCATATAAATGTCATCAATGCGAAGAGGATGATCAATTCTAAAGGTGATGGTCGCGGCGATGTCGAAGAGGTGCTTATAAGCAATTATGAATAAACCTTTCTTTGAAGATGATGGTTTACTTTTATATTTAGATGATTGTTTTTCTAGATTGAAGAAATTTGCGGAAAAATCGCATGGGTCACTTAATGGAAAATATCGTTGAATCATTCCTTCTAAAAGCGGGTCTAGAAATAGATAAGACTTATTTTAAAGAGATGAAGGCAAGCGATATAGAAAAGAAATTTCATATTGATTTATCCTCGATTATTAATGATGGGAAAGTAAGTAAGAGATTTGATTTTGTCTTTTTGAGCAAAAATGGCGCGGTTAACGCGGTTGAATGCAATTTTTATAGTTCGCAGGGTTCTAAATTAAATGAGACAGCTCGTTCATATAAAACGATTGCTCTAGAAGCTAAAAATATTCCTAATTTTAATTTCGTTTGGATTACTGATGGTAGGGGCTGGAACAGCGCTAGAGGCAATCTAGAAGAAACCTTTGAGGTTATGACTTATCTATTTAACTTAAACGATTTAGAAAATGGGGCTATTGAGAAGGTTATCGATATCGCAAAGATGACAAAATTCATCCTCGATTAAGTGAATGCATTTGTTAAAAACAAATAAACAATATAAAATTGGTAATTGTCGATTGTAAA
>CAVILR010000037.1:5697-9425 GCA_963643725.1 Lachnospiraceae bacterium | reverse complement strand
TCCGCGAGCGTGGCTCCAACACTCAAGGTGATAGTCATCTTGTGATAGATTTTATCGCCATCGTTATCGGTGGCAGCATCAGTATCACCTATCGCTGTGTACACCGCTTTATGATTAGTTTTGCCATCCCAATCAATGTGGAGTCCAAGAGCCGGAGAAGCACTGGTGACGGGTGGAGTTAAAGCTGCTCTTCCAGCTGTAGATTGATCAAACACCAATTTGAATTCATCAGGTGAAGTAAGCGTGCCGACATCCGCTAATTTGGTGATTGATAAAGTCGGGTTTTGGGTATTAGTAACATGAGTGTTATTAAAAAACCAAATTGAGAAACCCGATCCAATGACGGCTACACCCGCCATTAGAGGTAATAAGCCTTTAATTAAAGTTCTTTTCATAAATTTTCTATCCTCCTTTAAAGCGCTTAAAAGCATTACTCATATAGCAAAAAAAGAAAAATTCGCAAAGAAAAATAACGATTCATTTCCAGGAACTTTAGAATTTATCGAGATTATACTTAAATATTGACTCAAAAAATAAACACCCAATTCACCTTGTATTTATATAGCAATAGCAAGTCTGCTTGTGGGGTTACTTGAGGGGCATCTAAACCACCATGATTATTGAACCATCACCATTAAATAAAATCCTCTAAGTTCGCCTTCAATTTGTATTATCAAAATAAAAGCATCGACAACTTTTTAGTCAAGCGCCGATGCTTTAAATATCGATTTATCGCATTAGTAATATTAACCTATCATTGAAGTTGCATCGACTCTTTTAAGGGATAGTGACATTTCTTTTTCCATCGACCAACAAAGAACATAACAATCGATATAATCGTCCCAATCGCCCAACCAAGAGGCCAAGCATAATAAACGCCTTGATAACCGAATAAATGACCAAGAATCAACGCGGCAAGGACCCGAACAACTAAATCAATAGATGTCCCTAAGGTAAAGCCAAACATATCCATTGATCCCTTTAATACACCATCTAAAGGAATTTTAATGACCATCAAGATAAAGAATGGAACAACTGTCGAAATAAATAATGTCCCAGAGCTAATAATCGTTTCAACATCTTCCCCTGCATCATCGCCAAGAAATAACTTCACCCAAAATTCCCTAAACGGGAGGATAATCACAGTCGCAATCGCAGCGAATATGGCGCTTATGATAAGCGTTGCAAAATAACCTTGCATGATACGTTCATATTTTTTGGCCCCAACATTTTGTGAAACAAAATTTGTTAACGCATTACATAAAACAGTGAAAATGTTAATAGCGATATAACAAATCTTATATGAGGCTGAATAGCCTCCGGCAACGCTATTGCCGCCGACAGAAGTTAATATTGTCGTTATAAGCACGCCGCCAAGAGATATAAATAATCCTTGAAGGATGCTCGGAATCGATACTGAAACAATTTCTTTAAAAATTGGTTTATCGAAACCAGTGACTTTTTCCTTATCCATCTTTTCAATAGCTTTAAACATGACAAATAAGGATAGTAAAGCGGCGATAGCTTCTGAGATAATCGTCCCTAAAGCTAAACCAGCACTATTAAGTTTAATAGGCATAACAAATAATAAATCTAAAGCCACATTTAATAATGTTGAAAAGATTAGAAAATATAACGGAGTTTTTGAATTACCAAATGATTGAAACATATACATTGAATAGTTATAGATAAATAAGAAAATAATCCCCGCTATATAAATTAGCATATAGGCTAATGCCTCATTAAAGCAGCCATCTCCTGAGGAAGTATCAATCATCATTTTAAGCAATGGATAAATGATGGCAAAACCGATAAGACTTGTAGCTAAACCTAAAATAATCGTTGAAATAAGCCCTACGCGGGCACACTTTTTTAGCGATGTATAATCCTTCGCGCCAAAATATTTCGCGCTTATAACGCCAACTCCAACGCCAAAGCCGACAGCGATATCTAAGAATATAACGGTAATTGGATATACGATCCCAACTGCGTTAAACGCATCGAGCGAACTAATAAAATGTCCAGCGATAAAATTATCGGCTAGATTATATAATTGCTGTAAAGTGACAGATAGAATCATCGGTATTGCAAATAATAAAATTACGATGAATGGACTACCTTTACTCATATCTTTGCTATTCATAAAATACCTTCTTACTACTAAAACGAGGCATATTATAGTCCCTTAATAAGAAGGTGGCGAAAAAATCGTACTTTTGTATCGCTCAAAGTTGGAAATCTATTGAATCGATTAACAATTTTTCCTAACAAAATCAATCATATAGATAGGAAGCTGATAAACATTTTCACTCTCTTTAACGATATTGCTCTCGCCAAATACATAAGCGATAGGATATTTATACATCTTTAATAACTTATTCAGTGAAGTATGATTATAAAGTTGATTTTGTTTATTTTTCCCTAACTTTATTTCAATTGGTAACACATCATTATTTAAGGTAACTAAGAAATCAACTTCTCCGTGCGCTATAAAAATATAATCAAATAGTTCATAACCAAAGCGATGAGATAGAACGTTCTTAGTAAGCCATATAATTAATAACTAACGATTTTATCGAAATTTTTCCTTGATATAGTTAACTCATATACATTTGAATTGGGGAAAACTGCATATAAAAATATTCCAAAAATGGGGAAAACTGCAATTGGAAGTGAACTGGTAAGTTAACAGTAAAAGGATTAATACTATAAGCAACTAACTAATTTAATGCACATTACCTGCTTAGAATCATCATTTCTCATATGGAATTCGGAAATAATCTAGATATTTCTTAAACTTGTCCTGTGAAGAAAGACAGGTGTTAAGAAGATAACTTTTCTCCCTATGCCATTCTTTTAAACCACGATAATAGAATAACTTCACCTCTTCATCGATAATAAATGGAACAATATTGTTCTTAAGGCACTCCTTAAAAAGGATTAGTCGTCCAACGCGACCATTTCCATCTTTAAATGGATGGATTGACTCAAAAGCGACATGAAAGGCAATTAAATCTTCAAATGTCTTATTAACCTTGCTGTTATATGAGGCAAGTAACTTTTTCATTTCTAACGGTACCTCTTCTGGTAAGGTCGTATCGACTCCACTGACCTCGTTAGGAAGCCTTTTATATTCGCCGATAGCAATATAATCTTTACGAGAATCGCTCGTCCCACTTTTTAAGATGCGATGTAATGTTTTAATGAACGATTCGCTTAACATCTTCCCAGCGGAGTCAATGACTAAATCAATACATCGAAAGTGATTTACGGTTTCCACGATATCATCGACATTAAATACGTGAGCGTCAACACCAATAGTGTTAGTTTCATAGATATAACGCGTCTCATCAAATGTTAATCGGCTTCCTTCCATATGATTGGAATTATAAGTCATTTCAATCTGCACTTTATGATAGATGCCTCCTTTAATTCCACTTGCTTTTTCACTCCGTAAAACATCGAGCAATGTTCTTGATTTATCTCTTTTTTTATTGATTCGATCTGGTCTAAGTGCATCAAGCGGAATATTCCAAGTCTTACCCGTTAGAAAAGCATTAGGAATCTTCCCCTTCTTACAGTAATTGCGAACCGTCCTTTCCGCGACACCCCATTTATTTGCAATCTGCGTTACAGAAACATATTTCATTGATAAAACCTCAATAGAATATCATCCATATGATTTATACAATATTATCGGCAAGAAATCAAAATTTAATTACTTCTAA
>CAVILR010000037.1:0-4967 GCA_963643725.1 Lachnospiraceae bacterium | reverse complement strand
TAATCAATACCGGAGTAGCTTTCCCATAAGTTGAGGTGTTTGATTGATCGACAGAAACAATTTTATTTGATAAATCAAATACTGCTTCACCAGTAATAACTGTTTGAGGCGCCAAACGAGAAACAGCAGCTTGAGCCTCACTAACTTGATTACGGTAAAGAATTCTACTAACATTTCCACTTAAATTTTTCTCTTTTAGCTTAGCGCTTAGATAGTCGTTGTCATTAGTGTTTGTAATATATAGCAAACTATTCGCCTCATCGCTAACCTCAGCATTTCCTTGAACTGCTTCAACGATAATTGCGATTTTAGCATTTTTATTTTGATATTCATTGCCTGCGCTGATAGGTAATTCAATTGATAAAGGAATTGTGCTATCTTCCGCTCCGACAGGGACATCCACCCAGGAGAAATAAGATACTTTATCTTCGTTAAATAAAAGCTTTTCGCTTCCAACCGCTACATATAAGCCATTAAACAATCCATCGTCTTCAATGAATTTAACAAGTGTTCTATATTTGGCGGTGACATTGCTATTGTTTTTGATATTAACATTAAAACTAACTTTGTCTCCTGGAGTCATTTTATCTAAGGAGAAAACTCCATCTTCACTTAAAGATACGCTACCACCATTACCAAAAAGATAAGAGCCATCAGTTTGCTTTGTTGCTATATTAGTGCTTTCAACAATAGAAGAAGCATCATAAGCAATTAATTTAGGTGAATAAGCTTCAAAATCACTAATAGAGCCTACAACATTAACAGTACCAGAATTAACGGCAATATTCGTTTCGCTCTTACTAGTAAATAAAGCATACGTTGATCCAGCGATAAGAGAGCCAGCAACAGCAATAGAGGCAAGCGAGGTTAGAATAATACTAGTTTTTTGTTTTTTATTCATAAGATTTACTTCCTTTCAAGGACATAGAGGAGGTGGAACATATTTATAAAAATAAAAATAGAATAGGAACTCTATCTATTAATCAATTTATAAAATACAACTAAAATCAATTGTGTCTTTCCTTCTTCCTAATTTAATATATTAAATTAAAAAAAAACAACTTATTATTTTTTGCACTCAGTCATAAGGGTATAGCAAATTCAGTCTTTAATAGAGGAAAAGGTAAGTATTGTTCGATAGAATCGTTATAATATATGCAAAAATCTACGTATATAAAAAAGCACTGGAAAAAAACAATATTCCTAGTGCTTAATTATCAATTATTTCTTACGATATCCGCACTTGGGACAAACGCCATCACTAAGCGCGATACCACATAACGGGCATCGATCAAGACTTGTACGCGAAGGAAATTCGGCGCTCGCCTTATTAACTCCGCTAGAGAAGGTTAATTTAACGATGTTTAATTTGTCCTTTAATAACTCGTAGACAATTTTAATCATTCCCTCCACCGTCATCGTCTCTTTTGTGACGACTAGTCGACATTCAGGATAAGCTCTAGCAAGAGGAATATTAAATGCTGGTCCTTTCATCTTGTTAGTTGTTGCGCCATAACGTATCCCTTGTTTTTCGTACACTTCAAGGATTGCTGGTAGCAATGGATCATCTTCTCTAAGAATTAATGCGTGGTCAAAATTTTGTAAAACTTCCCATGCCGTCTTAACGATTTCGTTGCATGGAAAAACCATATTGACCCCATCATTAATACTATCTTCAACCTCAATAGTGAGTTTGCCTGTGTGTCCATGCAAATATTGAGCTTCGCCCTTAAAAGCGTAAAAGCGATGCGCATATTGCAATTCGATTTTAGCAATGCTTCTCATACTTATTGCCCTCCTAGTCTTATATTAACAAGGAAGGAAAAATCCAAAAAATGAAATGCATCGCTATAAAAGGAAAATCCCAATCATCCGTAGTTATTTGGAATTTTTATATCTTTCTTTTTAAGATTTGTAGAATGCTTGTTATCTAAAGAATTGTTGCATAAATCTTATCGCGCAAGGCATGTTCAACTATTAATAAGTGCGTAATGATATGCTAATGTTTAATCTTTCACTTTATCCAAAATAGAATAGTTACGCCATCTAAACTGCATTTAGTTTGTTAGTTAGCGATGTTTTTTCGTGTCCTTCATTTGCCTCGCCATTATTACGCCATTATTACGCTGCATATAGAATGTAAAGCAGGTGCTACAAGTATTTTCATACAACCTTCATTCCAAGATGCTAGTTCAAATTCACCGAACATATGCTAAGAGTGCTATAAAGCATACAAAAAACTTCATTTCATTTTACCCGTGGGCAAGATTATAGGGGAAATTTCAACAACCTTGGCTATGTATTAGCGGTTTGATACCAATTGAACAATTTTGGATGTTATTGAACAAAATCGCCATCCTCTGAACAATTGTTGTTTTATAGTAATTTTTGTCGATTTTTTAACTTTTTAATCTTTAATTATTTCCCAGTGTCCACTAAAACCATGACCTTTAAATTTTATATTTTTCATTTTCTTCATTTCACGCTCAATGGTTTTTTCACTTACCCCAGTAATGTTAGCTATTTCTTTTTTTGTTATCTTATTGTTGTTTAAGATGCACGTTAAAATAGTAGTTTGCAAATCTTGACCGACATCTTGACCGACATCTTAACCGACATGTAAAAGAGCTTTTTTTCCGCTATCAGCTAATAGGGGATCGAATTAGACCCGGTTAACAAAAGAATTGTTGCTTTCTTCCTGCATGCCAAGAAATTCTAATGTAGATCAAAGCCTCTTCCAATTTCATCAATAAAAAGACATTCTCTTTTGCAAAAATTTCGATTTTTTAGCATTTTATTGCGACACATTACCAATTCACCACTCATTGATTATTTCCTATCCTAAAATTTGGACATGACTTTTTTATTTAACTACTTGCACATAATTAGCACATCATTTGTATTTACTTTTCTTTATGCTTTAATATAATGAAAAAGATATGAAGGTATTAATATGGCAAGCGTGAATATAACAATTAGAATGGATGAGAATGATAAGAAGAATGCCGAGGAGCTCTTCTCTGAACTAGGCTTGACAATGAATGCAGCATTCAATATGTTTGCAAAGCAAGCAATAAGAGAACAATCTATCCCTTTTAAAATATCAAAGAATCCAACAATTCAATTTTTAGATAGAAGCAAATTGGATGAATACTCTGAGCAATCAGACAGCAAATACAAGAAAGCCTATGAGGAACTAGCTAAATAATGTTCTATTTTTCGAAGGAAGACATCATCTATTTGCATAGCAAGCTAATCTCTAAATTTGGTGGGAGCGACGGAATCAAAGATGAAGGAATGCTTGAATCAGCGATTAATAATCCCTTACAAACATTCGATTCATCGGATTTATATAAAACTCCTGTCGATAAAATAGTTAGGCTATCGTTTTCGCTTGTGATGGATCATCCTTTTTATGATGGCAACAAGCGCATTGCGGCAAAGGTGCTAGATGTAGGGCTTAAGGCAAATGGCTCCATATTGTTGGCAACAAACGATGAAATGATAGATGAATTTTTATCACTAGCATCCGGCAATGTTAGTTACATCGATTTCCTATTATGGGTTCAAATTCACATCTAATAATTGAATAGATAGCAATAAATAAGACCATTTCTTCGAAAATATAGTAAATGTATTTTCTCTAAAATTGTTAGAAACTATAAGGGATCAAGCGATATTGGTTAGACTTATATAGTCGTTATCATCGATGCCATTTGCGTTATAAAAATCCGTCATTTTCTTTTACCCGCTCATGCAAGATTATGGGTGAAAATTCATAAACCTTGCTATGGTTTAGTGTTTGATGCAAAACAAATAAGCGCTGCATTTTCTCGAAGCAGTTCTGCACCTCATATTTTGCTTTAATCATCAATGTTGCAATAATAAAAACGCATTAAGGGAAAACAAAATAAAAAGCGGGAATCCCCGCAACCGGTATCTCTCCGGCCATGTACCTATAATATACGTAATTATTAACTAACATCAAAGAATTGTTTCTATGGTATTCACTCAAAGTGAATGCTTTCCAATGTACTTCGAAAGTAGTTCAGAATAATTATATTTTACTAAATAGTCTAATTAGAAGTTGTCTCACATATTGTTGCCTATCCAGATGTTCTTTTTAGATTCATCAATTATTCGCTTAATGTTTTAATTTGATTTTTAGAAAATAGTTCATTTTTCATCCAGCGCTCGTATGTTATTTTTACACCATTTTCTTGACTTAATATCGACACAATTTATAAATAAAAAGACATTCTCACTTACAATGCGGACGATTTTTTGTGGCGGCAATCTATCTACAACCAAAAAGGGAAAACAATTTTCACCAATTTGGGCAATTTTGGATGTCATCGAAAAAATTTGCCATCAATTGAACATTCATTGTTTTATATCGCACGAGCAAAAAATGATAAAAATTCGCGACGTTTTTCAAAAAACATCCGATGAAAAGCTATAAATTATCAATAATGAGCAAATAAAGACTTAATAAATAACTTATGAAAATCCGCAATTGAATTGCATTTTTTCAGCAATTAGATTTAGAAAGTCGGTTAATCAAATGCTGTTAAATGGTAGAAGAATCGTCCCGTCGTCCAAGATCGATGGCTTTTCAACCGTGCAAACAATAGCGTTTTTGCCAACCTCATATCGACTTGAAGCAAGAAGGCGAAAGGCCTTAGTTGAGGAAGAGTTAAAATTTTGCCCGGACTTAATTTCCACGCATGAAAGCTGGCCGTCGCATAGTAACACCATATCAATCTCATTTTGATTGGCATCTCGGTAATAGTATATTTGAGGTTTTAATCCTGCATTCAAATACGTTTTTCTAATCTCATTGAACACAAACGTTTCAAAGAAGCGACCTTTTAAGAAGCTTTTTTCAAGCGTCTTTGCGCTATCCACTCCGCAAAGGAAAGCGGCAAGACCGGTGTCGAAGAAATACATCTTCTTTCTCCGAACAA
>CAVILR010000036.1:0-9569 GCA_963643725.1 Lachnospiraceae bacterium | reverse complement strand
GCCCTATGAGCTTTCCAAGCCCACCCCTTCAGCCTCTTGGGTAATCCTCCGCGTCTTTGTAATTATATGTTTTGTTGCCTATAATTTCAAACTAAATATAATGATTGTTATGATTGAAATTAAGATTAGTGAAAAAGAAGCAAATCAACGCATTGATAAATATATAAAAAAATATTTATCTAACGCGCCTCTTTCTTATATTTATAAGTTATTTCGCAAAAAAGATGTTAAGGTCAATAATCATTGGGTTAGGAATAACTACATCATATTAGATGGTGACGTTATTAATATTTATATCAATGATGAAGTTCTTAAAGAATTTCAAAAGAGTAAAGAGGTCAAAAAAATAGATTTACGTTATCCTCTTATTTATGAAGACGAAAATATCTTAATTATTAATAAGCCTCGAGGAATTCTTGTGCATGGAGGCGAAAGTGAAAAGAAGATTACATTAACTAATGATGTTTTGAATTATTTATATTTTAAAGGTGAATATGATCCTAAACTTAATAAAGGATTTACTCCTGCGCCGGCGCATAGGCTCGATCGAAATACATCTGGCATTGTAGTCTATGGGAAAACATTGCCCGCTCTTCAGTGTTTGCAAGAATTATTTAAGAGTAAAGAGCAAATTGAAAAGACTTATCTCACATTATTAGTTGGAAACTTAAATAAAGAAATGCACGTTGATGCGCCACTCCTTAAAGATGCATCATCGGGCATTGTGAGAGTGTCCTCACTAAGTGAAGGAGCAAAGACTGCCGAGAGCATTTTTACTCCAATTTATCATTATGGTGGCAACTATACATTAACGGAAGTAAGAATCTTGACTGGTCGAACTCATCAAATTAGAGTCCACGCTTCATATATTAACTATCCAGTTGTTGGAGATGGGAAATATGGCAATTTTGCAGTGAATAAAATAATTGAAAATGAATATCATTTCGAAAAGCAATTTTTGCACGCAAAAAAGCTTGCATTTAAGAAAATTGGTGGAGTTTTGCATTATTTATCAAATAAACAATTCGTTGCTCCGTTAAGTAAAGAGGAAGAAGATTTGCTAGAAAAATTAAGAAATTAATTTGCCTTTAAAAAAGGCTTTTAACGTATAGTATATTCCGTTATGATCGTTATCTTTCAAAGATATATATTTTGCATGTTCTTTTAAAGAATCTTTTCCGTTTTTCATCGCGATTGATGTGCCGGATACTTTAAACATTTCAACATCATTTTCGGCATCGCCGAAGACGATGATATGCTCTTTATCTATATCGTAATAATTGGCAATTGTTAAAATAGAGGCACCTTTTGATGTGCCTTCATAAAAGATTTCAAAATATGGGCTTCCAGTCCAAAAACGAACATTTAGATTTTCATATTTATTAACGATATTTTCTATTATATTTTCATCGATGCTTTTGTCTAATAGTTGGACGATCATCGTCATCGGATTTTTAGATAAGGTCTTTGCTATATCACCATGATGAATAGTCATATCTTCATACCAAAAGAAATAGGCGAGATATGGATCTTCTTTATCAACCCATATTTCTTTATCGGTTTCACACATGAAATTCTTGCTATATGGTTTTAATTCCTCATATAGTTTTTTAATTGTTTCTAAAGGGAATTGAAATTCTTTAGCTTTAAAGTTTTTATCGATAGGTGAAAAGGCATATGCTCCGTTATAGCAAATCATTGGGGTCGATAATCGCAGTTGTTTATAATATTTAAATAATGCCCGTGAAGGCCTTCCACTGGCGAGAATAATCTTGTGGCCTTTTTTCGTTAATTTTCTTAAATAATTTCTTGTCTTAAAAGATATTTTTTTATTTTTATTTAAAAGTGTCCCATCCATATCGAATGCGATGAGATAAGGCTTTTTATTTTCCATAAATGCCGATTGCTCTTTGCACGCGGGTTAAAGTGTTTTTAGCAATTGCTCTAGCTCTTTCTGCACCTATTTTTAAGGTTTCATCAATTTCGTTAGAATTAATGATTTCTTCATAACGTTTCTTAAATGGAGTCATTTCGTCAACTACAACATCAGCGACCGCTCTTTTAAAATCTCCATACCCTTTTCCGACGAATTCTTTTTCGATTTCATCATAGGATTTATTAGTTAATGCCGACATAATTGTCATCAGGTTTGAAATGCCAGGTTTATTCTCGGGGTCATATTTAATTTCATGGCCTAAATCAGTCACCGCGGACATTATTTTTTTGCGCATAACCTCGAGAGAATCGCTTAGATAAATATCGCCTTTTGGATCTGATTTTGACATTTTTTTGCTCGGATCGGATAAGGACATGATGCGGGCGCCAACTTTCGCGACTTCTGCTGTTGGAAGGGTTAAGACATCACCATATCGATGATTAAATCTTTTGACTAAATCACGAGTTATTTCGATGTGTTGAATTTGATCTTCTCCAACTGGAATGCGCTTCGCATCGTATAAAAGGATATCCGCAGCCATTAAGACAGGATAAGCAAACAAGCCTAGGCCAATTGCTTCCTCCTTCATCTTTTGCGATTTATCTTTAAATTGTGTCATGCGCGATAACTCGCCCATATATAAATAATTTTGTAAGATGATTGCAAGTTCACTGTGCTCGCTCACATCGCTTTGTAAAAATATACTCGTGTGGTTTTTATCTAATCCCGCGGCTAAATAATAGGCAGCGATATCTCTTGTATTTTTTGATAATGTTTCAGGTTCAATAGGTAATGTTAAGGCGTGTAAATCCGCGATAAAAATAAAGGTTTCGCCTTCATATTGAACACGAGAAAAGTTTTTAATCGCTCCAATATAATTGCCAAGCGTTAATTGTCCTGTTGGCTTAATTCCACTTAAAATGCGATTCATAATTTCTCCTAAAATATTACGATAATTATAATCGCTTATTAAGAAATGTGTCAATTTAACATAGTTAATTGACTTGTCAGCAAATTGCATCAATAATAAAGTATATGATTAAGATTTATGTTTCCCCTTCTTGCTCTTCTTGCCGAAAGGTTAAGAAATGGTTTGATGAACGCAAAATTCCTTACGAGGAAAAAAATATTTTTACATCAAATTTAAAAGAAGATGAACTTCGTAATATTTTAACAAAATCAGAGAATGGAACTGATGATATCATCTCTTCTAAATCAAAGATTATGAAAGAACAAAAAGTTGATTTCGATTCGATGTCAATTTCACAAATGATCAATTTTATTCGAAAAAATCCATCTGTTTTAAAACGTCCTATCATGGTGGATGATGAACACGATAGGATGCAAGTTGGCTATAACGCGGATGATATTCGTATATTTATTCCTCGCGCTCAACGAGAACTCGATATGATGTGCTATGCCCAAGAATGCATGAAGCAGGCAGATGAAGAACGTCAACGCCTAGCTAAAGATTCGACTAATCTTTGAAGTTTACTTTTGTTATTGAATGTGAAACTAATATCGTTATTTGTTAAGAATGCAACGATATTTTTCTTTGATGATTTAATCGAACTATCCTCAGCTTCTAATTCATAGTCAATAAGCCCATTATATTCATTTTTATCTAATGAAAATAACGAAGTATTATATGTAAAATCTATACGCGTTGTTTTAACCTCGCCAAAGATAAATAACGAATTAACATCTACGCCAAGGCTCATGAGTTTATTTTTTACCTCGCCTAAGATAAATATTCCTGTATTTCGTAAGATAAGAAATTGCCGTTCATCAATTTGTTGATTTGTTTCTAATTTTCCATCGCCATAATTTTCTTTCAAGGTGAGTTCGTATTTTTTGTTTTTATAACGTATTCTCAAGCCATAGATTTTGCTAAAGGTATGGTCTTTATTATCAAAATAATAATTTATTTGGGTATAAGGTTTAGCTAAATTAAGATTATTTATTTTTTGATAATCTTCTTCGTTTAATAAAACTTTAGCTTCAATTTCAAGATTAGTAGACATTTTTTCTTTAGACTATGATACCATAATTTCATGATAATTTACGCAGATCAAGACCCGACAACAAACCCATTCAATGAATTTTTGAAAAATTATGGCATCTGGATTGCCATCGCTGTGGCGAGTTTGGTGTTTATTGCCGTATTAGTTCTCTTTTTTATTTCTTTGTATAAGAAAAAAACAGGGACATATGATGTCTCAATAACAAAAAGTGTTGATACAAATGAATTTTTATCTTGTTTAGGTGGAAAAGAAAATGTTAAACGCTTTGAAGTTAAAGGCTCGCGATTAACATTAGAGCTTATCGATGATAATCTTCTTCAAGAGAGCAAATTGAACGATATTGGTGTGAGTTCAGTTATTAAAATGTCAAATAAAATTATTCTTGTTATACAAGAAAATATGGATTCATATGTAAAAGCGCTGTCCTAGAAACAGTGCTTTTTAATATCTTCAACCGGTAGTCCGATGACGTTATCTAAACTACCTTCTATGCATTTAACAAGATTATATTCTTTATCTTGAATGCCATAAGCTCCTGCTTTATCCATGGGCGAGCCGCTTTCGACATAACGATTAATTAAATCATCGTCTAATTTATTAAAATAAACATATGTTTTAACTGTGCGCGTTATTTCTTTATCCTTATTGATAAAAGTGTAGCCAGAAATAACCACATGTTTATTATTAGATAATTTGTGAAGCATTAATTTTGCTTCTTCTTTACTCGATGGTTTTTCTAAGAGTTCACCATTTAAAATAACAACTGTATCGCACGCTAAAACTGTATCATTTGGATATTTCGAATAGATGGAATACGCTTTTAGTTTTGATAGTTCACCTGGCAAATCATGTGGAGGTACATGTAGAGCTTTTTCATCAATATTTGCAGGAATTACCACGAAATCGTTAGTTAATTTTTTGATCAACTCTTTTCGCCTAGGCGATTGTGAAGCTAATATTATCATACGACTTTATTCATTAGCACCAATACGACCATTGGCGACCTTTCAGTTATACGATAAATATATTGCGAGATACTATTTTTCAATGTTGTTTTTATTTGATTGAAGTTGGCGTTGCCATCAAGTAACTTAACCATCTTATCATTAATTAATTTTTCAATGTTTGGTACGAGTTCAAGATCGTTATATATAAACCCTTTTGTTACAATTATTGGCTTGTTGATAACTCGTTTTTCATTAATATCTAAGCAAAATGACACGACGATTAAGCCATCATCTTTCATAATTTCGCGATCCTCGATGACGGTATTAGAGACTCCGCCGATTGACCTTCCATCGATGAATACCGGGTTAGCAGAAAAACTTGAACCTCTAACAACTTTATTTCGATATAGTTGGATTGTATCGCCATTATCTAGCACAAATACATTATCTTTTGGCATGCCGAGCGTTTGAGCGATTTGACCATGGATTTTTAACATGCGATATTCGCCGTGTATTGGCATAAAATATTTAGGATTAATGAGTTTGAGCATCAAACGCAATTCTTGTTTTGATGGGTGACCAGAACTATGGACGGCATAGAGCACAGAATTTGTTAATACCTCCGCGCCTTTTCGAGTCAATTGGTCAACGACCTTATTAATTAGTACCCCATTTCCGGGAATTGCACTCGATGAGAAAACAACTGTATCGCCTGGATAAATTGTTAGGTCTTTGTGCTCCCCATTAGCGATTCGACTTAAAGCCGCCATCGGTTCACCTTGTGAGCCAGTACATAAAACACATATCTCGGATAATTTGTGATTTTTAATCTCTGAAATTGGGATTAAACGTTTATCAGGTATTTTTATATAGCCAAAATCGCGGGCGATTTGAACAGCATTTTCCATGCTTCGTCCGATGATGGCGATATAGCGATTATTTTCAACTGCTACTTGAACCACTTGTTGAATACGAGAAATATTGCTAGAGAATGTCGATAAAATCATTCTCCCTTTTGTTGTTTCAAATATTTCTTTAATCGATTCTAAAACATTTGTTTCACTCGGTGTATAACCCTCAATTTCGGCATTAGTTGAGTCACTTAAAAGCAAGTCAACGCCTTCATCGCCCACGCGAGCAATTTTCTTCAATTCAATTTCGCGTCCGACAGGTGTTAAATCGATTTTAAAATCGCCGGTATGAACGATTCTTCCTTCACTAGTGTCGACGACAATGCCATATGAATCGGGAATAGAATGAGTTACATAGAAAAAGGATACTTTAAAATTATCGACTTTGATGACTGAATCGCTATCATATTCGACGATATTAACCGTTTCTTTGATATGCATATCAGCCAATTTTCTTTTAATTAAAGCTGCGGCCAGTCTTGGGGCGTATATTACTGGAATATTTACTGTTTGAATCAAAAAAGGGATTCCACCGATATGATCTTCGTGACCGTGAGTAATGAATAAAGCTTTAATCTTCTGCCTTACCATCTTTAAATGGCTATAATCAGGGATGACATAATCAACGCCTGGTAAGTCTGCATCAGGAAAACGGACGCCGGCATCGATGATGATGAGCGAGGTTTCACTCTCTATGCAGTAGGTGTTTTTGCCGACCTCGCATAGACCGCCCAAGGCGTAGATAGAAATAGGAGTATGTTTATTTTCCATAAAAATTACAAGTTCAAGTGATTAGCGAATTGCCTTCGTAAAAATTGAATTACCAAAATTATAAAATATGTTAAGACAATGTCAACATAAGTTGATATGAAAGCGATTTTAATTATAAGCGAACAGCATTTTCTTTTATTTCAAATGGATTCATTTTGTTGATGTGGTCGTAATATAAAATGCCGTTTAGATGGTCAATTTCATGTTGAAGAACGATCGCTTCAAACCCATATGCAGTTATTATTGTTTCTTTTGCTAAGGCAACATCGTAGGCCTTAACTTGTATTTTATAATGGCGATAAACATAGCCATCATGCTTTTCATCAACTGAGAGGCATCCTTCACCCGCGGCTAAATAAGCGAGTTTAACGCTTTCTGAAATGATGGTTGGATTAATTAGACGATGGTCGATTATTCTTTTTTTATCGCCTTCATCTTCTTCATAATATACAGAGATTATTCGAATGTTTTTGCCTATTTGAGGTGCCGCTAAACCGACACCTTCTCTGAGGTGATATTTTTCACTTATTTTTTCGTCTTGACTGGCGAGCAAATAATCTTTTAAAGCATTTGCTAATGCTATATTTTCATCATTTATTTCCGCCTCAATCGATTTAGCTCTTATCAACTTAGCGTTGTCTTTAACGATGCGAAAGTATTTTTCCATGATTTGAATTGTATCATCATTGAGCATATTTTGGTAAGATTTATGCATGGAAAAAAATCTGTACGAGGCTTTGCTTGAATTTAAGATTTGCTTAGATGATGATAAACGCATCAAAAAGTTAAATAAAGCCGAAAAAAACTTAAATGATTCCTTGGAAGTTGCTGCTTTAATTAAAAATAAAGACGAGGCAGCAAAGACCTTTGGCAATGTCTTATCTCACTATGAGGAAAATAGCGACGAGGTTAAAAACGCTCAAAGAAAATTATATGAAGAGAAATTAGCGCTAGATAATCATCCATTAGTTAAACAATATCGAAAATGTTATAGCGATGTTAATGATTTATACATGCACATAAACGATGTGCTTTTTGGCGATTTTAATATTAAACCGACGAGGAATAGTATCGATGATTAGAATAACTGGTGGCGAATTTCGTTCAAGAAAGTTGCTTATTCCTAGCGATGGGAAAACAAAGCCGACGATGGACAAAGTTAGAAGCGCTGTTTTCTCCGCGCTTAATGATAAGGTCCTTAATAGCGATGTACTTGATTTATATGCTGGTTCAGGCAGTTTTGGTTTTGAATCTTTATCTAGGGGCGCTAAAAGTGCGACATTTGTCGATAGGGGAGTTGAACAAATTGATACGATTAAGAACAACGCTAACTTATTGAACGTCGAAGTATCTTGCTATCTATCTGATGTATATAACTTTATTGATAATAGTACGCGCGCGTATGACATTATTTTTATTGACCCTCCTTATAAAGAAACTATTTATCAAGAAATTGTTGATATGATATTCGCTAAATCCATTCTCAATGATGGTGGTATAATTGTCCTAGAAAGCGAAAAACATTTAGAAATTGTTCATCCAAAAATCAAAACAAGTAAAGAATATAAATACGGATTAGCAAAGATATTGATATTGAGGACGTAATATGAAAATAGCAATTTATCCTGGAAGTTTCGATCCTATTACTAATGGTCATTTAGATGTCTTAGATAGAGCGAGAAAAGTATTTGATAAAATTATTGTGCTCGTAGCTAATAACAAAGATAAAAAATATGTTTTCGATGTTGCTAAACGCGTTGAAATGATCAAAGATGCTGTTAAAGATTTTGATAATGTATGCGTCGATTACACCGAAGGGCTAACAGTAGCTTATGCTGAAAAGAAGAATGCTTGTTGCTTAATTCGTGGATTGCGCGCGGTTACGGATTTTGAATACGAACTTAAACTTGCTGCCGCCAACCGCTTTGTCAGCAAGAATATTGATGAAGTATTTTTTATGGCTAGCCCGGAACATAGCTTCATTTCTTCATCGATGGTCAACGAGCTCGTCAGCAGCGGAGTTGATATCTCAAAACTTGTCCCTCAATCGGTTGTTGAAGCTTATAAAAATAAATAATAGTTAGATTAGGTATAAAAAAAGCACCTCGACGAGGTGACTTTTTATTTAAGGTTTTTATTTAATCTTGAAATCGCCTTCGTGATTCCAACAATCGAGCAAGAGTTCTGCTTTCTTATAGTCGTTGTCGCCTTCGACACCGAACATGATTTCGCTCACGCCTTTGATTGGTGAATCGTCGGTGTAATCGACGAGCATTATTGTTGGGGTGAGGAAGTTATCAGGATCACATTGTTCGACATTGACTAAATCTTCATCGCTAATTTTGTTATTGATATAGTAGTCAGTGTTATATCCGTTTCCGGCCGCTTCTTCAAAGAAGTCAGCGTTTCTATCCATATATTTGACGAATGCTGTTTCACGAGTTGTGGTGTCGCTTGTAACTTCATCAGTAAATACTGTATACATCTTGAAAGGTAATTTGTCATTAGGTTGAAGTGAACCGCTGAAATTGCTTTCGAGGGTGGAAAAACCATTTTTGGCTTCCTTACACGAAGTGCAGTCAACGCTTACAAAAAGTAAGAAAAACTTCTCACCGTATTCACTTTTTGATGCATCATCGGATGCTTCAACGATATTTCTTGTCAATTTATCAGCTGCGCTGTCGGAGCCACCAACTAATGATTTTTGGAATCCTTGATAATAGGCTTCGCTACTAGACATGTTGTCATTTAAATCTTTAATTCCGTTGACGATTGATGGAATTGAGAAAATAACACCAAAAATAAGACCAACTATTAATAATGGTTGAACCCATGCTGTTTCTTTAATCCATCGCCAGATTCTTGCGAAGAATGCTCCAATGCTTCTTAATACTATCATGCTTTTCTTCCTCCTAAGGAGATATACGCGAGTAATTTTAACACTATATAAATATAGTTTCAACAAGGTTATGACTTACTT
>CAVILR010000035.1:0-9807 GCA_963643725.1 Lachnospiraceae bacterium | reverse complement strand
GATGTATTTGTCTCATACCAATCAGTAACAGTTCCAGTTAAATTAACCGTATTATTAGATAATTCCTGATAATAAGTTCTAACACTTCTCCAACCGGTTTCAGAATTAGTTCCTAAATACGCTGTTTCAATGTCATTTCTAACATTATCTTTATTTGAAATAAATGTAGAAGAATCGCTAAACCAAATAGGAATAATTAAGAGTTTCGGATTCCCAACATTAGGACAACTATCGACACCGCTATTATAAGTATAATCATCATACGTATAACTTAATTTTGTCTTAGAAGGCACATAGGCTTCTATGACCTCAACGCTACAAGATGTGGTCTTATTTCCATCTTCGGTTGTAACCGTTATCGTGGTATTTCCCAAGCCTTTTGCTGAAACAACACCATTATTAACCGTAGCAATTGAAGGATGGCTTGAAGTCCATGTAACGTTTTTATTTGATGCGTTGCTAGGTAATACTGTCGCAGTCAATGTCTCAGAATTGTTTAAAGAAATAGTAATTGATGATTTATTTAATGTAACACCTGTAACTGCAATGTTTTTAACGGTTACTATGCAATTTGCGGTTAATTGATTTCCATCTTTATCTTTTGCAGTCGCGCTTATATTCGCTGTCCCAAGCGCTCTTGCAGTAACTAAACCATCATTAACTGTAGCAATACTAGGTTTATCAGAACTCCATTCGACGCTCTTTTGATTTGCATTACTAGGAGTGAAGTCAACACTTAATGTGCTCGTCTCATCAATGCCTAATTCCAATGTACTAGGTAAAGAAATACTCGTTGGATAAATAGGTTCTGTTTCCTTACAAATGAGCTTTAATCCATAGAAATAAAATTGTTTACTTTTAGAAGAAGAAACGGTTAACGATTTGGTTTCAATACTTTTATTAGAAAATTCTGAATAAACATATTCTTTTTTTGTTGTTCCGCTTACAGTAGTTGAGTTAGATGTATCTCCATCAGTTTTAATTGTGACTTTGCTTTCTTTTGAATTATAGCCCGAAGCCACCAAGGTCACACCGTTCAAGGTGATAGATTCACTAAACGTAAAGGTGATTGAACCACCGGAACTGCTTGACGCTAGCCTATAGGCTGTTGTCTTGCTCGTATAAATGTTTCCTGAAGTTGAAATTGAAACTGAAGATGATGAAATGCCATCATAATTAAATGATGGATTATTCACGGATGAATCTTCTTTCAAAGATGTATTGTTTGATGTTATTTGAATAACGTCTCCATTAATACTTAAAACTGTAACAGAGCATGTCGCAGTCTTGTTACCATCTTTTGTTATAACAGTTATCGTGGCAGTTCCCTCGCTATTCGCGGATACAACACCATCATTAACCGAGGCAACAGATGCATAACTTGATGACCAAGTAACCGATTTATTTGTCGCATTGCTTGGTGAAATGGTCGCATTCAAAGTAAGCGTATCGCCAACGTATAATGTTTCAGATGTTTTATCTAGAGTAACACCAGTAACGTTAATGGTCGTATCTTTCTTTAAAACCGTTAATGAGCAAGTATCGCTCTTTCCTCCATCTGTTGATTTAACAGTAAATGTAACGTTTCCTGCAGATATCGCATTAACAACGCCAGCATCACTGATCGTGGCAACCTTATCATTGCTAGAGGAATAGCTAACCGATTTATCTGAAGCATTATTTGGTAATACCGTCGTATTAAATGTATAAGTATCGCCAACGTATAGCGAAGAGATTTTGTTTGTTATCGAAACACTTGTAACATGAACTGTGCTATCAATATTTGTATTGCTTCCTCCATCATTTGATGTTGATGTTCCATCACTAGAAGTAACATCACTATCCGATTTTGAAGATAAAGAAATCGATGTTTCAACGCATCCAGTAAGCGTTATTGAAGCAAGTAATAAAGTAAGAAGCTTAGTTAGATGTTTCATAATATTATCCTTTTATTAATTGAATAGTCGCTTGATTATTTTCGATTGATTTAACAGTAAATGACCAGCCCAATTCCTCATTACTATTTAATTTAGTTCCATTAACAAATTGTTTAGCATAATCATTCATTGAGAAAGTATCACCGGCATAAAATAGCGATGAATTGATAAGTGAAGATGTAGGTTTATATGTTTCATTAACATCATTTCGAATTAATTGAAGCAAATTATAATTTGCATATGAAGATCTTATCTGAGCTAATGGCGAAAGATAATCTTGTCCGCTTTTTCCATAGTATGTGTTGCCAACTGCATGATGCACACATAAATCTTCGGTTGGGTCAGTAGTAAATCCTTTAAGATTAGTCAAAGAAGAATAGTCGGTATAATAAATCAATCTAGCATCGATATGCCATAAGCGAATTCCAATTTTATCTGGACCTTCAATCCTTGAATGATATGAATATTCGCTATCGAATTCATTTAATCCAGTTGGTGAATATAGTTCCAGTAAAAGATATTCATCAAATGGTGAATTATCATCATTCCAAGAAGGAGTAAGTAATATTAAATCCTTGCTTTCTTGGAAAGTATTAATTGTTAATTCACATGATTCAGTTGGGATATAAGGTTCAGCCCATCCCAAAGCCATCACTGAATAAGGATCGTGCGAACCGACGTTATAATCCTGCATGGAGAAATTACCGGCTGGGTTATATTGATAGGAACAATCATAATAATCATCTAATCCGAATACATGGCCCATCTCGTGGATAAATGTATGAGTATCAATTAAACAATGTGAAGTGTCGCCGTGATAATAATCGCTCTTACCGGTTCTAGAAGAAGCGTTATCTCCATACATAAAGTCGTATGATGCCCAGAAAAATACGCAAGGAGTTGGATCGAGTTCATCAGGTGAATTATTCGTCCAATAGCAATATGCCCAAAAGTTACTATTGTTGTTGTCCTTCATTGAAAGATAATCTGGCGCAGCATAGATGAGAATAATTCCATCAAGATAACCATCACTATTCGTATCATAGTTAGAACGGCTATCGCTAGGATTGTTAGTAAAATACCAATTAACTGCAATATCTACTAAATTTACTGTTGTAGATGTGCTTGTGCCGTATGATGTATAAGATGTATTTGTCTCATACCAATCAGTAACAGTTCCAGTTAAATTAACCGTATTATTAGATAATTCCTGATAATAAGTTCTAACACTTCTCCAACCGGTTTCAGAATTAGTTCCTAAATACGCTGTTTCAATGTCATTTCTAACATTATCTTTATTTGAAATAAATGTAGAAGAATCACTAAACCAAATAGGAATAATTAAGAGTTTCGGATTCCCAACATTAGGGCAATTATCGGCTAAATAAATGTTATTTGTTTGATAATCTTCGTAAGTATATTTTAATTTAGTCTTACCTAAATCATCGCTGCTTGAATCGTTTTCACTATCGCTAGATGATATGCTTGTTGACGAAGAGGAAGTAATTATTGAAAAGCCATTCATCTTCCCAAAACTACATCCCGATAGGAATAGTGATGAGAAGATTAATATCGATTTTATATAACGTTTTTTCATATCCTTACTCTTTTGCCTTAAATAATTAACATAAATAATCATTACCTTATTGGTAATAATTATCAAATATAACGCACATATTCGATTAAATAAACACAATTTCTATTAAAAAAGGAGGTTATTGAACCTCCGATTTTATTTAGTAATAAATTTATTTTTTGAACTTGAACGCGGATAAGCCAGCATATTTAGCTTCGCTGCCGAGTTCTTCTTCAATGCGTAAGAGTTGGTTGTATTTATTAACTCTTTCACCTCTACATGGCGCACCAGTCTTGATTTGACCGGTAGCTAGGCCAACGCAGAGATCAGCGATAAATGTATCTTCAGTTTCGCCAGAACGGTGTGAAGTAACCGCTGTATAGCCTGCATCATTAGCCATCTTAATCGCAGCGATTGTCTCTTTAACTGAACCAATTTGATTGAGTTTGATAAGAATTGAATTAGCCGCGCCGACCTTAATGCCTTTGGCTAATCTTTCGACGTTGGTGACGAATAAATCATCACCGACGAGTTGAACGCGATGTCCAATGCGTTTGGTAAGTTTTTCCCATCCTTCCCAGTCTTCTTCATCAAGGATATCTTCATAAGAGATAATTGGGAATTCATCGAGTAATTTCTCCCAGTGGTCGATGAGTTCATCACTGGTCATATATTTGTCTTGTTTAGGTAGATGATAGAAGCCAACGCCTTTCTTTTCATCTTTCCATTCGCTAGCAGCAGCATCCATAGCTAAGAAGAAATCTTTGCCAGGAACATAGCCAGCGTCTTTAATCGCTTTAACAATTTCAGTTAAGACTGCTTCATCGCTTTCAAGGTTAGGAGCAAAGCCACCTTCATCACCGACGGAAACCGCCATACCTTTTGCTTTTAAGTTTTTGGCTAAGACGTGATATACTTCGCTACACCATCTTAAGCATTCTCTAAAGTTAGGCGCGCCGACAGGCATAATCATAAATTCTTGGGAGTCGACGGTGTTCGATGCGTGGCACCCTCCGTTAAGAATGTTCATCATTGGAACAGGTAGTAAAGGAGCTTTTCCCTTCGCTAAGTAGCGGTATAATGGCTTACCTTCGATTTGGGCGGCTAATTTGTTGACCGCCAAAGAGACGGCTAGAATTGCATTTGCACCAAGTTTAGTCTTGCCTTTGGTTCCATCGATCTTAAGCATCGCTTCATCAATGGCGTCAGGATTAGCAGCATCCATTCCTTTGAGTTCTTTTGCTAAGATGTCGTTTACATTTGCGACCGCTTTTAAGGTACCTTTACCAAGATATCTAGCTTTGTCGCCATCGCGAAGCTCTAAAGCTTCATAAATACCTGTTGAAGCGCCACTAGGAACTTCAGCGCGAGCAAACATGCCATTTTCTAGCGTGACATCAACTTCAACTGTTGGGTTTCCACGTGAATCGAGAATTTCTCGTCCGTGAATAGTTTTAATTTTTGTATTCATATGTATTCCTTCTTCTAGGGAAGATAATAATTTATCTTGACCTCTTTATCAAGCGCGATGAATAAAAAGCGTTTTCAAAACATAGAAATGATTATCAAATGTCATTATTTATTCAATACGAATTGAAGATTTTTATTGATTCGCTTAACTACGTTCTTTGGAAGTTTTGCTTTAATGGCATATTTATCAAAATTAATGAAAACGCGTTCGATGTTATCGATTATTTTTAAACATTTATCTTTTTTAAGATTAAACGCCTTACCTAGTTGCAATAAATCATCAAGAGTAAAATCTTTATTTTTCCCATTAATGAGCATTTGATGAGCAGAACAAAACAATCCCTTTTCATTATAGGCATAGCACATGTCGTATGCTGGAGATAAGTGCCGGTACCCAGATATAAAATGCAATATATTGAACATTAAGTTTAATTTCTTCGTTTAACGTTCATAGTTATGAACATTATAGTTTCACGATTTTGCCATATATTTTTTGACGCATAAGTTTTATAGTTGCCATAAATAATGTACAACAATAATAGCAATAAATATGTAAATCTATAGTTATACTATAGACCTGAAAATGAGTTTTATAGAATGACAGGAATAAATGTAGTACATTATCGTGCATCAACAAAAAAATATTGATTGAACGATAAATCTCATAGCAATGCTAAGCAGTCTATCTTTCTTTGTTTTGTTCGCTTTAAGATGAATATCGAACAAATCGATGTCAAAACCTCGCATAAGGGAAAAGCAATCCAAAATAGAAATGTTGAATTGCCGATATTTAAGAATAAAAATTCTAACGGGATGATAAAAATAACTAATCGTAGAAAAGATATTAACAATGGAGTAAATATTTCACGCAATCCTTGAAGAATACCTTGGATTGAGATAGATATTGACATAAAGATAAAACCAATTGAAGCGATTCTAATCGCATAAACGCATATAGAAACAAGTTCTTCGTTTTCATTTCCTCCAGCAAGGTTAAATAAATTAGAAATAGGTGAAGCTAATACTTCAAAAAGAAGGATGATAAAACCGCTGACAAGAAGGCTATCAATTAGTCCATAACGGATGATTTCATTAACTCTTTTCTTGTCCTTCATCCCATAGTTAAATGAAGTAAGTGTTATCAAAGCATTGCTTAGACCAAATGAAGCAAATAAAGCCATTTGCTGAATTTTATAATAAATAGCAAATGCTCCTTGAAGTAATTCGGCATCGCTTGATGTAGATAATACAATATTAGTTATAAACATCATCGCCGATAGTAACGCCTGCATAATCATCGCTGGCACGCCTATTGCGAATATGCCTTTAATTGTATCTTTTCTTATTAAGAAATTTTTAATTTCATTACTTATCTCTTTATCAAAGATAAAATGAAATAACATATCAACTAATAACGATACGCATTGGCCTATAACAGTTGCATATGCTGCTCCAGCGACGCCCATGTTAAGAGGATAGATAAACACATAATCGAGAACGATATTTGTTAACGCTCCAGAAATTTGACCAATCATTGATAATGTATTTCTTCCTGAGCTTTGAAGAAAACGCTCAAAGATGGCAAAAAACATTTGTCCAAACGAATAGATGCAACAAATTTTTAAATATGTTGAGCCCATCTCAACAATCGTTTCTCTTCTGACCTCATCTTCAATCGCCATATTCGCTTGCATACGAATAAATGGTTTGGATAAAAATAGACCGAAAAGAAGAAAAATAAGATAAAAAAGCAAAGCAATTGTTAACCCATTAAATGCAGCAATGCTAGCTTTCTTCTTGTTATTTTCTCCGAGATTCTTCGATATCAAAGCATTAACGCCAATGCCTAAGCCCACTCCAAGGGCAATCATCAATATTTGAATTGGAAAACTATATCCTAAAGCAATATTTGCTTCATAGCCGCCTTCATTCATATTTATAACAAATGCTGTATCAACAACATTATAAATTGCTTGCAAGATCATCGAGATTATCATTGGCAATCCCATCGTCCAAACAAGCCTCTTGATCGGGAGAGTTCCCATCTTATTTTCGTTCATAAAAGCCTCCTAAGCGTAAGAAGAATAAACCGGACTTACGCCTAGAAGGCTACTCGTTTATTGTTTAAATAATAATGATTAAATATTAAAATTTCAAAGAGAAAATATAATAAACTTACTTGTAGTAAAACGTGAAATAGTTGATAATAACGCGGCCATTTGTTGCGTTAACAGTTTCAAGTTTATAATCGCTTGTTCCGTTATCAAATTTTAATGTTGATGTTTTTGTTAAAGGTTTCTTAAAACCAGTTGAAGCATCCGTTTCAGTTGGCTTTAAATCTAATGTTTCTAAATTAGCATTTTCGCTATTAGAAATCTTTAATTCAGAATTAGTATCAATGGAACGCTTGGTGCCTGAGTAGGTATAATCATAATAATACGTTGTAGCCTCTAATTCTACTTTGTATACTTTCGTGTTGAAATTTAACGTCATTGAACCGGTGACTATGCTCGAGCCGATTCCTAATGAATTGACATTAGGTTCTTCACGAACTCCTTTACTACCAATAGATACTGCTTCAATAGAGTCGATAATATTTCCGTTATTCTCGCCATCACTATTCATATAATCTAGTAAATTTTTTAACTGCGTCGCATTGTCAAATTGCGTATTTTTATTAAAAGACCAATCATTTGTTTTAACAGTGAATGATTTTAATTGAGTTTCATCACCTTTATCGCCATCGCCACTAGAAGTATCATCTCGACTATCCGATGGATTTGTAACGGTTGTATCAGATGTTTCCTCACTACTTTTTGATTCATCACTAACATCGTTAGAACACGAAGTGATTAAAAAGGCTGAAGAAAATAACAACAACAAAGATTTAAATTTAGACATAGTTGCTCCTTTATTTATGTAATCATTTTACCACAAATGAAGATTAATTTTTCTAACTCCTAATACTGTTCTTACCTAAGAAAAAAACAAATTCACAAAATATTGCTTAAAATTTATAATTTTTTTAGATACTACTTGCCTTTAGGAGGAAACAAATAAATGTATCAACCGAAAATGAAACTCACTGAAGAACAATTAGCAATTCTTCAAGGAAAAGAAGGTGAGACAAAGGCCAAGGTTATGGAGACAATTGTTCGCTATGGCGACATGTTTGAAGCGAGCGAACTTGTTAAAGTAACTCATGGTGAAGGCCATCTTGTCACATCTTTTGGACTTCAACTATTGACACCTGTCTATCGCATCATGGATGAGCTCATCGATGCCAAGTTAAAAGTAGAAGAAGGCTTCACAATGGATCCTCGACCAGTCGACTACAAAAACGTTAAATGCTCACCTTTAGAAAAGCTCATCTTTAGTAAGATTCTTTACGGAACTCAACCGCGTTATGAAGAACAATTAACTAAATTAGGGCTTAAAAACAAAGATGCATTTACCTGCGCTTGCTATTTTAACGAAGTAGGGAATGTTCCTAAAAAAGGAGATATTCTCTCCTGGGCGGAGAGCTCCGCGGTCAACTACGCCAACTCAGTATTAGGCGCTAGATGCAATAGAAATTCAGGTATCATCGATATATTTGGTTCAATAATTGGCTATGTTCCGAAGTTCGGTCTATTAACAGATGAAGGGCGTAAGGCTAGTTGGAAAATCATTATTAAAACAACCAAGAAACCAATCCCTCAAATATTAGGAAGTGCGATTGGCATGAAAGTTATGGAAGATGTTCCATACGTCATCGGACTCGATAAATGGATTGGAAATGAACTAAACGATGATGCAAAAGATTATCTCAAGGATTTCGGCGCGGCGAGTGCCTCTAATGGAGCGGTTGGCCTCTATCACATCGATAATCTCACGCCAGAAGCTAAAGAGTTAGGACAGAAACTAATTAAGAAAGACGCGAAGGAATACATCATCACCGACGAAGAACTTGAACGCGTCTATAAAAATTATCCAATCATGTGGAAGAATAAAGACAAAGAAGGAAATAAGGCCTTCATCGGCTGCCCACATCTATCGCTAAATCAACTCAATGAATGGAGCGATAAAATCATCAATGCATTAAAGACTAAGGGACGTAAGAAAGTCGCTGTTGAAACAATTCTTTGCACCGCGCCTAAAGTGAAAGAAGAGTTCGTTAAGACGCCTAAATATAAACAATTATATGAAACAGGCGCGCGTGTAACATGTATTTGTCCTTTGATGTATACATCAAACCCTCTAACTAAACGCCACCGCTTAATGACATGTTCAAATAAATTAAGAACATATACATTAGCAAGATATTATAAAGATGATGAACTATTAGATATCATCACCGGAAAGAAGGCTAAATAACGATGAAAGAATTTAAAGGTAGAGTGCTGGCCATAGGCACATATAAAGGCCCGGCTGTCGTCTCTAGACAAGGTGTTAACACCTTAGCGACATTTCAAAAATCAGCCTTAGGCAAAAAGAAAAGAGTTATCGTCGCCGATCAGAATAATCCTGATATCTATGGCAAAGATATAACTGGCATTGCTCTATGCTTGCCTCAAACAATTGGTTCCACGACAGGAGGGATGGTCCTCGAAGTCATTTGCTCAATGAAATCAAATCCAGCATGTCTATTATTCTCCGAACACATCGACTCTTTAGCAGGGGCCGGCGTCGTTTTATCAACTGTTTGGGAAAATAGTAAGATGATCGCAATTGACCAACTAGGAAAAGAATTTCTAGAAACTGTAAAAACTGGCGATACAGTAGAAGTTAAAGAAGACGGTACAGTTATCGTTTATTAAGCATATTAAAAGGCTATCTCTATTG
>CAVILR010000034.1:0-11019 GCA_963643725.1 Lachnospiraceae bacterium | reverse complement strand
CCTAAAACGCAAGGACCAATTAAGATGCCAGCAATTAAATAGCCAGTGACATTTGGCATCTTGATTAGTTTCATTAATCTAGTCGACAATAGGCCAATTAAAAGAGCAAAGGCTAAGATTAATAGTTGATACATTTTTTAAAACGACCCTTCGTATTGCTCGACTGGAAGAACAAACATCCCGCCTCTTACCTTGATAAATTTTTCACTTTTATTTCGGATAATCGATGTGGCTAATTCAATTTCTTTTTCTTCGAGCAAAGCATAGAAAGTGGTGTTGTCTTCGAAATTTATCTTTTCTAGGTGGCGTAAGGTCATAAAATTTATTTCATTGTCTTCTAGATCGGATAAAAAGTGCTTTAGACTTGTTGAAGCTAAAACGGTTCCATTAATTCCGTTTCTCGCTAGTTCATTGATGATGTCTGGTGTGTATTTTGTGTTTTCAAATACGGCGAATAATAGATGTTTCATAATTGTTTTCTTCTTCTATGGCCTTGATTATATACCTTCATAACTTAAAAAGTTAAATATATGTATGATGTTATTGTTGAAGTGATGTTATTATCCTAGTTTTCATTAAAATTTGCTTGAATATTGTTTCATCATCAAAAGATATTGATGAATTTAAGGAAAGATTTATTAAATAACTCAATCTTTGAACAATATTCTGCCAAGTCTAATGTGCGTGGCATGATGAGCGATAGCCACAAGATAGTCATCGCTCATTCCCATCGATAAATAAGGAATTGTTATTGAGAATTTTGATTGTAAATGATTTCTTAAATCTTCTAATTTTTGAAATTGATTATCTAGTGATGTAGTGTTTGAGTTTTTTACGCTCATCATCATTAAACCGACGAGTTCGATGTTTTTATATTGGAGTATGTTAGTTATAAAATCATCGATATTATCTAAATTAACTCCGTCTTTGTTTTCTTCATTATTAATCGATATTTCTACGAATACCTTTAATGGCGTTGTTCGATGCTCATTAATGATTTTCGCTAGTTTTAATGAATCTAGTGAATGTAGATAATCGATTTTCTCAATGACTTTTAAAGCCTTGTTTCTTTGAAGATGACCGATGAAGTGCCAGGTGATATTTAAGTCTTTAAGTTCTTCATATTTTTCTAAGAAGGTATCGACACGATTTTCACCGAAGTTATAAACGCCTTTTTCATATAATTCTCTCATCTTAGTTGCATCGATATATTTAGTTGCTGCGACTAAAGTGACATCTTTAGGCAATGTATTTATAAATTCTTTTATATCGTCTCTAATTTTCATAACGATATTTTAGTCTTCACTTTCTTTAAAATAAAGAAAAAAGGCTACCGTTAATCGATAACCTTTTTAGAAAATGTCTACTTAAGCATTGATTGGACGAACCAAATAATCTTGTTATAGCCTTCGATGTGCTTTTCTAGCATATTCACAAGTGGGAATACATCTTCCTTAATCGCATCTAAGCGAATCTTAGAGGCTTGTTCTTTAAAGGCTTGATAGTCTTCTAAAACTATTGTTAATGCACTTTTTACGCATTTATCGCTAGAATCGAGCTCATTAACCTCGCCATGAGTTAGATATTCTTTCAGGCTTGAAAGAGGTGTTTCGCCCTCCATCTTGAGAAGTTCAGCAACTGCATCGAGTTTTGCTGCAGTTTCATCGTAGAGCTCTTCTAGATATTCGTGAACTGCTTTAAACTGGACACCGTTGACGTGCCAATGAAGGTTGTGCAGTTTGATGTAAAATAGAGCGAGATTAGCTAAATAGACATTTACTTGACTAACTAGTTGTTTGTTCATAGATTTACTCCTTTTCTTAGGCTAGAGTTATCTAGCTCCTTTAGATTAATTTGTAAGTATTTGTCGTGTCAAAATAGATGCTTAAAATTCTTTTCTCAATTTTACGATTATTCGATTTAATCGAAGAAAAAAGGCCTTAGATTTGCCTAAGACCTTTATAGGGACTACATTGCTATAACGACAACTTTATTATCGATATAGTCCACCTTGAATTTGTGTTTGGTATCGATTGAACCATCGATGATTTTTCGAGCGATAACCGTTTCAATTTCACTTTGGATAAAGCGTTTAATTGGTCGAGCACCATATTCGTATGAGTAGGCGCTATCGAGAACATATTTCTTTAACGCATCTGTGAATTCAAACGAATAATAATTCTCTTTGAGGCGATCGTTAAGGATGTTAAGCATCTTCTCAACGACTTTATATTGAACATCTTTACTAAGTGGGTTGAAGTAGACGATTTCATCGATACGATTTAGGAATTCTGGTCGGAAGGTGTGATGAAGTAATTCATTAACTTCATCTTTCTTTCCATTTAGCAATAAATCGCTGCCGAGATTAGAAGTCATGATGATAATCGTGTTTTTGAAATCGATTAATCGACCTTGTGAATCGGTGATACGTCCATCATCAAGAATTTGTAGTAACAAATTGAAGACTTCCGGATGTGCTTTTTCGATTTCATCAAATAGGACGATACAATAAGGATTTCTTCGCACTTTTTCAGTTAATTGTCCACCTTCTTCATATCCGACATATCCTGGAGGGGCACCGATTAATCTAGAAGTGCTATATTTCTCCATATATTCACTCATATCGATACGGACCATATGCGACTCGCTATCAAATAGAGTTTCCGCGAGGGCGCGAGCAACCTCAGTTTTACCAACACCTGTTGGGCCTAAGAAGAGGAAGGAACCAATCGGTTTATTCTGATCTTTAATCCCTGCGCGTTGACGCAAGATAGCATCGCTAACTAAGGATATTGCCTCATCTTGTCCGATTACTCTTTTTTCAAGGATTTCTTTTAGATGAAGAACTTTTTCTTTATCGCCTTGTGAGATTTTACTCACCGGGATATTAGTTTGCTTAGAGACAATCTTTGCGATTTCATCTTCGGTGACGACTTCAGAAAGAAGGTGATCGTGTTTTTCTTTATCTTCGATAGATGATAGTTCTTTTTCCATCTCTGGAATTTCTTTGTATTGAATTTGGCTAGCTTTTTCATAGTTGCCACTTGTAAAAGCATTGTTTAATTCAAAGCGAGCTCTATCGAGTTTGACTTTGAGTTCTTTGGCGTGCGTGATTTCTGCTTTTTCATCTTGCCATTTTTTGGTAATTTTTGTTTGTTCTTCTTTAAGTTTATTGAGATTATCGACAAGCTTTTCTAAGCGTTTTTTACTCGATTCATCGCTTTCTTTCTCTAGGGCGACGCGTTCGATTTCAAGTTGTTTAATCTTGCGGTTGAGCTCATCGAGTTCGGTAGGAGTTGATTCGATTTCTACACGAATTGATGCGCAAGCCTCATCGATTAAGTCGATTGCTTTATCAGGCAAGAATCGATTGGTGATGTATCGATTAGATAATGTAACTGCGGCGATAATCGCATTATCGGTAATCTTCACGCCGTGATGGGATTCAAATTTTTCTTTTAAACCCCTTAGGATAGAAATCGTATCTTCAACTGTTGGCTCATTGACCATAACCGGTTGAAAACGTCTTTCAAGCGCACGATCTTTTTCGATATATTCGCGATATTCGTTGAGGGTGGTGGCCCCGATACAATCGATTTCACCTCGTGCGAGCATCGGTTTAAGCATATTGGATGCATCGAGTGCTCCATCAGCTTTACCCGCCCCGACGATAAGGTGAATTTCATCGATGAAGAGTATGATTTTGCCTTCGCTAGCTTTAATCTTGTTTAAAACGGCTTTTAGACGTTCTTCAAATTCGCCTCGATATTTTGCTCCCGCGACAAGCGCGCCCATATCAAGTTCGTATATTTCCTTATTCTTTAATGAAAGAGGAACATCGTCTTTAACAATTCGTTCTGCAAGACCTTCAAGGATGGCAGTTTTACCAACACCTGGCTCACCGATTAAGATGACATTATTTTTATTTTTACGAGCTAATATCTCGATGATTTTACGGATTTCATCATCGCGTCCAATGACTGGGTCAATCTTACCGTCGCGGACTTGTTTGGTGACATCACGTCCAAATTTTTCGAGGATATTTTCGTCTTTGGAATAATCTTCCATTCCATCAAAACCATTCATAGTTATAACCTCCTTATTTTTGGCACTCATCTATTAAGAGTGCTAACAATATTATACAAACTTTTTGGCACTCGTCAACGTTGAGTGCTAAAAATTAAAAATATACCGATGTGCTCGGCATTATTTTTTTATTTCTTTATCTTATTTCTTATTTAGTGACTTCTTAATCGCGTCTAAAGTTTCTTTAGAAATGACGTGTTCAATGAGACAACAATCGATATCTGCTGTTTCTTTTGAGACACCGATTTGGATTAAAAAATCGCGGATTGTAACGTGGATTCCATAAACTTTTTTGCCAATCTTTTTACCTTTTTCGGTAAGGGTTATTGAACCATAAGGTTCTTTTTCGATATAGCCGAGTTTAAGCAGCTCGTTCATCGCTTTATTAACCGCTGGTTTAGAGACGCCGATCATTCTTGCAACTTCAACTGATTTTGCCTCTTTGCCTTGCTCTTGCAAAATATATATCGCCTCGATATAGTCTTCGATAGATTGTGATAACTCGGAATGCTTCATATTTAAGAATATAGTTATATCGATTTTTCTTTTCAAGGTTTTATATTTTTTTAGTAAGCAAGTATAATTGTAAAATATGGAAGATTTAAAGAAATTACTCGAAGAAAAAAGATATAACGAAGTACTTAGATTAACTAAGGATTCCTCTGATGGAGAGGCAAGATTATGCCATTTAGCGGCCTTAGTTTTACTAGGCGAAGATGAGCTCGCTCTTAAAGATATTGCAAATAATGAAGATGCCCTTTTAAAGGTTAATGCATATAAGGTTATTCATTTGCACATCGAAATACTTTTAACACATAAGATGTTTAAGGAAGCTAAAGAGGCTGTTAAGCATTATCAATTACTTCCTTATATTTCTCAAAAAGTGGAGGAGCTTTTAGCCTCGCTTCCTCAAAGGATTGAAAGCGAAGAACATCCGACAAATAAGACCTTAACATTAGAACAAATATCCGATATTCTCGCTAAAAGCGAGGATAATGGACTATTAAGCGAAGCGCTTTTCTCACTTAAACAATTTAACTTTCAAGGATATGTCGATTCTTTGTTAATAATGATTAAGAAAGAAAAGGTTCACCCTAATTTACGAACATTAGGTTTAATTTCTTTAAAAGAAAATGAATATAACAAGGAAGTAGAATTCCTTTCAAATAATAAGGGGCTAATTAAATTAACTCCTTCAAAAATCGAACCTCCGTTTACTTCGACTAGTTATCAAAACGCTGCGAACTATCTTTTTTCTCATAGTCAAAAAAATGTGACGGTAGACCGCGTAGCGATGCAACTATTAAATTGCTTAGTTCTCGATTTATATCCTGATGATATTTCCTTTGGTGATGATACTTTATTAGCGAAAGCACTTATTTCCTTGGCCAAAGACCATATCAATGATAAAAATAGCAAAGACAGCAAAGAAGTTATTTTGTTGAAAAACAAAATTAATGATATTTTAAAGAAAACACCTGAGTTAGTTATTTAACAAGGGCCATGCATGATAATTTTGTTGCTTTAATTCCGTAAAGCCCCGTACCCGATTCTAATTTAAGCGAGTAATAATCAAACGAATAATAATCTGATGTGATCAAAAAATGTTTTGATGTGTTAATCGTCGATTCATTTTTGATTGTCCAATCGTTATTAAATTCAACAACTTTTATATCAATATTTATGTCTTTTAACATCAATGGCGAATATTTCTCATTTCTATATTGTGTCGATATATAAATATTGAGTAAATGTTCCGTATTACTCCGAGTTGTAATCGAAAAATAATCTTCGTATGTATCTAATGTTAAATGTTTATATTTGTATCCATAACATTTTTCATTATAGATAGCATATCCTTCTACAGTTATCGCCTCATATTCAACGTTACGCTTTGAATGGCTATAGGATATATCGGTGATATTTGACGATTTCAAAAAGTCCGGAAGTTTATAATCATTTTCTAAGATCTCGCTAGTATATTCGAATGTTGATTTGCTGTTAAATTGGCTATCGTCGATTTTATTAGATTTAAAATTAATTTTCTTTGTCGATATTAATTCTGTTTCTTTGTCGATATATTCATCAGTTGATGTAGCTTCATTAAATGTGTATTCCTTATAATTTATCTTTGTCGCAAATTCATATGTAACGTTTATATCAACCCCAACGTTGAATGATAAAAATTTAACATAATTATCGTTTGGTTTCATTACTCCTGCGCCATCTCCTGGATCGTTGCATTCGAAAGTAAAAAAATCGGACACATTTTCTTTTGTTATCATTTCCTTACTACCAACATTAACCTCGACATCTTTGATGTCATCAATTACTGGCGTTGTTAAATCTTCGTTTGTTGAACATGCGCATAGTAACGAACAAAAAATAGTTAAACCAACAAATAAATTGTTTTTCTTTTTCATATAAAACCTCGAGTTCTCTTACTCAAAGTATAAATGAAATATTCATGGCTTAAAAGTACTTGAATGATTGTCTTTATCCACGGCGAGCAAATTTTTATCTTTTCGCTTGTATTGATTTATATATCTAAATATACTTTTACTTAGTAAATTTAAAGGAGACATAGATAAATTTATGGAAATAACTGTTAACAATCTTGAACATTCTCATGTCGAAGTTATCGTCGACGTCGACAAGAAAGTTTGGAAGGAAGCGCAAGAAAAGGCTTTTGAAAAGCTAGCAAATGATTTGAGCTTACCTGGTTTTAGAAAAGGAAAAGTTCCTGCTGAAATGGCGCGTAAACACATCGATAATAGCAAGGTATTATACGAAGCTGTCAATAGCACTCTTCAACCAACATTTGATGAAGTGCTTAAAGAAAAGAAGCTTCGTCCAATCGTTCGCCCAACAGTCGATGTTCTCAAAGTTAGCGAAGATGAACTTCAACTTAAGTTTGGCATCGTCTTACCTCCAGATATTACTTTAGGCGCATACAAAGGATTAAAGATTGCTAAAGATAAAGTTTCTGTAAGCGAAGATGAAATTAAAGCTGAAATTGATAAATTAGTCGCACAGAACGCGAATTTAGTTACTAGCGAAGAACCTGCTAAAATTGGCGATACCGTCGTCATCGATTTTGTTGGTTCAGTCGATGGCAAAGAATTTGATGGAGGAAAAGCGGAAAACTTCAATCTCGAATTAGGCTCCCATCAATTCGTCCCTGGCTTTGAAGAGCAATTAGTGGGTGTCAAAACTGGTGATGAAGTCGAAGTCATCGTCACTTTCCCGACACAATATGTAAAAGATCTCGCTGGCAAAAAAGCCTTATTTAAAGTCAAAGTTCATGAAGTTAAGGAAAAGATAGTCCCTGAATTAAATGAAGATTTAGTTAAAGAGCTCGCTATTCCTGAAGTCAATGATGTAAACGCCTTAAAAGAACACGTCAAGAAACAATTGACCGAAACTAAAGATAATAAGGCGAAGAACAAATTATTAGATGCGATTATCGCTAAGGTCGTCGAAAATTCCAAGATCGATTTACCTCATGAGATCATCGATGAAGAAGTCGAAGGCATGAAACATAACGTTGAAGAGCAGATGAAACAACGCGGAATGACTTTAGAACAATATTTAGAAATCACTGGTCAAAGCAAAGAGCATTTTGAAGAACACCTTCATAAGGATGCTGAAAAGAATCTACGTTCGATTTTAGCAATGGAAAAGATTGCTGATGTCGAAGGCATTAAGGTTGAAGATAAGGACCTAGACGAAGAATTCAAAAAGATTGCTGACCAATATAAGATGGATGTTAAACAAGTCAAAGAAATCTTATCTAAAGATTTAAACCGTTTCTCTATGGAGATTCGCACACGTCGTATCCAAGACTTTTTAATTGAAGCAAACGAAGAAAAAAACGTAAAATAAAATTGAGGGGGAGCTAGATTAATGAATCAAACGTCAATATATCCATTGCTCATCACAAAGAATTTCACCCTATTCCCTTCGAAAAAGGATGAAAAGATTGATGCCGGTCGCGATTTTTCAGTGAAGGCTATCAATTCTTCAAGAGAATTATTTAACTCCCTTCTTTTGGTTACTAGCCAAAAAGATGCTGCGGTTGAAAAGCCGAATTCTGATGATGTTTATAAGGTTGGTACCCTTTGCCGTATCGTCTCTTATAGCGACATGAAAGAATATGTTCGTATCCGCGTCGAAGTTGAAAAACGCTTTGCGTTTAAAAGCATCACCTTCGGAAGCGGAGGCTATTATATTGGCGAGGGTCATGTTGTCGATATCGAACCCGGCGATGAAAAGGCTAATCAAGCGACCATTAAGAAAATTTGGACATTGATTAATTCTTTGCCAAGATTTATCGGTTCGCTTCCTCGCTCGGCTTATATGGATTTATCGTCCTTTAAATTAAGTGGCGACGCCTTCGCAGATTTAATCGCTCCATTTCTTTTTACAACCGAAGCGAAGCGACAAGAATTATTAGAGACTTTTGATGTCGGCGAACGTTTAAATAAGATTTTAGATATCGTTAACGATATGAAACTTGAAACGCAAGTTGATTCCGATATTGAAAAGCGCGTTTCTAAGAGCATGGAGAAAAATCAAAAAGATTACATCCTCCACGAAAAGCTTAAAGCGATTAAGCAAGAAATATCTAACAATAACGGAGAGTCCGATGATTCTAATTCGATATTAGATAGATTGGAAAAAAATCCTTATCCTGAACACGTCAAAAATAAAGTTAAATCCGAATTAAAGAGATTTGAAATGATGCCTCAATCATCGCTTGAATCTTCGCTTTCCTTAGCTTATATCCAAACTCTTCTTGATGTACCTTGGTATCAAAAGAGTGAAGATAACGACGATTTAAATAATGTTAAAAAGATTTTAGATGAAGATCATTATGGTCTAACAAAAGTTAAAGAAAGAATTGTTGAATATTTAGCGGTCAAGAAGATGACTGGCAATTTAAAAGCTCCAATTCTTTGCTTCTATGGACCTCCAGGATGCGGCAAGACGTCGTTAGGCAAATCGATTGCTCGAGCGTTAGGAAGAAAATTCTTTAAAGCCTCACTCGGTGGCATCTCAGATGAAGCCGAAATTCGTGGACATCGCCGTACTTATGTCGGTTCTATGCCTGGACGTATTATTTCTGGTATGAAGCGAGTCGGCGTGACTAATCCGGTCTTTTTACTCGATGAAATCGATAAATTATCGACATCATATAAAGGTGATCCGGCGAGTGCCCTTCTTGAGGTATTAGATCCAGAACAAAATATCGCTTTCAACGATAATTATTTAGAAGAACCGTATGATTTAAGCAACGTCTTATTTATTTGCACGGCGAACTATTTAGACAATATCCCAGGACCTTTAAGAGATCGTTTAGAGCTCATTGAGGTCAACTCGTATACTGAATTTGAAAAGATTCAAATCGCTAAAAACTTCTTGCTTAAAAAGCAAATCGAAGCGAATGGACTTGAAAAAAAGAAAATCAAATTTAGTGATGAAGCATTTAAAGTCATCATCGAAAATTATACGATGGAAGCGGGCGTTCGCGAACTCGAACGCAAGATCGCTACTATCTTACGCAAGATTGTTGTCGAACTTTTAACTACTGAAGATAAAGCAAAGACGATTACTGTTACTCCAAAAGAAGTTCATAAATATTTAGGTGTCCCTCTATTTGAAAATTCAAAGAAGGAGAAGAGTGAACAAGTCGGCGTTGTAACTGGGCTAGCTTATACTCAATATGGTGGCGATATCTTGCCAATTGAGGTCAATTATTTCCCAGGAAAGGGCGGGCTCGTTTTAACTGGCAAATTAGGCGATGTTATGAAAGAATCCGCAAGTATTGCGCTTGACTACGTCAAGGCTAATGCAAAAAAATACAAAATCGATAGCAAACTCTTTAGCGATAACGACATCCATATTCACGTCCCTGAGGGAGCGGTTCCAAAAGATGGTCCGAGCGCCGGTGTCGCCATTACGACAGCGATTATTTCCTCATTAACCAATCGACCAGTTGATAACAATGTGGCGATGACGGGTGAGGTTACCCTTAGAGGAAGAGCGCTTCCTATCGGCGGACTTCGCGAAAAATCCCTCGCGGCATTAAGAAGTGGTGTGAAAACGATTATCGTTCCTGATGAAAATAAGAAATCTGTCGATGAACTACCAAAAGAGGTCAAAGAAGGACTTAGCATTCTTTATATGAAGAATGTTGATGACGCCGTTAAAGTCGCGATTAAATAATGATTGATTTTTCAAAAGCTACTTTTATAAAAAGTGCTCCTACATTATTAGATAAACCGCTGGATAATTATCCAGAGGTTTTATTTGTTGGACGAAGCAATGTTGGAAAATCTTCATTAATCAACGCGTTAACAAAAAGAAAGAAATTAGCGTTTACATCCTCAAAGCCGGGTTATACAAAACTATTAAATTATTATTTAATTGATGATAAGTTCTATCTTGTTGATGCGCCTGGATATGGATATACATCTTCAGGGAGTAAACATTTAGATGCTTTTTCAAAGATGATGGAAAATTATTTTCAAAATCCTCATCTTGCTTTGGTGGTCCTTCTTCTAGATTCTCGAAGAACGCCTAATGAAGATGATTTATCCTTTGTGGAATTTTTAAAGGTTAGCAATATTAAATTCCTTATTGTGATGAGTAAAATTGATAAACTCAATCAATCAGAAACATCGAGGATGAAAAAGAATATATTCGATGCATTTGGCGAAGTTAATTATTTAACCGTTTCTATAGCTAAGTCTCAAACACTTGAAAAAGTGAAAGAGGAAATTGCGGCGGCAATAAAGCGTAAATAATCTTTATTCATCGATTTTTTGATACTTAATTAGCACTATAGCCTAAAAGCGTTCCAGCGCCTCTAGGCTTATTTTCCACCTTTTCTCAAATCATAAAATGGAATTAGGTGGAAACAAATAACGA
>CAVILR010000033.1:0-11606 GCA_963643725.1 Lachnospiraceae bacterium | reverse complement strand
AGCGATGATGGTCAATTATGGGGAACACCGATATATGACTTTAATAAAATGAAGGAAAACAATTATTCTTTCCTCGTCGATAGAATAGGTTATTTAGCTAGTAGCTGTGATTTACTTAGACTAGACCATTTTAGAGCTTTTGATACATATTGTGTTATCCCTAGTGAAGACAATAACGCTAGAAGAGGTAAATGGGAAATCGGACCAAGAGAATCATTCTTTGATGCTTTATACACAAAATATCCTCATATCAATTTAATCGCCGAAGATCTAGGCGATCTTTTCCCAAGCGTCCTCGAATTAAGAGATAAATATAACCTCCCTGGCATGTATATCGTCGAATTCACCATCTTTGATATGAACGCTAATTCGACAGATCGGCAAATCGTCTATCCGGGAACGCATGATAATCAAACCTTATATGGATGGTATAAATCATTGACTAAGGAAAATATCGATTTCCTTTGTTGGAGACTAAATACTGATGAAAAGTCTTTATATGACAAGATATTTAATTATATTCTTTCTCTTCCTTCATATATGACCATATTCCAACTACAAGATATATTGAAGTTAGATGACAAAGCCCGTATTAATTCTCCAGGAACAGTTGGCGATCCAAACTGGACATTTAAACTCAAAGATTTTTCGTGCTTTAAAAAGGTTAAATTTACTAATGAATAACTATATGTTATTCTATAAGCGATATATAAATCCTAACAAAGAGGAATTCAAATGAAAAAAGTCAAAAAACCCCTACTGACTTTACTATCAAGCATTTTTACGTTAGCAATCGCGGTTAACGCATCTAGTAGTAATGTCTTTTTACCAGCTACTAATCCTGGTGAAGATACCGCTATATACGATGAAGATGATAGCCATGCTGATTTAAATAATCCTGATATATCTAATAAAAGAGCATCAGATGATGATGAGGATGAAGAACCAACTGTTGTCGTCAATAAAGTTATTCTCCACTACTACAATGAAGCAGGTGGCAATGATGGAAGAGCCTTCTATCTATGGGTAACGGGTGTTGATGGAGTTGAATATAACCTCGATAATGCAAGCGATATATTCTCTGTTAACGAAGATAAGACGATGATGACAATCACTGTTGACTTTGCTGATTCTAGGTTCACTTCATTCGCTGGTAAATCAAAATTATATTTCATCATCAAATATAAGATGAAAAGTGCGACCGACCTCAACTGGGGAGGACAAAGCGATGATATGCAACTTGTCTATAGCGAATTTCCCCCAGCAAGTGGAAGTACAACCTGTGAGGTATGGACAATGCCTGCCGCTGGAGGAGGAATCGCTATCCTCTCTAGCGAAGCGCAAACAAAAGTGCCAGGTATTCAATTAGCTCAATTCACCGATTGGAAGACGATAAGTTGTCAATTCACTTCCTCATCAAAGAATGCCAATTATGAATTATATGCTTTCGATGAAACATATTATAAAATCAAGCCAAAAAGACGAAGTGCTGTCGCAAAAAATTATCTCGTCAAGGAAGGAACATTAGTTTCATCATCTAATGGAGGGACAGTTACTATATCGCTTAAATATGAAGCGCATATTAATCTCGTCTATTCCTTAGTAACTCACGATTCATCCACGGATAGTGATCCGACGATGAAAGATTTAGATAAGACGACCACTGTTCGTTTTGACTCTTTATATAATTCATCTAAATGGACAACATATTATGAAAATACAAATGTTCAATTAGGAGCCTTCTATTCAAAGGAACAAACAACTTTTAGAGTGTATTCACCAGTTTCCGCGAATATGACCGTCATGCTCTATGACATCGATACATCTAGCGAATTTGCTAAAGAAAGCGAAAAGGCTATTGCCGATAAATATGATGGCTATCACATGCATTATAAGACAGGTGGCTTTTGGGAGCTTACCATCGATGGTGATTTAGAAGGTAAATATTATAATTACCAAGTCGATAATACCTTAGGCACGAATATCGTCATGGACCCTTACGCCACAAGCGCAGGATGCAATGGAGTTCGCGGCCTTATATACGATAAAGAAAAAACTAATCCTGATGGTTGGGATTCTCTTCCCTTAGTTTGGGATGGAGTAGACGGATATGATATAGAAACTCCTCAAGATTTAACGATATATGAAGTGCATGTTCAAGACTTCACTGGCGATGAATCATGGAATGGAGAAAATATAAACGGAACATACAACGCCTTTGTTGAATCTGATGTCGATGTTAAAGGTACATCTTTGTCTGCTGGATATGATCATTTAAATGAGCTTGGAGTCAACGCTATTCAATTGATGCCGGTATTTGATCACGATAACGATGAAAGCGAACGCGATAAAGGGGAGCTTAAATATAACTGGGGCTATAACCCGCTTAATTATAATGTCGTTGAAGGAGGCTATTCTAGCGATCCTCACGATGGGCTAGCCCGTATCAAAGAATTTAAAAATCTCGTATTAAAGATGTCAGAAACAAATGCTCACACGCGAGTCATCATGGACGTTGTCTACAATCACGTCTCTTCTGCGACAGGCTCTAATTTCCACAAGCTTATGCCTAGATATTATTTTAGATATTCAGGAAAAGACTACTACAACGAAAAAGGTGAAAAATATCAAAGCGCCGGCGAACTTTGGGACGGCTCAGGATGCCATAACGAAGTGGCAACTGAAAGAGCGATGATGCGAAAATTCATCGTCGATTCAGTGTCCATGTGGGCTAAAGAATATAAAATCAAAGGCTTCCGTTTTGACTTGATGGGCTTAATCGACTTTAAAACATTGATTGAAGTTAAAAAAGCTCTATACGAAATCGACCCAGATATTTATATCTATGGTGAAGGTTGGGCGCTTGGCTATCACGGCGAAGGTAGCGATCAATGGAAAGAAGAGCATCCTAATGAAGGTGATCCGCATAACTATGGAGGCTTTACCTGGCAAATTTATAACGAATGCAATAACTACAAAACTGATGGGGTCTATCTCGGTGGCTTTAACGACGCCTTTAGAGATGCGATGAGAGGCACGAATGGCGACAAAAATAGCGAGGGAAAAACCTATCCTAATTCCGGATATCTCCAACTCGGAGCCTGGAAAGAAGGGGATCCATGGTATGTTGACTTTAATTCCCTTGACCGCATCGCAAAAGGAGCTTGGGGATTGAATACAAATGCCTCCACTAACGGAGTGTATTATCCTGAACAAACAGTTAATTATGTGAGCTGTCACGATAACTGGACACTTGTGGATCAATTATTACAAACCTTACCGAAAAATGGCGATAACCACGCATCGCTTGAAAGAGTGCTAAATGCATCACTAGCCGCGCATGCGATGGTGATGTCAGCAAACACTCCAGCATTTTTCTTAGGCGGAGAAGAACTTTTAAGAACTAAAGAATTAATCGGAGAAATCCCAACATATGTAACAGAGGATAGTTGGACCGAATTATATGGTAGAAAAATATCTCATAATTCCTATAATTCTCCTCTATATGTCAATTCCTTTAAATGGGATAATAAGGTCGAAGTTACTATCGATGGTGAAACATTAAAGGATTCAACTTATAAATATAACGATAATTTTAAGAAATTAATTAAACTACATTCAGAAACCGTTAAAAAACGTGGAACGCAAGAAACAGGCGAAGCCTTCTTAGCTAAAACTTCAGAAGGTAAAGCTTTAACTAATGGAATTTTCTTCTCAAAAACTGATGGCGATTGGGCAAATGCAATCGGTTTTCAAATCAATGAGACCTTTGTCTATCTCGCTGGCGGAAACATCGGTAATGACGCGCTTAAATGTGAAGTAACTGATGCGATGAAATATTTTGCTAATGGCTCTTACACATTATCCTCATCATCATTCACTTTCTCTTCACAAAGTGCCTCAGCGGTATTTCTAAGGAAAAGAAAATAGGAGATTAATAAATTTATGAAAAAGCAATTATTACTTACACTTCTATTACCCTTACTTGTCGGATGCGGCTCATCATACGACTACATTCCTAAATATCCTTATCCAGGAGAAAATGATGAAGACGATAACGGTGACAATAACGATAGCGAAGAAGCCTTGCCGATGACGGTTTATTTCTATCTAGATTATTCGCATAGCGAAGATACCTCTAACGACATTAAAAACGAAGACGGAACCGTAACCGAAGTTCCGGAATATAAATACAAATTAGCTTGGAAAATGCTAACACCTTTAGGCAGTTGCCCAGAAGAAGCTAAATTAACCGATGCTGATGCAAGCGATCCTTTATATCCACATTTTCTAGGCTATTCAATGTATCCAACATGTTTAGATGAATCTAAATTATGGAACTTTGAAACCGATTATTATCAAGGTAACATCCTTAACCTCTATGGTGTTTGGGTGGCATAGGAGAGATTATGAAAAGATACATTAAACCCCTACTATTATTACCAACACTTTTACTAACTAGTTGCAATTATCAATACGTATACAACATTTCTGGTTTAATTGATGGCGGTAAAGTCGATGGCGATGTATGGGATGATGAAACAGATGATGCAGGAACATATAACATCAAAATATGGGTCGATGAAAAAATCGTCGAATTAACCTCTGCTCAAGTGCAAAACTTTGTTTCCGCCTATGCTGGCAAATACACGATTAATTTAAATATTGAACCGATGACTGAATCAAACGCTGCGACGAGCATGCTACAAGATGTCCAAGATGGCGCGGATATCTATTGTTTTGCTCAAGACCAATTAGCGAGGCTTAAAGTCGCTGGGGCGGTTACAAAATTAACCGGTTCATTATCCACCTATATCAAAGAAAAGAATAGTGAAGATTCTATAAACGCCGCGACCATTGGTAATGGGGTCTACGCCTTTCCAATTACTAGCGACAACGGATATTTCCTCTATTACAACAAAGAATTCGTTAGCGAAGAAAATGCAAAAAACATGACAACCTTGCTCGCAACACTTAAAGCACAAGGAAAAAAACTTAATTTCTCCGCGAGAAGCGATGGCTTTTATACGGCGAGTTATTTTGTCGGTATGGGATGTCACTCAACTTGGACAATCGATGAAACAACTGGCAAATTCTCAAAATATGACGATGATTACAATTCTCCTAATGGACTAATTGCCATAAAAGGCATAAAAGAAGTTACTGATGCTTCCGTTGTTGCAACGCGTAGTATTTGGACTAGCGATGCCGGGGCGGTCGTCTCAGGCATTTGGGAGTATTCAAGCCTTCTTAAGCGTTGGGGCGATAATCTTGGCTGCGCGGAACTACCAACATTTACAGTTGATGGAGTCGAACATCATCTAGGTAGTTTTGATGGCTATAAATTCCTAGGCGTTAAACCCCAAATCGATTCAAAGAAAGCTTCTGTTTGCCGTAAATTAGCCCAATTTTTAACAAACAACGCTTCACAAACTGAAAGATTTAACCTCGTCGGTTGGGGACCAACACATGTTGAAACGAGTCAAAAGGCGGAAGTTCTTGCTCATCCAGGGTTAAATGCTTTACGGGCTCAGCATGAATATGCCGCTCAACAAGGGCAATGTCCTTCGACATGGTTTTCCACCCTTGCCGCCGCCGGGACAGCGGTTAAAGATACATCATCGGATGCTGATCTTCAAGCAATCTTAGATGCCTATGAAGCCGGTTTACCAGCTTGTTTAAGTGAAGATTAAGATTGGAGGTTATTATGGAAGAGAAAAAGATAAAAGCTTCTAATTCTTATAAAGAAAAGATAAATATTCTTCTAAAGAAAAACGAAGATAGTGAGCTAAATATAAACAGTCAACAAGAAAATGTTTTAAAGCTCAATAATGATATCGAAATTAAAGAAAATAAATACAAAGAGATAACTAATGCGATATCAAAAGAAGAAAATGCTTTGGATAAAGCCTATTTTAGCGATGAGATATCTAAGGAAGACTACATTAAAGAAAATGAAAAATTAACGCAAAAAAGGCAATCTAATGAAATTAAAAGCTTAACAAAAGATTTATTAGAACTTAAAAAGAAGGCATTTGTTATCTCACAAAATATCGCAAAAGAAAACAAAGCGATTTTGAAGAACAAAAAGAAAATAGCAAAACTTGAATTAAAGATTGCTAAATTAAATAATGTTGAAGATTTTGTAGATATAAAAGCGAATAAGAAAAACGAGATAATTAATATCGAAAAAGACATAACTAAAGTCGAAAAAGATATCAAAGCAATCGAAAGCGATATCTTATTGACATTATCGAAACCTCAAAGATTTGCTCGTAAATTTGTTTCCTTCTTTAAAGGTCTCCCTGAGGTTATTGAAAAATTAGGAATAAGCATCTATAAGCTATTAATCAAATTCGGTCTTAATTTTATTTCCTTCTTTAAAGGCTTATATTTCACCTTTGTTAATGGAGATTATAAAACAAAAATTTCATATTTTATCATGGGTTTTGGAAGTTTCGCTCGCGGTCAATGGTTAAGAGGATTATTATTCTTAGTCTTTGAAATTATCTTCATCTTATATATGGCTTTATTTGGCGGCTATTATCTAGCCAAATTAGGATCATTAGGATATTATTATGAAGCCTCAACCATCGCTGAAGATGGAACAATTACCTATGGAGCGAATTCATTTAACATTATGCTCTATGGCGTCTTATCAATCTTTTTTATCATCGCTTTTATCTATACTTGGTATTTAAATATCAAACAAAATAGAATCGCTGAAGAAATAATTAAAGATGAAAAGAAATTAGACAGTGCGAAAGATGATCTACGGGCAATGGTTGATAAAAATTTCCATAAGACCCTTTTAGCCTTACCGACCTTAGGCATTATCATCTTTACAGTCTTACCGATCTTTTTCATGATTCTTGTCGCCTTTACAAATTACGATGCAAATCATAATCCACCACTTAATTTGTTTGGTTGGGTTGGCTTTGATAACTTTGGTCAATTATTTGAATGGACTAATTCAGGTGGAGCAAGTTTTTCTATGACCTTTGGTCAAATCCTTCTTTGGACACTTGTCTGGGCCTTCTTTGCGACATTTACTAACTACTTCTTAGGCATGCTTGTTGCTATGCTAATAAACAAAAAAGGAATTAAACTCAAAAAACTTTGGAGGACGATACTTGTTTTCTCGATTGCGATTCCTCAATTTATCTCAATCTTATATGTATCGCAAATGTTTGCTAGCGATGGCATTATCAACAATATGCACATGTGGATACAAACAAATTGGTTTGGAAACACAGGTGCGACACCTATTCCATTTTGGGAAAATGAACATCTTGCTCGAATAACAGTTATCGTTATCAACATTTGGATTGGTGTTCCTTATTTAATGCTCGTTGTCACCGGCATATTGATGAATATCCCCGCTGATTTATATGAATCAGCAAATGTCGATGGAGCAAGCGCTTGGCAACAATATTCGAAAATCACCTTACCGTATATGCTTTTTGTCACCGGACCTTATCTATTGACAAGTTTCACCGGCAACATGAATAACTTTAACGTCATCTATCTATTAACAGGTGGAGGGCCTAAAGACATCAACATGTTTGGTAACGCTGGGAAGACTGACTTACTTATCACTTGGTTATTCTCTTTAGCGATTAACGATTCAAACTACAAATTAGCCGCGGTCATCGGCATCATGGTCTTTATAGTCGTCGCCGTCTTATCGCTAATTGTCTATAACCTTATTCCATCAACGAAAAATGAGGAGGAATTTCAATAATGGTCGAACAACATTCCATGTCGATGTCAAAAAAACGAACTATCGGCAAAGTCTTCTCCTATATTATCCTCGTCATCATCTCCATCATTTGGATTATTCCATTTGTGTTCTTATTACTTCAATCATTTAGATGCGAATCCACTGGTGTTGTTGGCTATGTTTGGCCTGAGCAATGGGGATTAGATAATTACGCCTTCCTCTTCAGCGCCGATGCGAACTTCTTACAATGGTATTTCAACACCTTTGTCATCGCTTTAGTCGTCTGCGTCCTTCAAACAATTATGCAATTTATGATGGCCTACACCTTATCGCGATTCCGTTTTAAACTTCGTAAACCATTAATGAATTTAATGCTTATCTTAGGCATGTTCCCAGGTTTTTTAACGATGATCGTTCTTTATCAAGTATTAAAAACGATTGGTTTAACGGGCGATAATGCGGTTCCAGGATTAATTCTTGTTTATGTCGCCTCCAGCGGCATGGGCTATTATGTCATCAAAGGTTTCTTAGATACTTTGCCTAAATCGCTTGATGAGGCAGCCTTAGTTGATGGAGCAACTAGAGCTCAGATATTTGTTAAAGTCATCATTCCATTATGTAAACCAATTCTTATTTATACGGTCTTAACTGCCTTTATGGCTCCATGGGGTGATTTCATCTTCGCGGCTTGTATCGCCTTAGGTTCACAAACCGGCATGAACGTCGCGGCCGGACTTAATTCGTGGTTAAGCGCGGCGAATATATCTTCGAATTTCACTCATTTCTGCGCGGGGGGAGTGGTTGTTGCAATTCCCGTTATGATCTTATTCTTATTCTTACAAAAATATTATGTTGAAGGCGTCACCGGCGGAGCGGTTAAAGGCTAATAGGGAGAAAAATTATGGCACAAGTAAAATTAACAAATGTAAAAAAGGTTTATCCAGGTGGAACCATCGCGGTTCAAAATTTTAATCTTGATATTAAAGATAAAGAATTCATCGTCTTTGTCGGACCTTCTGGATGCGGTAAATCCACTACACTACGTATGGTCGCGGGACTAGAAGAGATTTCTGGAGGAACCATCGAAATCGATGGAGAAGTTGTTAACGACCTTCAACCAAAAGACCGTCATATATCGATGGTTTTCCAAAACTACGCTTTATATCCTCATCTAACCGTCTTTGAAAATATCGCTTTCCCATTGCGAATTCAAAAAAATCCAAAGATGAGCCAAGATGAAATATACCAAAGAGTTACTAATGCCGCGGAGATACTGGGTATCACTCAATATCTAACGCGTAAGCCAAAAGCCTTATCTGGTGGTCAACGTCAACGCGTCGCCATCGGGCGAGCAATGGTTAAAGATTGTAAGGTTTTGCTCATGGATGAGCCATTATCTAACCTCGATACTAAACTTCGAAACCAGATGCGCGCGGAAATCATTCTTTTAAGAAAGCGAATTAATACCACCTTCATTTATGTTACTCACGACCAAACTGAAGCGATGACCTTAGGCGATCGAATCGTCTGTATGAAAGAAGGAGGTTATGTCATGCAAATTGGCACGCCAAGCGAATTATTTGACTATCCAGCCTCTAAATTTGTCGCCCAATTCGTCGGAGCCCCAATGATGAATATCATTGAATGCGATCTCATTAAAGAGGGGAATAATTATTTTGTTAATCCATTTGGATATACTTTAAAAATTGATGGCGAGAAATTAGATTTAATGAATAAGCGCAACGTCGAAGGACAAAAGATATATTTAGGTATACGTCCTGAACACGTTACGCTAGCTAATTCTAAGAGTGGTAATTCCTTCCCAGTGACTATCGATGTTAATGAAATGATGGGAAGCGAATATCATCTCCACGTTTCGACTAGTGATGGAACTAATTTGATTGTTCGAATTCCAACAATCAATCTAAGCGAAAAAGATAAAGAGAAAATGGTCGCCGGAGAAAAGATTGATATATGTTTTGAAAGTAAGGCCATGCACTTCTTCTCAAAGAAAACCGAATATAATTTATTAACTGATAATCAATATCTCCTAGATAAAATGCCCTTAAAAGAGGAGAAGGAGCTAAAGATTGATAATGAATAAAAAAACGATTCGTAAAATCATTTATTGTTCCATCGTTGGAGGATGTGCAATTTTCTCGCTGATGTTTTTTAGCATCTCTCAATATGAGAAGGCAAAATATAAAGCTAGTGAGCAGGTGCGTTTGTCAAGCGAGTCAAAACTTAATAGTCTAACTCAAGGAACTGAACTATATACATATTGGGCGAGCATAAACGAAGACTTCATCAAAATCTCAAGCGATAATCGTAATGCCTATATCGGTACGGCTATCCCTGCATATACCTTATCAATCTTAACTTTAGTGTCCTTTGGATTAGTGCTTAAAGACGCGGAGAAACAAAAAGAAAAAGAAGATAATGAAGTTGCTCTATTATAAAAATAGTTAACTTTTGAAGAGATTTTTCGATCAATTAAATATAAAGTCTCGTTAAGAGGCTTTTTAAATACGTATAAGTCTAAAATGTCTTAACGCGCGCTTAACACCGCTTCTCCATACAGGCTTAGTTATGTATAGCGACGATGCTTTAACTTCCTCTTTTGCATTGCCCATCGCCACAGAATATTTAACAAATTTAAACATCCTTTTATCATCTAAATCATCGCCGATAGCCATACATTCATCCTTTTCTAGATGTAGATAATCCATCAAGCGCTTCACCGCTTCACCCTTATCTAGATGGCTTAGCGATACATCAACACCAGTTGAGTCAAAACGATATAGTTCAATCTCCTTAGGGTATTCGTTTTTTAAAATCTCATCGTATTTCTTAGGAGCGAATAAGGTGATAGTGATTATATCCTCATCAACACTTTTTCTAACCCCTGGCATCCTCTCATTAAACACTTTAAAGAAGTCATTGACGTATTCATTTATATCGCCGCTTATAAAGCAATCATTATGCGTAGCAAATTCCATCGCTAAATTATGTTTAGACGATATGTTAATAATCTTATCTAACGTTTTCTTAGGAAAGATATAACGATATATTTCCTTATCATCATAAACAATATATCCCCCATTAGATGTAGCATAGCCATCTAAGTTAAGGACATCAAATAACCCTAGATGAAACGCTGAATAATATGACCTAGATGTAACAGCGATTACCTTAACACCTTTATCATGAAGTCTATTCAACGCTTTAATGCTTTTAAGGTCAAAACGATGATTCTTATGATCATATAATGTCCAATCGATATCGATGAATATAGCTTTGATATTAATGCGCTTCATAAATTTATTTAGATGATACAACGATTAAACATCTTTTGATAATTATATTTATCAATTTTGCCTATCACCGATTAATTTGTCTCCGTTCATACACCATTTTGTTGTCGGATGTTGCAGACTGTTGTTGAATGTTGCAGAGTGTTGTCAAATGTTGTCGGATGTTGCAAGATGTTGCAATAACACTAATAACTCTTGTCAAAAAATGATGATATTTACACTCTAGCCTTACCCAACAAAGAAATTAAGCAAGTGTTTAGGCGCGAAATTAGGACGCGTTATATCAAAAACGATCAATTATCGATCGTCTTCAAACTTAAAGATGCTTTTGAAAAAGGCGATTCAAAGGCATTAGAAAAATTATTTGAAAACTACCTGCTATCTACGTTCTCATCATTTGATTTTAATTCAGAGAAAAATTATCAAATATTATTGAGCACGACTTTATCTTTAATATTCGATAATGCCTATGTTAAAAATGAATTCAATGCTGGGCTAAGACGCGCGGATATTATCGTTTGTCCTAAGGACAATAAAAAGCTTGGTATTGTTCTAGAATCAAAATATGT
>CAVILR010000032.1:0-11759 GCA_963643725.1 Lachnospiraceae bacterium | reverse complement strand
ATTGACATTTAAAGTGAATTAAATCAAACTTTTTACGTCAAAAAGGAGAAATTTTATGGAAGAAAAGAATAACAAAACATTCAAAGACAAACTTATTGCTTTTTTCAGTGTGAAAAGAAATAAGCTTCTTGCCGGGATTGTTGGTGGTCTTTTGGTTGTTGGTATTGTGCTAGCTATTGCTTTACCAATTGGCTTAAACCAAGGAAACAATCAAGATTCAACTCACACTCATGAATTTGCTAAAACTTGGGACTTTGATGAAACTTATCATTGGCATAAAGCAATATGCGGTCACGATGAGGAAGTTGCTGACAAAGCCGAACATACATTTGTAGATGTAGTTACTGCCCCAACATATGATGATAAGGGTTATACAACTCACACTTGTTCAGTTTGTGAATATTCATTTGTCGATACTGAAACACCTAGCGAAAGAGAGAAAATGCTTGGTATTGTACCTGTAATCGATGAAGAGAAAAACACTCTAACTTATGGATTATATCCTCAAACTCATGTTAGCGATGCAGATACAATTGCTGCGTTAGAAGCATTAACCGATCCAGAAGAAAATGGATGGTATCTATATAACAACGAATATTACACAAAAGAAGCCGCGGTTGTTTATCACGATACTTACAAATTTAGCGATGGAACAACCATTGTCGAAGGCACTGAATACTGGTTTAAGTGCGAATTAATCGAATGGAAGATACTTGAAAATAACGAAGGAACATATTCTTTAGTTTCATCTGTTTTATTAGATACATGTCAATATGCTGGTTATACAAATAATTACAAAAATTCATACGTCAGAAAGTCGCTTAATGATGATTTCTTATCATTGGCCTTTAATTTAGGATCAGATTATATTCAAACTACATTAGTTGATAATTCTGCTTCGACAACTGCTTCTGATGAGAATCCACTTGCGTGCGAAGATACTGAAGATAAGGTTTATTTATTAAGTTATAAAGATTATAACAATACATCTTATTTTGCTGATAATGCCGCGAAGCAGTGCAAAGTTACTGACTATGCTTTAGCAAATGAATGCAATAGCGTTGATGGCAATGGAGACTATTGGACTCGTTCGCCAGCTTCTAATCCTGGTTCCGCACATGTCGTCTCTGTTGATGGTGCGTTTTATGAATATCCTACTAGCTTCACAAATGTATGTATTCGCCCAGGAATAACTATTAAACTTTAAATTCTTATAAGTGGCATTCATCCTTAAATAGGTGCAAATGCCACTTTTTTTATGCTTTGTTAATCGCTTATAGATAGATACATATCATTGCTTTATAACTCTTTTTGTTTACGTTTATATTTTTAGAATATAATAAGGTTGTTCTTGGAGGACAATATTATGGATAATGCAGTTATTGAAAATATTAAAAGTCGTAGGAGCATTCGTAAATATTTATCTAAGGATGTTCCTTTTGAATTGCTGGATAAGGTCGCGGATGCTGGCACATATGCACCAAGTGGGAGATCATTACAATCTTCGACGATTGTGCTAATTAAAAACAAAAAGGTTCGCGATGAATTATCTAAACTTAATGCCTCGATAATGAAGGCTGATATCGATCCATATTATGGGGCGCCTAACATCATCATCGTCCTTGGAGATAGCAATGTTAACACTTATGTTGAAGATGGAAGTTTAGTGTTAATGAATATGATGCTTGCCGCCCATTCGTTAGGGCTTGGTACGGTTTGGGTGCATCGCGAGAGGGAGATGTTTGAAACTTCTGAGGGAAAAGCTTTGTTAAAATCGTGGGGTTTAGACCCTTCACTTAAAGGTATCGGCGCTTTAGCGATTGGCTATCCTGATAGTGAGGGCACTCTTCATCCTCATAAAGATAATTATGTTATCAATGTTAAATAATCTATGAACAATTATCCTTTCATTAAATATCTTGTCTTCGATTTAGATGACACCCTTCTTAGAAAGGATAGAACTATATCTTCATTTACCTTAGATGTTTTAAATAAAGCGAAGGAGCAAAAACTCATCATCGTCTTTAATACTTCTAGAAGTAAAGAACATTCTCAATGGTATATCGATTTAGTTAAGCCAATGTATGGCATTTATAACGGAGGATGTTTAATTGAAGATAAAGACGGCAATCAATTGTATGCTTCTTTAATCGATAAAAGCGAAGTCAAGACGATAACTAAATATCTTTATCCTCTATTAGATAAGATATCTGTTCAAGGGAAAGATAAATTCTACGCTAGCGATAAAGAATATAAGGCACAGAATGCGATATGGACTAACTTTAAAGATGGCTTAGAAGAGGATGCATATAAGATATTATGTTTTTCTAACGACAATCAATTCATTGATGGTATCGCTAATAAATATAATTTAGAGCATCAAAATTATCTAAATTCTGGTTGGCATAGACTTTCTAATAAAGGGAATAACAAGACGACTGGATTAGAAAAATTATTGACGTTATTAGATAGCAATCTTCATGAGGCTTGCTATTTTGGTGATGATTTTGGCGACAAAGAACTCATCGAAAAAGTTGGTCTAGGCGTAGCGATGAAAAATAGTAAGGAAGAAGTGCTAAAGGCTGCGAAAAACATTTGTCTATCAAACAATGACGATGGATGCGCAAAATTTATCGTCGATAATCTTTTAGACTAATTTAAATTTTTCTCTTGAAGGAAGTTTTAATTTTATATAATCTTTTTTTATAAATAAAAAGCGGGGTTGTATTTATGTTAAAACTTATTGATATTAAGAAAGATTATTTAAGCGCTTCTTTAGTTACTCATGCCTTAAAAGGCATCAATGTTTCATTTCGAAAGAATGAATTTGTTTCAATATTAGGTCCATCGGGTTGTGGAAAGACGACATTATTAAACATCATCGGAGGACTTGATCGTTATACAAGCGGAGACCTCATCATTAAAAACGTCTCTACGAAAAGCTTTTCTGACCGCGATTGGGATACGTATCGTAACCATTCGATCGGTTTTGTCTTTCAATCTTATAACTTAATTTCTCATTTGACGATTCTAGGCAATGTCGAACTCGCTTTAACGATTGGAGGGCTCAGCAAAAAAGAACGCGTCGAACGCGCGCATAAAGCCCTTAAAGCGGTTGGACTAGATGATGTTTCAAAGAAAAAACCAAACCAATTATCTGGTGGGCAGATGCAACGCGTTGCGATTGCTAGAGCTCTTGTCAATAATCCTGAAATTCTTTTAGCTGATGAGCCGACAGGAGCGCTTGATAGCGAAACTTCCGTCCAAATCATGGATTTATTAAAAGAGGTCTCTAAGGATCGACTCGTCATCATGGTCACTCATAATCCGGAATTAGCTAAGCAATATTCAACGAGGATAATAACGATAAAAGATGGCTTATTAACTAGTGATTCTAATCCTTATGATGATAAAGAAGAAAAAGGCGAACTTATATCAAAAAGTTATCAAAAGAAATCGAAGATGTCTTGGTTTACTGCCTTTTCGCTTTCTAGTAAGAACTTGTGGGCGAAATTTAAACGCACCGCATTGGTGGTCATCGCCGGTTCTATTGGTATCATCGGCGTCTCCGCGGTTTTAGGCGTTAGCCATGGCGTTAAATCTTATATCCGAAATATGCAAGATGATATGCTCTCTGGTAATCCGGTTGAAATAACGGAGACCGGTTTAGATTTAAATGCCTTATTAAAGGCATCAACTGAATCGCAAAAGCGGGGAGCTATCGCCGGTTCACTCGAAGATGGTCATATCAATATTCAATATATGATCGACTACTTAGTTCAACAGCAAAACAATTTATCGGGTTATTCGATTAAAAACGATATCACCGATGAATATGAAGCGTTTGTTGATGCGATGCCAAGCGAATATCGCTCAGCGATTAAAAAAGAATATGGTATTAACCCAAAATTAAATATTTATACCGATGTTGAATTCTCTGGCAAGGTAGGGAAGATTGACCAAGTATCTCTTCAAGAGGTCGAGTCGATGTATACCGAAATTATTAAAAAGACTGAATTTTCTAAATTCTCTTCGATGATTTCAATGTTCACTAATGTCTTTTATTCAATGCCTAACGATGAAGATGGAAGTTATATTAGCTCACAATACGACATTTTAAATGAAGGGGGCTATATCGCTAAGGAAGAAAACGAGATGATGATCGTCGTCTCCAGGCGTAGCGATGAAGATGAAAATGGTAAGGAGGTCAACTATTCGACCTTAACTGATATTTTCCTCGGGCAAGTGGGTTATCTTACTCAAGATGAATTCGTCGACATCATCGATAAATATGCCGATGCGGATAACCATAAAGATTTAGTGCTTTCGCCAACCAATTTCTCGCTCAATGAACTCATTAACAAAAAGTTCTATTATTATGAAAACGATGATATTTATAGCGAATCGTCGATGAAGGTTTTACCTTCTGGCATGCGCATACCGATGACATATAATGGGGAAATCAAAGACGAAGAGACGATGAAAAATCGTCACGAAATCAAAATTACCGCCGTTTTAGAGCCAAAAGAAAACGTGTCGTATGGTTGCCTTAAAAGCGGATTTATTCTCTCGCCAGCCTTTGAGCAAAAGATGCTTAGCGATTCTAAAGAATCGTTGATTACTAAAGCAATTAACGATGAACGCGATTATTATGAATCACTTAGCGATGAAACAGCAAAGAAAGCCTATAGCATGGCCGTACCATTTACATATGCTTATCAATATAAGGACGATTATCAAGCCGTTAATAGTGGCTCCGCATTAGCGGTTATTAACCCTGAGTCATTAGGTATTGGCGGCGGGATGTTCGACTCGCTTATTAGCGAAGTGTTTGGCGATCAATACTCGATCGATTCGCAGTTTAAAAGCGCGTTGCGCGATGTCGCTGGCGATAGCACATCAAACGATATATCGGTTTATCCGGTGTCATTCGACGATAAATATTTAGTTACCAAATATCTCGACACATGGAACGATACTTCTTTAACGATAAACGTCAATGGTAAGAATTTATCTCCTACGGATCGTAAAGATGTTAAATATACAGATAATTTAGAACTAGTCATCTCTTTAATCAATACGATGATCGATATTATTACTATCGCTCTTATTTGCTTTACTTCATTATCGTTAGTCGTATCGACGGTGATGATCGGCATAATTACATATGTATCTGTTATTGAACGCATCAAAGAAATTGGTATTATCCGTTCGCTTGGCGGAAGAAAGATTGATGTCGCTAATCTATTTAATGTCGAGACCTTCATCATCGGCGGCTCCTCTGGAATATTCGGCTTAGGAATTACCTATATTCTTTGCTTAATTGTTAATCTCATCATCAATAGCTTTGCTAAGGTGGGACAACTTATGATGTTACCTTGGTATTACGCTCTCCTCGTTTTAGCCGTTAGCATCATCCTCACCCTCATAAGTGGGCTTATTCCAGCCTCCGCGGCCGCGCATAAAGACCCGGTTATTGCTCTAAGAAGTAACGACTAATAATATAAAGAGAATATATTCTCTTTATTTTAATTTTTATTTGCATTATTAATTTTTCCCGTTATAATGGCGTTAATGAAAAGAATAGTTATCGCCCCATTTGAAGCTCATCGGTTTTTATTTAAAGAATATCGAAAGACTGATTTATTTAGTGACGTTAAATTTTTAACGATTGATGATGTTATCGATAATTCAACATTCCCCTTAACTAATGAGTCAATTAAATTTTTAATCAAAAAATTATCGATTAATTATGCGACTGCAAAAAAATATTTAAATATTATTCGCTTGTTGCCCTTAAAATGCATTGATGAGAAATATTCAACGCTTTATTCGCTTAAAGATGAACTCATACAAGAACAATTAATATCTTATAACGAACTATTTTCTTATGAATTAGCTAATGCTTCTATCGATGTGCATTATTACAGTAAAAATAACCCTTATTTAAAAAGATTTCTTAATGGCTATAAAGTCAATTATATTGAAAACGATATTCCTCAATTAGCATTTGATGAATACGTTAACAATGATGAGCAATTAATTTCGGTATTTAATCAAATCGAAGAATTGCTTTTTAATGGGGTGCCCGCGTCTAAAATATTCATTTATGGCTTGATGGAGGATGATCAAACGATTCTTGATCGCCTTATTAAGAATTATAAAGTCAATGTTAATAACGCTTATCCGATGCATATTATCGATTTAGCGAATGCTTCTTCGCTTATTTATGGCTTTGAAGGCAATTTAGAAGAATTATTATCAAATATTGATGATTCGCTTTATAAAGATACATTGATTAGTTTCTTTAAAGATTATTACGTAGAAGGAATCGAGCCTTCTTTGCAGAGAATGGTTTATTTAGAAAGAGCTAATAGCATCACTCTTTCTTCATCTATTTATAATGAGGCAATACGCGTTATCTCTAAGCCAATTATCGACAAAGATGAATATGTTTTTATTCTTAATTACGCTCAAGGGATTGTGCCGCATTCATTAAAAGATGATGATGTCATCGACGATGAGGATAAAAAGAAACTTAATATTCCGACAAGCGAAGAAGAAAATGTTGCAATCAATGAAGAATTTGCGATGTATTTGTCCTCATTAGGGAATATCATTTTGTGTTATCCAAAACAAAATTGTTCAAATAAATTACGCCTTTCTCCTTTAGCAAGTAGACTCTCTCAACGCGTTAAAAATAAAGATCATACTTCAAAGAAAAAAATCTATTCATCCTTAGAGGCGAGATTAGAGTATGCGAACATATTAGATGTTAAGCGAAAATATATTTATATCGATTCTTTGCTAGATTCATATCAAAAGCAATTATCGATTCCTTATTTAGAATATGACCCTTCATTTAAAGGGGTTAACCATTATTTTATGCTTAACGATATCCATTTAAGCTATTCTCAAGCTAATGAATTTGCTAAATGTGCATATCGATATTATCTAAATCAAGTTCTTCGACTAGAAAAAAGCGATTATCCTTTTGCTTTGTCTTTCGGTAATTTAGTCCATGAGGTTTTAGCAAATATCGACTCCGATTTAAGTTATGAGGACTTATTTGCTCGTTCATTTAAAAATAAAGCTAAACATTTTAATGAACGCGATTTAGTTTTTCTTCCGCGACTTAAAGATGAATTTAAAAAGACTTTTAATTATATTAAGCGCTTTGAAAAGCAGGTGAAATGCGGAAGATTCCTCCGCGAAAAAGAATATGTCGTTTCCTTGACAGAAAATATTTCCTTGGTTGGTCGAATCGATAAGCTCATCTATAGTGGAACGAACAATGAACACGTAACTATTGTTGACTATAAAAGTGGTTCAGAATCATTTAAAGAAGAAGATTTAAAATATGGCTTTTCGCTTCAACTACCTGTTTATTCGCTTATCTTTAGTAAACACCCTGACTTTGAGGATAAATCATTGGTGGGAATTGCAATTGAACCTTTGCTTAATGATGAGGCAAAAAAAGTTTACGAAAACGATGAAGAAAGCATTGAGAAAAATCTACGCTTAAATGGTCGCTTTATCGCCGATTTAGCTATTCTTCATGAACTTGATGGCTCATTAGAGATAGGAACAAGTAGTAAATATCTAACTAATGTCGGATTAAAGAAAGATGGTTCATTTAAATCGTCACCATCTTTATATTCTCCTTCAAATTTTGTCGATATTGCTTCGATCGCTTATAAACATTTACTTTTCACTGGTGAAAACATATTATCAAATAATTTTCTTATTAATCCGAAGATTATCAAAGGCAAAAATGTCTCATGTCAATATTGCCCATTCCGCGATATATGCTTCCGCACGGTCAAACAATTTGTCTTTATTTCTAATGAGGAGAAGGAGGATAACTAATGGATATTATCTTTTCTAAAGAGCAAACTGAAGCCTTGCGTTTTGATTTAGGTAATACGCTTGTCAGCGCCTCAGCTGGAAGCGGGAAGACGGCTGTATTAACCGAGCGCGTTTTTCGCATCATCTCCTCGGGGGTCAATTTAAATGAATTATTAGTTTTAACCTTCACTAATGCCGCGGCAAGTGAGATGCGCGATCGCATCAGAGAAAAACTTTTAAAAGCGGGCCTCAACGACTTAGCTAGCAATGTCGATGCGGTGAGCATTCAAACTTACGATGCTTTCGCTCTTTCGCTAGTCAAAAAATATAGTCAAAAATTAAAATTAAATAATTCCATTAAAGTTGTCGCTAGCGAAATCATCGATTTAGAAATTAAAAAAACTATTAAAAGCATCTTAGACGAACATTATCTAGCTAAAGATCAAGACGTCTTGGATTTAATTTATGAATATTGTTTAAAAGACGATAATCAATTAAGCGATTTTATCGTAAATGTCTATAACAAGGTCGATTTACATTTTGATAAAGAACAATTTCTCGACACTTTCATTGCTCGTTATTTTGATGAGAAGAAATTGAATGATTATTTGTCATCCTATTGGAAGGAATATCGCTTGTTTTTATATAGAAAAATTAGCGAGGTAAAGGCGTTTGATGATATTTCGTTCGCCGATAAAGTATCAAGCTATTTAGAAGAGATTTATAATCTAGATTCGATCGAGAAAATCTATGCATATTTTAGCGAAAACAAATTATCTTTTCCGCGATCATCTAAAAATCTCGATGAAGAAGAAAAGGTTATCTATTCTGAACTTAAAAACGACTTAACCTCATATATTGAGCACCTTAATTATCCAAGTTTTGAGGCGATTTTAAAACGCATTATTTCAAATAAAAGATTTGTTAAAACGATTATTGAACTCGTTAAACAATTAGATAAACGGATGATGGATTTTAAAGACGCTCATGGGGTTTATACTTTTCAAGATATTTTTAAATTAGCGATGAAGATTGTTAAAAACAAAGATATTAATGAAAGAATGAAAAAGCAATATAAATACATCATGATCGATGAATATCAAGACACATCGCCATTGCAAGAGGAATTGATCAATTCATTTGCTAATAACAATGTCTACGCTGTTGGCGATATCAAACAATCGATATATCGCTTTCGAAATGCCGACTGCACCTTATTTAAAAACAAATTTGATGCTTATAAAAAAGGTGAGGGAGGAACGCTTATCACCCTTTATGATAATTATCGCTCTCGTAGCGAAGTTATCGAGGATAATAATCGCATCTTTTCTTTGCTAATGAGCGAGGAGAATAATGGGCTAGATTATATCAATGACCACGCGATGAAATATGGAAATAAGTCTTATAGCAAATTTCTCTCAGGTGATTCTTATCATCACGAATATCTTCGTTATGAGGTCAAAGATATCAAAATGCTAAAAGCGGAATATGAAGCGCGTCTTGTCGCTAACGACATCATCACGCGAATTAATAACCACGAACAAGTTAAAGATGGTTCTTCCTTACGCGACATCGATTTTAATGATTTTGCCATCTTAAGTTATGCCAAAACAGATTTTGAAGTGTATCAAAAAGTCTTCACCGAATATAACATTCCTTTATACGCCAATTACGAGCAGTCGTTAAGCGATAATAATGTAACCTTAACCTTTAAAAGCATAATTAAGTGTTTAGCGTTACTTAAAAACAATGATTTAGATGAAAAATTTAGACATTCATTTATATCGTTACTAAGGTCGTTTTTATTCGAAGAAAATGATGAAAATATCGAAGATTATTTCTATAAGAAAAACCATGATGACTTTGAGGCGTATCGCATTTTATCTTCTATCAACGATGAAACAAAAGAAGTTAATTTATTTAATATAACTCGCTTAATAATCGATAAATTCGATTTCTATGAAAAGCTGATTAAAGTAGGGGATATCTCTAACAATAAAGAACTCATCAATTATTTTTATAAATTAGCTAAAATGATGGATGCGCTTAATTATTCGTTAGAGGATTTTGCGACTTTTTTCGAAGAACTTGATGAATATGATGTTGATCAAGCCTTTAAAGGGAGTCAATCAAGTCTTAATTCAGTGCAGTTAATGACAATTCACGCATCCAAGGGCCTTCAATTTAAATATGTCTATTATGTCAATTTGTCGAAGACTTTTGTTCTTTCAGGAAGTAATTCTTCCTTCCTCTATGATGAAGAATATGGTATCGATTTGCCTTCGATTCACTATCCTTCAACAAATGGATATTTTCATGACTTCATCGTCAAAAAAGAACGCTTAGCAAATATCAATGAGCAGTTACGCGTCTTCTATGTTGCTCTTACTAGAGCGGAGGAAAAAGCAATTTTATTAATTCCGAAAGATGGGGTCGTCAAGGAATATTCGAAAATGTGCTCGTATCTCGATTTTTTAGCTTATTCTCTTGTAGCTATGAATGGCTATTCGCTAGATTTATCGAAAACGCGCAGCATCAGAAGTAGCAAAAATATCGATAAGCAAGAAGTATCGATTCTTGAATCTTATAAGTTCTCGACTAGTAAACACCTAAAAATCCGCATATCTAAGCAAAAGAGTGATGATGCCTCCTCTAAGGCGCTTGAACTTGGAAATAAGTTCCATTATTACTTAGAATTGGTTGATTTTTCCTCTAAAGATACTTCCTTTATAAAAAATGAAAAAGATCGCTCAATTATCGATAAATTTTTAAAGAATTCATTGTTTAAAGATGCAGATAAGGCAAAAGTATGTCACGAATATGCTTTCTATGATGAAAGCGAAGATATTCGTGGTGTTATCGACTTACTTTTAATCTATGATGATCATATCGATATCATTGATTATAAATTATCAAAGATTGATGATGAGAATTATGCTAGACAAGTTGAAATATATAAAAATTATCTTGCTAAATGCACTTCTTCTAAAAAAATAAATACATATATCGTCTCGATTTTAAAAGGCGAGGTTAAAGAGATTAATTATGCTTAAGCTTAAACTTAAAGATGACCAATATCCTTTTAAAGGAATTGATCACATTAGAAATGTTGTCCGTTGTATTTTGCTCGATGAAAACAACAACGTTTGTTTAGAACACATTTATGATGATGATGGTTTTGGACCAAGAAATTATTATGAAACTCCTGGAGGAGGAGTAAAAGAGGGCGAAACCCTTGTTGATGCCTTAAAAAGAGAAATTGAAGAAGAAGTTGGCTATCATATTGAAATTATTGAAGAATTAGGTGAAGTCATTGACTACTATAACCTCATTAATCGAAAAAATATAAATCATTTCTTCCTAGCTAAAGCAATAGCAAAATGCCCATCTCACCAAGAAGAAGATGAATTAAGACGAATTGATAACATCATTTGGGTCGATATCGATAAAGCCATTCAACTTTATAATAATATGCAAAATGTTCTCGTCGGTCGATTAGTTAAGCAAAGAGAACTTCCGTTATTACTTGAGGCAAAAACTGCTTTACAAAAGCTAACTAAATAGTTAAAATTTAATTCACTTGGCGAGTATGGTGAAGTGGCCTAACACAGCCGGCTGTGAACCGGTCATTCACGAGTTCGAATCTCGTTACTCGCCCCATAGTGATTGAAATTTCCCCCATAATCTTGCCTTAGCGGATTAAAGAAAAAGGGGGATTTTTTCATTTGTGCCTTATCAAAAAGGACAAATTAAGTGTTACAATTTTAAAAAAATTTCGAGATTATAACACTTGAATGATATTTCGAGAAGAAATGATTTGAATATAAAAAAACATGATGAGACTTTATAACGTCAAACTGTTTTGTTGATAACGGTATTCGCTCCTATTAATTATCGGAAGGTTTAATGGT
>CAVILR010000031.1:0-11826 GCA_963643725.1 Lachnospiraceae bacterium | reverse complement strand
TTAAGCGATAACCCACCAATAGCCCCACAGGATAAAAGGGCGGATAACGAGAAAATTAAACCAGCTCTGAATAAGTTTTTATTTTTCATAATTTTTATACCTCTCAGGTTTTGAGACGCTTCAAGATGAATGCGCTTTCACGTATTATTATACTAATGTGATATCATTTGCAAACTTTTTTATAAGAAAAGTCCATTTATCGTGATGTTTATTTGATTGATTCGAATGTATATCTTTTAACTACTTAGACCAAAATATATTTGATTATCGTTAAACATTAGTTTGAGATAGACATTTGCTTTAAAGTCTACGAGGACCTTGTAATAATCTGTTCCTTTCTCTAAATATGTTTTCCATTTTAAATTGGTTTCATTACCACCAAAAGAATATGGATCTAAGTTTTCAACCCAACCAGCCTTATTAGTGAAATCATATATTTTGAATTGCTCATTGGCTTTGAATGAATAATTGCTTATGAGATATTGTGTTCTACCATTAGAATCGGTTCCGGATTGCAATGTTCCAACCGCATATTTGTTATCGCTAAATAGTATTCCGTATCCTGATGATGGTAGAGTAGATCCGCTGTCAGGGCCTGGGGCAGGAGTGGTTCCTGAGCCACTTCCGCCGGTGAAGAGAGCGTATAGAATTTTTCCATCTTCGTTAGGAACAGTTGTATATTCTTTTGTTGCTCCGCCTCCATCATAACTTTGCCAGCATTGAAAGGTTGAATCAGTAACAGTTGAAGTTATTTCATTACTCGTTGGCAATGCACTTCCTACTGTATTAGTAAGTACTAGAGCATTTTCAATGCATTTTTCATCAATATCTTGTCCCTTATTTCCGTTATATAGACCATATTGACCTAAGACAAGATAGATTGTTACCTTTTTGTTTGGGTCAATAGGTTCATTTGAAGTGGATGAAGAATTATCATCGCTACTAGATGTTTCAGATGAGGATGTCTCACTAGTTAATGTTTCTTCAGGGGAAGTCGTTTCAGTTGTTGTATCGCTTTGATTAGGGTCTTTCCCGTTATACATGACGCATCCGCTTAAGATTAAAGATGTAAGGGGAAGAATTAATAATGTTTTCTTATTCATTGCTATAACCCCCTAGTTAGCTTTAAAGACTGATATGGAGTATTGTTTAGCTCCAATGTCTTGACCTTTTGAAGTGATATCATTGTTAATTGATTTAACAAATGTGGTGGATGAACCAGCGATATCATCAGGGTTCATCAAATATGAACTTGTAGAGGTTCCGATATTGATATAGATGACGAGTTTACATGTATTTGAGGCGTCATCAACTTTGATGACCATCACATTATTTGAACTGCTCGTATGATATGTGATTCTCGCATCGCTAGGATACATCTTCTTAACTTCGATGACTTGTTTATACCAATTGAGCATGGAATTAGATTGCTCTTTTTGCTTTTCCATACTGCTCAATGTTTTGTTATAGCTATCGAGTTCAAAAAGATATTGACCAGATTTATAGTTTGTCCTTAAAGATGTATCGTCCCAAAGGAATGGTTGACGATACCAAATATCTTCGCAGTTTTCGCTTCCATATTTAGCGATATGTTCATTGGTGTTTGATGACATTCCAAGTTCATCGCCATAATAAATCCAGGATATTCCGCGATTAAGTAATGTGACCGCGGCGTGAACCTTGGCTTTATTAACTTGATTACCACTTCCATTGATATTATTTGATGCAACTGTGCCTGATATATCTCCAGTTGTATAATTCACTTGGTTTATCGCTCTCATCACATCGTGATTTGAAGTGAATGCTCCATCGATAAAGTCGCTTCGCTTTCCTCCCGGAATGCTTTGAGAGGTTTCTCCGTTATCAAGCGTTACATTACCGCTTGAAGAATATGGGACATATGTTTCTAAGGCTTGTTTACTCGAGAAATTACTCGCTCCACCTGTATTGGCATATAAATATGCTGGGATGTGATAATAGGTCGAGAAGGAAAACTGCGAATCTAATCCTTGATAATATGAGGCAGTTCTTGTGCCCCATCCATCGAAGTTTTCGCCGACGAGAAAACAATTAGGATAGTCATTTTTTAACGCGTTAGCAAATTCCTTCCACCAAGTGATGTTTTTTGTTAAATTTGATGAATAATCGTAAGCTTTTGTAACATACGCACCTTTTTCATCATCATAACTATTTTTTGTACCGACATCGGTGATGATTATGTCACCACTTTGATAGCATTCATCGCGCATGAAGATGTGCTTAACCGCGTCAAGTCTAAAGCCATCAAGACCAAAACTCATCCAATATTTAGCCATATCGATAACAAGTTTTCTTGTATTTGTGTTTTGGTAATTGATCTCAGGCATGCCACTTCCGAATTTGCCATAGTAATAATAATTTGATTCGCCATCGCGATACCAGGATGGATTATCGCTACTAGCGTCTTCTTCAACGGTTATGCTCTTATATGCTCCATTGATATATTTTTCAATCTTGTCAGTTTTATATTTCCATGAATAGATATCTCGCCATTCATTTTTTGCTCCATCACTAGTTGAACCCCATTGGGAATTAGTGAACCACACATTGCTTTTGGAGGTGTGATTAAGGACTAAATCCATGATGACTTTCATACCCTTTTTATGCGCTTTATACAAGAGTTCACGATAATCATCAATCGTTCCAAACTTCTTGTCGACGGCATAATAGTCAGATATATCATATCCATGATAGGAATCGGATTGTTGAATTGGTGTTAACCATAGCACTTCCACTCCTAAATCATCTAAATAATCTAGTGAATCGATGACCCCTCTTAAGTCACCTAACCCATCGCCATTTGAATCGCGAAAACTCGCGACGAATATTTGATAGCCGACGCCTAATTCTTTGAAAGATGAACTTGTAGAAGAGACGTTGAAGATATCTTCATATGATGCATCGATCTCGGATGAATATTTTCCAGTTGTATCTTCGTCAATTGGGTTAGTTTTAGCTTCAGGAATTCCGCTTCCGGCGAAATATTTATATTCATCAAGGGCACCAGTGGAGACAAAGACGTGAATGGCTTTACCATCAGTTACGCTTCGCCAATTAGACTCATTATCGAAGTTTTCGATGTAGGTTTCTCTTCCTCCATCGCTAACCCAGTTGTTTTTGCCATCCATATAATTTTGGTTGACCATGAGGAAACCGAGCTCGTTTGCTCCAACATATGTTGTTTCTGTTCCGGTTTTTCCTCCGATAAGCCCGCTTTTATATAAGTCGACATCGGCGATTACGCCATATTCATCGATATAGACGCCTTCTCCTTCGCTTCCTTTATTGACATCTTCATAACTCATCCAATTCGTGGACATAGGTTGAAGCGTTAATTTGTCTGATACTTTTGGATTGCCTGAGAAGGCCCATAATGCGCCTTCTAAATCTTGTGGAGCGTGTTGCCATAACCAAAGGCAAAAATCATCGTAGCCTTTTTTCTCTCCGCGATTGTAATGGAAATACAGATGGCCTGGCTTAGAAAATGAGTTGCACCAAGCATCGTATTTATCGCCCTCTTCTGTTGAGTGACTTCCACTTCCTGAAGTGTCACTTGTTGAGTCAGTCCCGTTATTTGTTGAAGAGTCTTCGCTACCTCCGCAAGAGGTCAAAAGAAAAATTGGTAACAATGTCCAAATTAGTAATTTTTTATTCATAAAAGCGCTTTCCTTATAAAAATAATAGATATCTAACATTATGTAGTCAAGAAGTCATTGTAGATTTATATGGGCTATTTCTCTTTTGATAACGATGTTTTATTAGTTGTATTTTTCTATATTTGAATATTTAAAATGCCTTGAGAATGATGATGACTTTTCAAGTGATTTTTAATTGTTGTTCCAATGGCTATATATAAATAAATAATAAGGAAAATATAAGAAACGAAACTTAAAAATGAAGTGAGACTGATTTGCTATATTCTCTTATTGTTTTTTTCAAGGAGAGAAAAATAGCCTCAATTTGCGTCAAATTACCTTACATTCTCTTATTCGTGGAATTTATTGTTTTATCTCTTTTTATTAGATTTATCTATTTATTTAGTTATAAGTTTGCCTTTCGTATACGCGTAGTGTAATGTAATTCCGTTTTGAAAGGGAAATTTATGAAAAACAAAAACTTAATTAAAGCTTGTCTATTATTTCTAACTTTGTCCTCATTAAGTGGATGTGGCGACTCAAGTGTAGTACCAGAAGTTAGTGAAGGCAAGGATACGATTATTAGTTCTCTTAAAGGTCGACCTGATGAAAACGACGCGAAAAATGTCGTCTTTGCAACATTAGGGAAACTAGAAAGCTATCAAACTTATCAAAAGACTAGTTCAAATCAAGTAAACGCGGTTAAAGGCTTTATTAATTATGAGCAAAAAAGCGATGCGACGATGATTAAAAATGGCGATGAATATTATGTCGACTCATCTTCTAAATCAGCATTCGTGGATATGGAGCATATCGCTTTAAGCAAGAACAATAAAGTTGCTTATCAAGATAAGAATTCCAACATCAAAAATGCGACATATGATGATTACTATTCCGTTTATGGAGTCACCCCTAACAAACTCTTAAGTGGGCAAATATTCAATCAAGAAACGATATTGCTCGCATCTTTAAAAGATAGTAGTGATGGCCAATATACCTATGAATTAGTCCTCGATATGAACAAGGCTAACGATTTGATCGCTCATCAAACAAAAATCTTTGGAGGATTAAACGCTCTTCCAACTTATCTAGAGCACACGACATTTACCTTAACTATCGATGAGAATTATTCACCGATATCATATAGCTATAGCGCAAAATATAGCATCAATATTAATGTGTTAGGGGATTTAGATTGTTCTGAGACTTGCACTGCCTCATTTTCTAAATTTAACGAAGAAGTATCAATACCTAATATCGATGCCTTAACTAAGGCGATTGATGAGAGCCCATCAAAGATTGATATCATTACACCTACCGATAAAGATCCTAACTTAGTCGCCATATTAAATGCGTTAACGAACTTTGATTTCGCTAACGGGGTGGCTTTAAATGGAACTATAAACGTCTCTAATTATCAAATCCCACTTAAACTCTCCATGAAAGCGGACCTTAACACGATCATCGAAAAGGGATTTGACGCGGTTAAAGATAACGTCGATTTTGCTCTATCGTTTGTCTTACCAACTGGCGAGATAAAACTAAATTATCACGATAACGCCTTCTATCTCTCTGCGCTTAATAGCAAAACTAAATTTAGCGTTAGAGATAGCGATAATGATGAATCATTAACTACTGATGATTTATTTCTATTTAGTAAGGAAGGTAATTATTACGTCATTTCCTTGTCGCCATTATTTAGGAACATCATATTCACCTATCTAGTTAACTATGGTTTATTTAGCGAAGAGGATAGGAATAATTTTGCTCTTCAAATTAAGTTTTATATCGTTAACGATAACATCAGCTCTATCGTTGGACACTTTGGAGGGGATAATTCAAAGTCAATCGATATCAATTTGCTAGCTGGAAACGAGATATTTGTCTCTCCAGCGTATGGGGAATATTCATCGACATTATCGATATCGATTAATTCCTCATTAGGTATTATCTTTAATTCTAATCTTGTCAATTTGCCGTTAGAGGTCAATCTAACATATGATGATTCAGTTGCCTACTTTAATAATGCAATTAGCCTTGATATCAACGCGATGATAAGTGAGATATATCCTTTAATTAGCCTTCTTGCTGGCTTCGGGGATAATGTACCTTCATTTATTAAAAGTATCGTGAATTCCAATTGTAAATATGTTTCATTATCCCTAAGAAACGGAACATTATATGGAGTTGGCTATGATCTTGTAGATGATGTTAAGACCATTCGCATATTAGATGAATTATCAATGGGCATAGATATTGATGGTCTATTAGAAAACAAAGACTTAAAGAAATTTATTAAGCTTCTATTTAGTTATGTTTCTCTCTTTGGCAAAGAAGCGAGCGAGCTAGGCGATGAGATATTTATTGAACTTGTGAAGGCGTTAGGAATTAATAGCTTATCGAATTCAACTGTAGGGGATCAGATATATAGCAAACTCGGATTCAATAATCCGATTAAATCGCACAATGTCTATGTCGATGAAGATGGGCTTCATTATGAAGTTCTCGGTTATAAACTCGATACAAATACAGTTTATAATCCATCATTAGCCTCAACTTATGAGTCGGTAACATTATTTACTTTCTCTTTATTAAAAGAAGGATTCATAGCTTCATCTGATTCATTAACCGATTTAATATCTTCAAATATCGATATGGCTAAAGAGGTTAAAGCGATCTACGAAGAATTTGAACGCTTATCCATTGATTTATCAATTGAAGATGAATATCTTGATGAGGTTAATGCCTTAATTGAGAGATTTAATGCTTTAAGCGATGAGGGTAAAGCCTACGCTGAAAAGGCTTATAAAAATAGCAACAGCAAAAAGATGACCGAAGCTAATATTAAAAAGCTATCGACTGATTATACGAATAATAAAAAACGCATTACTGAATTTGTTGATTTAGCTTCAGCGGATACGCCGGTTTTATCAAAACTAAATACTAAATATAAACAACTCAAAGATTTCCAAATCGATTATCTTTTAAAATATCATAAGGATTCATACGATATCTATTTCGCTTTAAGAAAAGATAACGATGCAGCGAATATTGGTGACTTCGAGGCTAAGGTTGATGGAATTGAAGAGGTAGATCTTTCTTTGCTTTCCTTTGATGAACTTAAAGCTCGCCTTGATAATTTATCTACTTTAGTCACTGAATCATCCTCTTATCTATCTGGTACAGTTAACGAGGAGAAACTCACAAAACTTAATGACGCGTTTAATGAAGTAGTTACATTCTATTTTGAATACGCGAAAGTGGTATATGAGAATGATATGAACTCTGTTAGAAGCCTTGATGAGAATAGTCCAATATCCTCTTTCCTTGAAACATACGATAAGGTTAATGCAGATATAACAAATATCTTTAAACCTTACGATAAGAAGAGTGCCATCTTAGGCGATTATTATGTTGAATTCATGACTATGTATAAGTTATTAGATTATGCGTTAACATCAACAACATATAAATCAATTTGCTTTGGGCGAAACGCGGTATTTGCCATCGAAAAAGAAATTGACTCCCTCGTCGAATTGACCTCCTCAATGAGCGATGAAGAAATCAAAGCCAGTGAAGAAGTGGCTTCTAGAGTAGGGGATTTAAAGACGCTTAGAGGGTATATCTCACTCGACTCCTCGATCTCTAATTTAATGCTGCTGACCGCGATTGAAAATAAACTTGCTTAATGGTATTTTCATTCCTTGAAAGTATCCTCCTTTCGATTAGAACAGCTCCTCCCTGAGCTGTTCTTTTCTTTTTGCTATTAACTTGTTAATTCTCTTACTTATTGCTATGAATATTTATTTTTATCCACGTTTTGCAGGTTATTTTAAATAAAACTTTCCCATCACGTTAGACTATACAAAAGGAGAATTATTGTATGGTTATACCTAAAGAGATACTCGATGTTGCTAGACCAAAGAATACTGTTGTTTATTGCTATGGAAAAGATGAGATAAAATATGGCGTTAAAAAACGTGTTGGATGCATAAGAAAAGATGGTAGAAACTTACCAGTGAATGGCGAAACAGTTGAGCATATCATCAATGGCAAATATGTTCCAATTGATGAAAAGAAGAAACTATCATCATTTGAATATGATGTTCGCGATTGGGCGAATATCATATTCCTCGATCGTATCTTTTCACCGATGATGGATGAGCTACTCACTCATTACCATAAAGATGATGCATTAAAGATATATTGTGCATCTTTATTACGCGTTGCCTATCCAGGGATTAAAAATGGTGAACTCAAGGAAGCATATGAATCAAGTTTTCTTTCTATCGTTAGGTCAAGATGCGCATTATCAAAGAATGTTGTTTCATCATTCCTTCACGATTTAGGTAAAAGCTATTCATTAATAGTTGCATTCATGAGAAATAGAGTTAACTCGTGTTCAAGCGATGCTCGACTACTCATTGATGGAACACTTAAAAGCAATGAGAGCAAAATTAATTCACTATCAGATTTTTCTCGCAAAGCAATTAAGAAGGGGTCAAAGGATATATCTATCGTTTATTGCTATGACCTAGAGAAGAAAGAGCCTGTCTGTTCTAAATGCTATCCAAGCAATATGCTCGATGTGTATGCATATTCGAATTTCATCGAAGAAAATGGAGTAACTAAAGGCATGATCATCGCAGACAAAGGATTTCCAAGTTCTGCAGCAAGTTCACACTTTGAAAACAATCCTAACCTCCATTATCTTAACCCTATTAAAAGAAACTCAAAACTCATCGAAAGGCATTCAATGTTTTCCTTTGAATGAGTATTAGCAAACGATTCAAATATCCAATATAAGAAAGCAAAAGTGAATGGAACAAATAAATATCTTTACGCAGTCCGCAATGCAGAGAAAGCCGCGATGGAAGAAGATGATTATCTAAAAAGAACATCAAAAGAAGGTATTTATAATCACGAGGAATATCTAGTTCATCGCAATAACTTTGGAACCATTGTCTTTGAATGCGATTTATCTTGGCCTCCTGAAGATGTCTACTTTGCCTATTCAAAGCGATGGGAGATTGAAATAGTGATGCGTTATTATAAACAATCACTTGAACTCGATGAAACACGTGTTCATGGTGATTTATCAGTTATAGGAAGTGAGTTTATCGATTTCCTTGCTACAGTTTTAACTTTTAAGGTTCTTTCTTATCTAGACAACAAGAAGATACTTGAAGAAATGAGTTATGGTAAATTCATGAAACGACTAGTTAGGGCTAAGAAGGTTAAAGTTTTAGATAAGTGGTCGCTAGTTAAGATAAATCCATCAATTGAAGAAATACTCAGATCTATTGAAGTATTACCTCAATTAGCTGAAAAAAGAAAAAAGGCCTCGAGGGAGACCTAGGAAAGCGAGTATATAGGCTAACGAACTGGGAAGGTTTTAATTGATGATCCTTGGTAATCATTGAACTGCATTTACGAGGCATCCTAATGGGTGCCTCTTTTTAGTAATGATGTAATTTAGATATGAATATGTGCTAAAATCTTCTAAACAAAAGTTTAGATTTCTTATGAGCATCGCTAAATTATTACGTCATCTTCGATTGATATTACCTCTATTAGTTATCAATGTTTCGATACCTCAATATATTGTTTCACCCGCCTATGCATTTGAAGTCATCACCGGCGGGAAATATTTAGGTGAAGTTGAAAAAGAATTACGTGGCGTTAAAGCTATAAAATATGTAACTCCAAGCGATAATTACTATAACACTCAAAAGAGTTATTCGATGAGTAATCTTGGCGATATCGAATCGGTATGGGATAACTACACCGGCAAGGGGACGACTATCGCGGTTATCGATGATGGATTTGATCACGACCACAGCGAATACACGCGTAGCGATGGTACGAGCGCCTTATCGAATGAATCAGCTTATTTTTATGCTAACGGATATTCTTATGGCGTTAAGTATTATAAAGACGATAACACTGTCATAGATGAAAATTATGATGATGGATGGGATACCCATGGAACAAATACCTCCTCAACCGCGGCTGCGCCGATGGGGAATGGCGGTATAGTTGGCATCGCGCCAGAAGCGACGATATTGGCTTTAAAGATCGACATGTCATTCGTGGCTATTAAAGCTGCGATTAATTACGCAGTTGAACAAAAGGTCGATGTTATAAATATGTCCTTAGGAGCATATGCTGAAACATTTACTGATGTATTTGGAACTGAACACACTGGTTATGCATCTACATCTACTTCTTTAAATAGCGTGTGCACGTCCGCGTATAATGCCGGTATTATCGTCGTCGCCGCGGCGGGGAATGAAGCGACAAGCACTAAATCTTATCCAGCCTGCAATTCTCATGTTATCGGCGTTGGAGCGTTATATAAAAATTCAAATACAACATTAGCCCCATTTACTAATTATGTCGATAGTTCTCAAACTGGTGAGGTCAATGTCGATATCCTCGCCCCAGGATATGTCTATGCCGCGGGTATTACCGGCACATCATCTTCATCTCATTCTCAAACCTATCACGCTACGCAAGGGACATCGTTTTCCTCGCCAATTGTCGCCGGGGCGGCTTGTCTATGGAAGCAAAAGAATCCTAATGGGACGCCTGATGAATTTTTAAATGAACTTCAACAATCCGCGGATAATATTGGAGCCTATAAAAATAAATATGTACCAACGTCAAAATATGTTGATATATCCTCTGACGTCGGTCCATCAAATATCACAAATGGACAAATTAATGTTGCTAATTTACTTTCCTATAATGTCGATGTCACAGGTATTACATTAGACAAGAATTCGATTAATTTAACGGATGAGGGAAGTTTAAGCTCATCAAAGTTAACCGCGACGATAACTCCGAGTAACGCCACGAACAAAAACATCATTTGGGAAAATTCTAATAGCAGCGTTATCTCTTTATCCTCTACATCATCTCTATCTGGTGAAGCGATAACTTTAACATCAAAAAGTCTAGGAACTGCAACGATAACTGCATATTCATATGATAAAAGTTTTTCTTCCTCTTGTGAGGTAACTGTATCCTCGTATGTCGCAGTTAGTTCGTTATCGCTATTAGATAAAGATGGAAATAGTTCATCAACTATTACTCCTGGTGGAACTATTCAGTTATATCCTAAAGTCTTACCAGAGAATGCGAGCGATCAAGATTATATTGTTGAAAGTGAAGATGCGAACATTGCTAAGGTTGACACTAATTATCTTGTCACTGCCGTTAGCGTTGGAGAAACTGATATCGTCATGATGAATGATGATTATTTAGAAGCGAAATATCATGTTGTCGTATCTTATCCAGAAGGAACTGGGGAACTTGTTATCAATGTCTATGATTCGTCTACTTTAAATAATACAAGTTCAACAACTTCTCCTACAGAAACTTCTTTTAAAAATAAAGTTACCATTGATGGCGATATTAATAACAATGTTATAACCGCATACACGGGCTCAAACACCTATCTTAGAAAAGGCGGGATTGCTTTATCGACAGGTAGTAATAATGGCAGTTTCACATTAACAACATCAACTAATTATAAGATTTATTCCGTAACCGTTATTGGGGCCCTTTGGGATAGCAAGGGCGTTTTAAAACTTAATTCGAACTCCGGAACTGGTAGTTTAAATGCCTCTGGAACTACATTAGATAATTGTTCTAGTAGCCTCATATTTTCTAATCTTAATGGGACAAATACGCTTGAATTTGCATCAACTAAACGAACTGTTATCTACAAGATTATATGTGAATGTTCAATTCCTCAGCCTGTCTATGCTGAATCAATAACTCTATCCGCATCTTCTTTATCCTTAGATTTAATTAAGAATACGACATCGACATTAACTGCAACGGTTTTACCTATTGATGCCGATGATAGGACATATACGTTCTCTTCATCTAATGATTTGATTGCCAGTGTTGATCAAGATGGTAAGGTAACCGCGATAGGCGTAGGTGAATGCGTTATTAAAGCCGTTACTAATGATGGCACTAATTTAAGTGCATCTTGCAATGTAGTTGTTAGCGAGGGAGTTAAGGTAACATCCTTATCCATAAGTGGTGGAGAATCTAGTTGTCCATATATGTCAGATTATGATTATTCATCATTAAAGATTGTTGCCTCTTATAGCGATGGTTCATCTAATGATGTTAC
>CAVILR010000030.1:0-12182 GCA_963643725.1 Lachnospiraceae bacterium | reverse complement strand
AATAAAGATAGACGCTTTTTATCTAAAAGATAAATATATCCTCTTCTATGCGATAAATATCCTTTTTTAACAAGTTCATTAATATGTCTAGATACAACTTCCCTAGATGAAGATAACTCCTCTGCAAGTTCATTAAAGGTTATTTTTATCTTATCTTTTTTGCTTTCTAAACTATGTTCAAGTAGAGACGAAATTAGCCTATATTTGAAAGGCTTAAATAAGATATCTTTAATGTTTTGCATCGAGGAAGAATAGCGATCGGCGAGGAGCTCGTATAGTGAGGCTTTTACATATGGGTTTCTATTAATAAGCGATTTAATGACTAACGAATCAAAGATGCATATTGAGATATCGCTATGTGCAATCATCATCGCATCAAAGGTGATGGCTTCAAGGATGTTCGCCCCAGAGATAATAGAAGTGTCGCCCTTAGATAGATAATACATTGTTATTATACGTTTATTCTCGCTTGAGATTGCCACGCGTAATGAGCCATCAATTATTAAAAATATTCCTAATCTATCATCAATACTTTCGAGGATTACATCACCTTTTTTATAGCTTTTAATTAATATGCCTTTTGTTAATAAATCTATCTCTTGCATAGAAAGATATTTACTAAACGGGAGAAGTTTAATTAATGAAGTGACATCGCTCATTTTTCAAAGATAAAAAAACATAAAGTCGTTTATCTAGCAAACTTTATGTCCAATTATCAATTTAATTTATATGATATGTTCGATGTTTTATCTCTTGAGTATTAGCTTAACAGCGTCTAACAAATTATCTGCATTTACATCGGGATGACATTTATTTATATCCTCTTTCCCTAATAGGATTGTCTTGCATCCTCCATTTAATCCGCATTCGACATCGCGGAAGCCATCGCCTATAAAATATGATTTAGTCAAATCGATATTAAATTTTTCTTTTGCTTTAACTAGCATTCCAATCTTTGGTTTACGGCAGTCGCAGTCGAATTTGAGCTCGGCTCGTTCACCCTTGAAGCCTTTATCTGGGTGATGAGGACAAAAATATATTCCGTCAAGATAGGCACCATCTTTGCCAAGAAGTGTTTCCATCTTTTTATGAATCTCATCTAATCCTTCAAAGGAAAGCGCTCCGCGAGCGATAACTGGTTGATTGGTGATGACAATTGCTAAATAATTCGATTGATTGATGAGTTTAATCGCTTCGCTTACGTTTGGTAGTAATTCGAATTTATCAATATCGTCTAAATGACCAACGCCTTTATTAATCGTGCCATCTCGATCGAGAAATATCGCCTTCTGCGGATTTGATAAATTTTTCGCTTTTACTATTCCGTTATTAATATCATCGCTTACTAGAGCCAACCTCTGTAATGTTCCAGCATCTTTAACATATTCGCTCGAACAATATGCGTAAACGCGATTAGATAAGAGATGAGCATTGATAAAATCTTTCTCCATATCTAGTTTCTTCACTTCTAAAAGAATATTTAAGGAAGAAGGGGAAAGAACATATAACCCGGCATTGACGAGGTTATGATAATAATAATCTCTAACGTTATGCTTTGAATCAATCTTTAAGACGACATTATTTTTATCCGTTATTAATAAATCGCTATCAAAGGGATGAGAATTTGGATGAGCGAATAATGTTATTAACGCTTTATTTTCTTTATGGAATTTCATCATCCTGTCAAAGTCGATGTCCATGATTAAATCGGCGAATAATAAGAAGAAATCATCCTCGAATTTATCTTTTAAATAAAATAAAGAACCTGCTGAACCCAAAGGCGTGTCCTCAAAAATATAGTCGATATTGACGCCGAAATCTTTTCCATCTTTAAAATAATCTTTGATTATATCTCCTAGATATCCGACGACGATGGTGATGTTTTTTATGCCATATCGTTTTAAATTATCGATTTGTCTTTCAATGATTGGCTTATTAGCTACTTCAACCATCGGTTTTGGTAGTTCTTTCGTTAAACCGCCTAAGCGCGTGCCTTTGCCGCCCGCCATAAGGACTGCATGAATATTTTTCATGCGTTTATTATCTCATAAAGTTAATCTAAATTAAGAATATTTCTTTCGCGAACAACGTTTTAGTAGTTTAAAATTTATTCATGGAAGAAAAAACTATTAAACGTATTGCTAAATTTAGTTCAGATCGCGAATGGGGCAAGTTTCATACACCGGCGAATTTAGCAAAAACGATACTCATTGAAGCAAGCGAATTATTAGAATGCTTCCAATGGAATGATGATGTCTATGATTTAGAGCACATCAAAGAAGAACTTGCTGATGTGATTATTAACTGTCAAAACCTCCTCGATAAACTTCATCTTAATGTTGATGAGATTGTTAACAAGAAGATGGAACAAAATGAAAAGAAATATCCTATCGATAAGGTTAAAGGTGTCGACAAGAAATATAATGAGATTTAATTATTTATCTAACGAGGATAAATCGATACGTGTTTTATCAATCTTTGCAAATTCGTTTTTAATGAACATACACATATAGATTGGATAATAGATGACATCACCTTTTCTTGATACATTGAAGTTTGACAAGACAAAGGCTTTCGAAAATTCTTTTTCACTCATAAAGTAATTAAGGGCAGAATGCGTTTGATAGTCCTTCCCACTTTTGACTTCAATTGGTAATAATTCACCGTGATATTCAATTAAAAAGTCGACTTCTCCATGTTTTTTATTATTAAAATAATATGTATCAAAATTATGCGCGGTTAATTCTTGCGCGACAAAATTTTCAAACATTGCTCCGCAGTTGATGTCTTTTTCTTTTCCGAGAAGTTTTAAAATTGTTGATGAACCATATAATGTGGTGAGCATGCCAACATCAGAAAGAAATAATTTAAATAATGATGATTTTTTACTAGCTTTTAACGGAATAGCAAATTCAGTTACGTTATAAACTGGTAATGCTACTCCGGCATCGATAAGCCAATTGAAACTATTTTCGTATCGGTCATATTTAGCGTTTTCTTTTATTTGCGACATATTATATCGCTTATTTTTTTGGCTTAATTGTGTCGGGATTAAATCGTATATGGCCTTAAGTTTTAATTTTTTATCATCCTTTTCATATTTGGTGAAGTCGATGTAATAATGCTTAATAATTTCTTGATGAATGTCGATGATTTTATTAAATCTTTTATCATTATCATCTATATATGCCTTAACAGCTTCAGGCATTCCCCCGACAACAAGATATTGATAAAATGATTCAATTAATTGCTTATGTATGAATTCATCGACTGGTTTAACGTTGTCGAATGAGTCTTTAAGCGATTGCAAGATATTATTTGATAATCCGTTAGCTATATAAAATTCCTCTAAGTCGAGAGGATACATTGTAATGATGCTTAAATATCCAGTAGGAGTGGAACGTATGTTTTTAAGTTCGACGCCTAATAACGAACCACTTAAAATGAATTTTAAATCTTTGTATTGAGCTAAATATTTAATAATAGTAATTAAATTGCTGCATTCTTGAATTTCGTCGAAGAAGACGATTGTATTAGGTTTTATAGCCTTTTTGTTTATAAGTTCTAGCCGTTGATTAAACAAGTTAATATCTTCATTAACCAATGGTTCAAATAAATTAACAAAAGCAGTGCTTTTGACGAAGTTTATTTCTATATAATTACATTTGTTTTGTTCTAAAAGATTTTTGATTAGATAGGTTTTCCCAACTTGGCGAGCTCCAGTGACTAAAAGAGGCTTATCGCCATTATTTATCCAATCGATTATTTTGCCATTTTTCCAATATAAATTGTATTATTTTTGCCACTTTTCCAACATTTGGAATTTCTAAATTAGATAAACAAAAAAACATCACCTCTCGATGATGCTTTTGCTAATAATTTTCTTAACGTCCAGTCATTAAATTTGCTAACGATTTGTTTTTAACAACGGTAAGCAAAAAAGCGTATATTGAGTAGATAATTACAATAATGCCTAAGACGATTAATTGAACGCCTTCAGTAATGATTGCACTTCCGTTATTGATAGGTAGACATAAGATACCTAACACGATCGCGGCGATAGATACAACAAATTCAGGAATAAGATATAAAATTGCTCTACTATCAATCTTTTTTGCTTTAATCATGGCAAAGATAGCATCGCATAAGAAGATGACGCCGACAGCGATTAATAGATATGGAATAGTTTCCAAAACAATTTTAATCATGTTCATCGCGTGCTTTGTTACTAAAAAGCAAACGCCAAGCGAGATCATAACGATTCCCGGCGCGCCTAAAACAACAAACCCTTCTTTTAAAGCGAATGTCACATAAAGCGCTAAGCAGAGCGAAAGTGCTCCAACGACAATTAAGGCAACGCCGATGACGATTGATATCGCATCTGCAGCATCTCCGCTACTGGTCGCACCAGCGATGATTAAAAGGATACCGATAGTTAGAACGATGATATCTTTAATCCATTTTGTAATTGGTCTTTTTGTTATGTTCATTTGATTTTTCCTCCTTGACAAGGAAGGATAATAGCACTATTTAACTAAATGTTAAGTACTATTTTTAGTAGATAGTTCACTTTCTTATTTTATAGAAATTAATCATCGATTGATTTTGAATATTTATTTGATTTAAGAAAAAACCAACAAGATGGAACCGCCACAGTTCTAGGCACCTTGTTAGCTTAATAGGATTATAATACAAATAACTCAATATATCTTTTATTTTTGAAGAAAAGAATAATTTGCCATTTTTTGCTAAATTTTACCTATATATTAATGAAATATCGATTATATCGAAGTTTTTATTCTACATTTATTCTACACTTTATTCTACACTCGCAATGATTTATAGGTTCTTAAAGCTCATTTATTCTTAAGCAAAAGAAATGTAAAATAATAAAGAAATGAAAGACGCTTTTAATAGAGAAATAGATTATCTAAGAATATCGTTAACGGATTTATGCAATCTTCGTTGCGTTTATTGCATGCCTAAAGATGGTGTAACTAAAAAATCTCATAATGAAATTCTCTCGTTTGAACGAATTATTGAAATCGTTGAAGCCTTTGCTAAATTAGGAATTAAAAAGGTTCGTCTCACCGGCGGTGAACCTTTAGTTCGCAACGGAATAGTTAACATTTGCCAAGATATTTCTAATATTGAAGGCATTGAAACACTAGCTATTACAACCAATGGGGTTTTGCTTAAGAAATATGCAAAAGAGCTTTATTCTGCTGGGGTAAATCAACTAAATATTTCCTTAGATACTTTGAACAAAGACAAATATTTTAGAATAACGCGTGGAGGCAATATCGATGATGTTTTTGATGGCATTAATGAGGCAAAACGTGTTGGCTTTAAGCATCTAAAAATCAACTGCGTTCTCATCAAAAATTTTAATGATGATGAAATATGCGACTTTGCTAAATTTGCTAAGGACAACGATTTAGATGTTCGCTTTATTGAACTCATGTCTATTGGCGAAGCTAAGAATTTAAAAGATTCATTTTTATCTAATGATGAGATTGTTAAACGAATTCCTGATTTAGTTCGATTGTCTATTGATGGAGTCTCTATTGAATATGGTTTCAAGGATAGTAAAGGTAAAATTGGTTTAATCTCACCATTAAGCCATAAATTTTGTTCCTCATGTTCAAGGATACGTCTAACTAGCGATGGGAAAATTAAACCTTGTCTTCATTCCGACTTAGAAATAGATTTAAAAGATCTCCACGGAGATGAGCTTATAAATAAATTAAAAGAAGCAATATTAGCTAAACCAAAAGAGCATTTATTAAATAAAAAGAAAAATAGCGATTCTAATCGCACGATGAACGAAATCGGCGGTTAAATTTTAAAATATTATACGTGTAGGCGTGTTATTCAAGGTTAATAACCGCGCACACACGCACACGGCGAACTAAGTTCGCCATTTCCTCAATTTGACAAGAAAATTAACATTGTTAAAATAAAGTCCTAACGAGCTTATGAAATTAGTTAAAACAGTAGATGCAGTTGGACAAATTCTTTGCCACGATATAACGCAAATTATTCCTGGCAAATTTAAAGGACCTGTATTTAAAAAAGGTCACATTATCTCTAAGGAAGATATTCCTCTGCTTTTAAGCGTTGGCAAAGATCAAATATATATTTTTGAATACGATGAGAGCAAACTTCACGAAAATGATGCCGCCGATATATTGGCTAATTTATGCGGCTTAATAAACATGAAACATACTTCTCCTAGCGAAGGAAAGATTGAAATAATCTCTGATGTCGATGGCTTATTTTTAATTGATGAAAAGCGATTAAATATTGTTAATTCCTTTGGCGAGATGATGATTGCCACTCGTCCATCAGGGTTCTTAGTCAAAAAGGGTGATAAACTCGCAGGGACGCGAATTATTCCATTAGTTATCGAAAAAGAGAAGATGGATAGATTAGTTAAAGAAGTTGGTGATGAGCCATTATTTAAAGTCGTTCCATTAAAGAAAAAAACATATGGACTTATAACGACGGGGAACGAAGTGTTCTATGGTCGTATTAAAGATGCATTTACTCCTATCTTGGAGGCTAAATTAACTGCTTTAGGCGCATCGATGAAAAAACATGTCATTTTAAATGATGATGATAAAAAGATAACCGAAGCGATTAAATCGATGCTCTCAGATGGCGTTGATATGGTGCTTTGTACCGGTGGGATGAGCGTTGACCCAGATGATAAAACTCCTCTTGCCATCAGAAATAGTGGCGTTTCTATCATCTCTTACGGGGCGCCAGTACTTCCAGGAGCAATGTTTTTAATCTCCTACACAAGTGATGGCCGTCCTGTTTTAGGGCTACCAGGTTGCATAATGTATGCGAAACGAACGATCTTTGATCTTCTTATGCCTTATGTGCTCGCTGATATCAAGATTGATAACAAATTAATATCTAGTTACGGAAACGGAGGACTTTGCCTTAATTGCGAAGTTTGCTCGTTCCCGAATTGCAGTTTTGGAAAACGAGGTCATTAAATATGAATAAATTTACTCACATTAACGAAAAAGGTGATGCATCAATGGTGGATGTTTCTTCAAAACAAATAACATCTAGGGAAGCTATTGCGGAGGGTTCTATATTGATGAGCGAGCAATGCTTTTTAATGGTTAAAGAAAATCGCCATAAAAAAGGCGATGTTTTAACTGTTGCAACTGTTGCCGGGATTATGGGGGCGAAGAAAACGAGTTCATTAATTCCTTTAGCTCATAATATCAATTTGACTTCGGTCAATCTAACTTTTGAAGAGATTGATAATGGTTACAAAGCTATCGCAAATATTAAATGTGAAGGTGTCACGGGTGTTGAAATGGAAGCCTTAACCGCGGTGAGTGTTGCTTTATTAACTGTTTATGATATGTGCAAAGCTGTCGATAAAAAAATGGTTATTAAAGACATCCACTTAGTTAAAAAAAGTGGTGGTAAATCAGGAGATTTTTCATTCAATGGCTAAGATAATTGCGTTATGTGTGTCAAAGAAAAAAGGTGAACAAAAGCACCTTATTAATGAAGCACTTTTTATTAAAGAACATGGAATTGAAGGCGATGCCCACGCCGGGAAATGGCATCGACAAATATCTTTATTATCAAAAGAAGATATCGATGAATTTAACAAAAAAGGGGCAGATGTTTCACCGGGCGCATTTGGCGAAAATGTTATCGTCGATGAAAACATCTTAAAAGATATTAAAGTCGGCGACTGGCTAAAAGTTAATCAAGTCATTTTAGAAATCACCCAATTAGGGAAAGAATGTCATGACCATTGTCAAATTTATTATCGAATGGGTGAATGCATTATGCCGCGTTTAGGCATCTTTGCTCGCGTGCTTAATGGAGGCAAGGTAAAAATAGGCGATGAGATTAAACGCGTTGAACGCGACTTACCATTTCCTTATCAAGCCGCGGTTATCACTCTCTCTGATAAAGGCTTTAAAGGTGAACGCGAAGATGTATCTGGACCAACAATTGCCAAGAAATTAGAAGAATTTGGCTATAAAGTTGTTGAACAAATATTACTTCCTGATGAACCTACCTTGCTTAAAAAAGAACTCATACGTTTTTCAGATCAAAGACAATTAGATTTGATATTGACGACTGGAGGGACGGGTTTTTCCCCTCGCGATTTGACTCCGGAAGCAACTATGGAGGTCATGGACAGAAATGCTCCTGGGATTGCTGAAGCGATTCGTGCCTCATCAATGAAATATACTAAGCACGCGATGCTCTCGCGCGGAGTTTCAGTGATTAGAAAGAAAACTTTAATCATCAATTTACCAGGCTCTCCAAAAGCGTGCTTAGAGAGTATGGAAGTGTTTTTAGAAACTCTTCCCCATGCAATTGAATTATTACGAGGTAGTAAAAGAGACTGTGCTCGTATTGATATGACTAAAAAAGGAGGTATTGATCAATGAACAAATTTAAAACTCTTATTTTATTAGCAACTTTAGGCTCTTCACTTGCTTCTTGTGGCGGGAATGAAAAAGTCGAAGTTACAGTTTTTGCCGCGGCATCGATGACTGAGACGATGAATAAGGTCAAAGAAAAATATGAAGCAGTTAATCCGAATGTATCGATCGCGGCAAACTATTTAGGCTCAGGCAAACTAGCTACTTTAATAGAAAAAGGCGGTGATTGCGATCTTTTTATCTCAGCCGATCAAAAGACGATGAATGGTATTGATAAAGAAGGTGGTACACAAACTGAAAAAGATTTTGTTGACCATAGCACCCGCATCAATTTCTTGGAAAACAAAGTTGCTCTCGCTGTTTCTGGCAATAATAAACTAAATATTCAATCATTTAACGATATTAAAACGCACCTAGAAAGTGCGACTAGCGGTTTTGTTTTATGCATCGCTCAAGATGGTGTTCCAGTTCGTAATTATACGAATGAAATATTTAAAAATTATTTCAATTTCACCGATGAACAAATTAAAACTTTTAAAGAAAAGGGATTAATAACCGAAGGGGTGGATGTTAAAGGTGTTACTAGTGCAGTCAGCCAACAAACAGTAACTGCAGGAATTATTTATCAAACTGATGCTTTCTCAGCAAATTTAACGGTTGTTGATAAAGCGACTAAAGAAATGTGTAGCCAAGTTATCTATCCAGCGGCGATTATGTTTAACGCGGTGGAAAAGAGCAAAGATGAAACTAAATGGAGCACGAAACAAACTGAAGCTAAGAAGCTATTAAAATATCTTCAAGAAGAAGAGGCGACAAAAATCTTCGAAGATGTCGGTTTTTCAAAAGCATCCTAATTACTTTATTTAAAAAGTTATGAACCTTTTTCCGCTTTGGAATTCGCTTCGCATCGCAGCAATTGCCTCCGTTATTATCTTTTTTACAGGCATCTTTTTCGCTTATTATGTGAAGCGCCTTCCAAGAGTGGTGAAGGGTATTGCTGATCTTATCTTGACTCTTCCTTTAGTTTTACCACCCACCGTCTGCGGGTATTTATTAATTCTTATCTTTGGCCCGACTCATCCTATTGGTAAATTTTTGCTGTTGTTTGGCATTCAATTTTTCCTCGATTGGAAAGGTGGTATTATCGCTTCAGCAGTCGTTTCATTTCCTTTGATGTATCGAACTGTTCGCGGAGCCTTTGAAGCATTTGATGAGAATTTAGCTAATGCTGGGAAGACGTTAGGTTTATCTAACACTTATATTTTCTGGCGAATTCGTTTGCCGGCTTGTAAAAGTGGTATTCTCGCTGGTTTTGTTCTAGCGTTTGCTAGGGCCTTAGGTGAGTACGGCGCGACAAGTATGCTCGTAAATTATAACGAATATAAAACAGCGACGATATCGACCACAGTTGCATACGCCTGGACCGCGAATAATAATGAATTAGCGTTATTTTGGGTGTTGATAAATGTTGCGATATCCGCGGTCGTTTTGCTTGCTATTAACTTCTTTGAAGGAAGGGACAAAGGAGCGAAGAAATGAGTTTAGATGTACGTATTAAAAAAGATTTTGGCTCCTTTAAATTAGATGTCAATTTTTCCACAAGCGGTGGAACAACAGCAATATTGGGCGCCTCTGGTTCAGGGAAAACGATGACGCTTAAATGCATCGCTGGACTTGTTAAACCTGATGAAGGATATATAAAACTTAATGGCAAAGTATTATTTGATTCTAAAAATAGAATAAATTTGCCTCCTCAGAAGAGAAAAGTTGGATATATGTTTCAAAATTACGCCCTTTTCCCGAATATGAGCGTGAAACAAAATATTTATGTTGCCATGAAAAACATGCCTTCAAAGCTTAAGTTTGTTAAGGATGAGAAATTTAAAGAAGTCATTAAAATGCTAGAGCTTGATGGATTAGAAAATCGTAAACCTTCTCAACTTTCAGGAGGGCAACAACAACGCGTCGCTCTAGCGCGGATTCTTGTCAATGAACCTGATATTATTCTTCTAGATGAACCATTTTCCGCGTTAGATAACTTCTTGAGAGTTAAACTTGAAATGGATATGAAACATATTCTTTCATCGCTAGATAAAGAAGCTATTCTTGTAACTCATGACCGCGATGAAGCGTTTATTCTATCCCAAAATATGATTCTTATGGATAGAGGCGTTAATATTGCCAATAAACCGACGATTGATTTATTTACTAACCCAGTTCATTTACAAGCTTCGATTTTAACAGGATGTAAAAACAATGTTCCTTGTCAAATTATTGATGACTACACAATCCTTATTCCATCGTGGAATATTACGCTTAAATCGGACAGAATTGTTCCTAGAGATACAAAATATATCGGCATAAGAGCGCATTCATTCTCACCAAACGAAACCGATAATAATTATCCTATTGAAGTGTTAGAAGTTTTAAACGAACCATTTGAATATCTTATCCGTTTTCGCTATCTATCAATGGAGTCATCAAATGGTGATATTCTTTATCGCGTGGCTAAGAATACGCTTAAAACGCTAGAAATTAAATCACTTGGTGTTAAAAGAAGTGATTTATTATTTCTTATCGACTAATCCTAATCTATTAGGATTTGACAACTACGGAGCAAGTCATTACGAAAGTGATTGACTTATCTTTATATAAAAAGATATAATCTTTCTCGGCACAATGAAAAATCAATAGTCCCGGTAAGATTATTGCTTGAGTAAGGAGGAAATGAAATGCAACGTCAAACAACGATCGCAAAGTCAGAAACAATTTCTCGCAAATGGTATGTCATCGATGCAACTGATATCCCATTAGGCCGATTAGCTTCCTTTGTCGCCGTTAAACTCATGGGTAAGGATAAACCTACCTATACACCTAACGTCGACTGCGGTGATTTCATCATCATCGTCAATGCTGAGAAAGTCATGTTAACTGGCAACAATAAACTCAAAAACAAAAAATACTACAACGTGTCTGGATATAATGGTGGTCTTCGTACAAGAACCGCTGGTGAAATGCTCACAAAATACCCAGAAGAAATGGTCGAGAGATCCGTTTGGGGAATGCTTCCAAAAGGACGCCTCGGACGCCAAATCGCCAAGAAGCTCTTTGTTTATAAAGGAGCCGACCACAAGCACGAAGCTCAAAAGCCAGAAGTGCTTACATTCAAAAGATAGGAGATTATTATGGCAAATAAAGAAACTGTCAAATATTACGGAACAGGACGCAGAAAATCTTCTGTCGCTCGCGTTTATGTGACACAAGGAAAAGGCAAAATCACTGTCAATGGTGAAGATGTCAATGCTTATATGCCTTATGCCACATTAGTTATGGACTTATCTCAACCATTAACTATCAGTGGTAACGCAGATAAATTCGATGTCGAAGCCTTTGTCTCTGGCGGTGGATTCACCGGACAAGCTGGTGCAATTCGTCTAGGTATCGCTCGCGCATTGCTTAATGCCGGGGTTGATAGAAAAACGTTAAAAGTTGCTGGATTATTAAGCCGTGATAGCCGTGCGAAAGAACGTAAAAAATACGGTCTTAAAGCCGCTCGTCGCGCTCCACAATTCTCTAAACGTTAATTGTTTAAATTATCAAATGAAGGTCTCGAACAATCGGGACCTTTTATTTAAAAAAGATAGTTGCAAATATCACCACCATATTGTATATTATTTAAGCGCTCAAGCGCGGAATGGATCTTTAGCTCAGCTGGTTAGAGCGCACCCCTGATAAGGGTGAGGTCGA
>CAVILR010000029.1:0-12926 GCA_963643725.1 Lachnospiraceae bacterium | reverse complement strand
TTATTAACGTTTTGCAAAGAAACAAATCTATCATCAGATTTTTCAATAGTTGGTAGTTCTTTTAATACCACATTATTTTTCTTTCCCATGTTAGTCCTCCTAAGATGTTTGATTGTTTATTTTTTCCTATCAACCTTCAACTTTAGTTGCTGTGCCATTGCCATAAGCCCCATTAGGCTCACCAAAATCACCGGTGATGATGTATTCAAGGTCAGATGTAACAGTTATTGTAAAATCCTCGCCATTTTCATTACCTAAATATGAGGTGCCACCAGTTGGCCAACTGCGAAGATGATATTTAATAATTGTGCCGCTAGGAATATCGGCAAGAGTCCCAGTGTATTTATAGTCATCAGTACTGTCCCATGGCATGCCTAGCCATGTATAGTCAGATGTTCCATCAACTTTATAATAAGCACTAACTGAATCGCCCAAATTAATAAAAGTTTCAGTATTGTAATGCAATGTCAAAGAATATGTATCACCTGTAATTTTAACTGGTTGCTTGCAGAAATAAACATCCGCGGTATATTCTTTTGTGCCCTCTACTAAATTAAGTTTAGTTGCATTCCATGGTTCCCAAGAACCATCATCTTTGTATTGACCATATTTATAGTCCCAATTGATCGCACTTTTAGTTCCTAAACATGGTGTATATTCAAAAACAGTACCCTCGTAGTCAGTAACCTCATATGTCCAAGTTCCATCGCTTTGCTTTGTTAAGGCAGCTGGATCTTCAACTGAACAATACATCCATACATATGTGGAATCATATATTGTATCATCCGTGCCTTTTGTAGTTTGAACGTGAGGGGTTAATTTAAGAGTAAATGAATGTTTGACTGTTGGAATGACAAAGGTCGCATCGATTTCATAAAGAGATTTATCTTCTTCAATTTTAATAACTCGTGGTTCTGTTCCGTCTCCTTCAGTATTAAAGCCGTTGGACCAGTCAATTTTATCTTCGCTACCATAAACGATGTTATAGTTATATCTCGCGTCGACTTCAACTTCCTTAAATGTATAAGTCCAGATATTTTTATTTTCTTCATCTTGACTCATCGCATGTGTCGTCCAGTCGCTACTTTCAAAATTTGAGTTGATGTAAAGGATGGAATGAGATCCAGAATATTCATCAATTCCTTTCGCGGTAACTTTAAATGTTACATCGATCTTCGCTGGTTCAGCTGGTGTTGAAGGGGTTGTAGGAGTTGTCTCGCTACTGCCTGTATCAGATGATACTCTTGAGGCACTTGATGTTGAATTGTCTATGCCGCAGCCACTTAGAAGTAGCATCGAGGACAATAAGACTAATAGTTGTTTTTTCATTTTTTCCTTTTCCTTTCTATTTAATTTAAAAATGAAATTTATGTTGTAGGTTGCATCTTTTTATAGACGCTTAGACTTCCTAGAGCCTTCCCGTCATATGAGAAAAGCGCTTGATTCGCCCATGAGGCGCTGCTGAGTTCATCGGCCCAACCAGAATATTTAGTCGGCGTCCAAGCTCCTTCCCAATAAAATAGTCCAAAACCATTATCTAAATTAGCGACAACTTCAGTTGTATCGCGAAGAATCGAGGCTTGTCCTTGTATTGAACAAGGATAACCAGATATTGGTTTTACAGTTCCACTTTCTGAGAAGATATTGCTGGCCCAAGAATCAGTTTCATAAGTAAAGCCGTATGAGGTTTCCGCTATACAGATTTTCTTCGTTGGGAAAGCTTCTGAAATCTTATTTAATCCCGTTTTTAAGGTCGATAGATTTGACCAATGATGATAAGAATATGCACTTAAACCGAACACATCGATATCGAGGTCATCAAATGTTTGAAAGAATTTAATGCTCGTATCAGGGGCTGATAATCCTTTTACGAAATGAATCATCTTTAATATCGAAGAATCAACATCGTTAATTCCGTCGATCGCCGCTTTAACGTATTTACGTAGATTGATATTGCTATCTTTTGAACCGGTGAAATCGTATTTAGCCTCTGTACCATTATTTCTCGATGACATATCTGTTGAATATTTAGGCTCTTTGCCTCTTGCAGAGGTTGTAACACCTCCAGGATTATGTAAGAACATCCCGGCAGAGGTTTCATTACCAATTTGTACCATATCAGGTAGAGCATCATTTTCTTTTAAATCGGTTAAGACATCTTTTGTATATTCTTTAACCTCATAAGCGAGTTCATTTGAGGAGGTAATATCTTTCCACGCTTTCGGGATGATTTGCTTTTTCGGGTCCGCCCAGAAATCACTATAATGGAAATCTAATAAGATTTTTAGCCCCGCCGCTTTTGCTTCATGAGCCATCCATCGAACATTGTTTAAATCGCAGTTACCACCTCCGTATTTAAAGGTTTTTGTCTCACCATCTTCTTCAAATTTATCGCTTGGATCGTTCCAAAGTCTTAGTCTAATCCAATTAAGTCCAGCATCTTTTAATATGTAGAAAAGCGATTGTTCAACGCTATTAGAGTTATAGAATTTTTGACCGTTGTCATAGAGCTCTTTAACGCTTGATATGTCCATCCCAATAGCGAAAGAATTCGTCAATGAAGATATCGGGTTAATCGATACTTCATTAAACCAACCTTCACTTTCTTCAGCGTTAGAGTGCTTTGAAGTATATGCTCGATTTATAACATTGACCTTAAAAGTCGCTACTCTTCCACTTGTTGTCTTCAAAGTAACATCGTTTTCCGTATTCGCTTTCAAAGGAATAATCGATTTATCTTCGATGCGGATACCTTCCCCAGAAGAGGAGAGGGAATAATCCTCATCATTTAAGTTAGAAATATTTAACGCGACATCCTCATAGACATAGGTGTTAACTGCATCAACTTTTAAATCACTTGATGGATCACTACTAGATTCACTCGATGAATTAGACGATGAAAAACAAGAAGTGAGCAAGGGAATTAGACAAAATAATGATAAATATCTTTTCATAATATTATCCTTTAACCGCGCCGGCGGAAATACCTTCGACAAAGAATCTTTGCAAAGCAATATATAAGGCGACGATAGGAATCGCAACGATTGTCGCCCCGGCAGCAAAGAGGGTGAAATAAGTGTTAATCTTACTCGAATCCATCCAGCCGTAAAGCCCAACCGCCACCGTCTTAGAGGAATCCTTGGTGAAGATTAATCCAGCGAGAATATAATCCGCCCACGGAGCCATAAATGCCATCAAAGCCGTATAGATAATTATCGGGGCGGCAAGAGGCAAAAATACGCGAATAAAGGAGACGATATGCGGTGAACCATCGACAAGTAAAGCCTCATCGATATCCTTCGGAATCGTGTCAAAATAGCCCTTGCAGATAAAGAAGCCTAGCCCGGCGCCGGCGACATAATAGACTAAAAGGGCAAATATCGAATTTGTTAAATTGAGTTCAGCGAGGATGAAGTAAACCGCGACCATCGACATAAAGCCAGGGAACATACCTAAGATTAAGGTGATGTTTAAAAACGTCTTTCTCATCTTGAAGCGAAAACGCGACAATGAATAAGCCGTTAAAACGGTAAACAATGTCGTAAATATCGTATTTAATAAAGCGACAATCATCGTATTGCCCACCCAGGTGAGAAAGTTCGTCTCGGTGAACAATCTAACATAATTATTAATCGTCAATTGTTCCGCTTTTGGGAAAAATGTTGTCGATATATAACCCGTTTGATTAGAGAAGCTCGCCAAAATAATCCATAGAACTGGCATAATCCAAATAAGGGCGAGTAGAAAGACTAAAACATTAGTCCATATGGCATCGATGATACGAGACCTTCTTAAAGATTTGTTTCTATTTTTACTCATCGATAAGCCTCCTCGTTTTTATATGAACCGCTTCTACGGAAAATAATCAAAGAAAGCGTCGCAGTAATGATAAACATGATGATGCCAATCGCCGCGCCGAAGTTATAATCTCCTCGCTTCATTGTTAGCTGATATAACCAGGTAATTAGAATATCGGTTTTACCAGCAGTTCCTGAAACATCGGAATTCGCTGGTCCTCCCGCGGTTAAAAACCAGATGACATTAAAGTTATTGATATTGCTAACAAATGAAGTTATCAGTAAAGGCGTCGTCATAAACAAAATATTTGGGAAAGTAATCCTTTGAAATTGTTGATATTTTTTGGCTCCATCAATCGTCGCCGCTTCATAATAGTCCTTAGGAATATTGATGAGTAGGCCAGACATGAGAAGCATATAATAAGGAATACCAACCCACATATTGATAAAGATGATTAAGCCGCGAGCTAGAAATTCAGTTTTCCAATATTCAATTGGGCCATCAATCCAACCAAGATTCATCATAAGCGTGTTAATCGGACCATAATCTTCAAACATCGTTCTCATAACTAAAAGTGAGACGAATTGAGGCATCGCCATCGCCACGACAAATAAGGAGCGATAGACGACGCGACCTTTGATGCATTTCTTATTGAGCAGCATCGCAAGAAATAATCCGCCGAAATAACAAGTGAATGTCGCTAGAAGTGCCCAGATAATCGTCCAAGCAAAGACTGATAACAAATCTTGGAAGTTTGCTGTTTCGTTAAATATTCGCCTAAAAGTATCTAAACCAACCCACTCGAGAAGATCAAAATTACCTGTTGATGAATATCCAGGTGAAACGACCCTTGAATAATTTGTGAAGGCAATCGCGATCATAAATAATAGAGGTATGATGGTAAAGATGATCGCGCCTAACACGGGGATAATAAGAGATGTTACATAGAATTTTTTATTCCCGAGTTCTTTGAGCTGAGTTTTGAAATCATCGCCATATTTATGAATGTTGTAATCGTTGACCGCTTTTAAGGTTTGTTTGATGCTTATTATATAAATAAAGATAAATAATAAGAGGATAGTCATGGCGATAATGCCATAAATTAACGGCGATTGATATTTATCATTCGCTCCGAGAATAAAGAATGTTTGGATGTCAGCAAAGCCTCTAGCAATCATATATAAAATGGTGAGGATTTGAATCAATAAGAAGGCAAAACCCTTAACCCATTCTTTTAAAATCATTAAAGGAAGTCCACAAACGAAAAACGATAAGATGAGGGCGCATCTTCCCTTGCCCTCGCTACATTGATATTGGACATCAAATTCTTTCCACCAGTTAACGAAAGAATTGATAAATTTTTTAATACCGTTAGCAATATAAGAGAAGGTATATGCTTCACCTCTTATCTTCTTTTGACAATTATGAATCGTTCTATTAAACACAAAATACCATAATGCTATCGCGAGTAAGACAAGGATTATAAATACGACAACATAGGTGAATACCGTTATGTTTAAAGCGCCACTAACGTAGCCATAGCTAATGTAGCCACTTCCAAAGAGAAGGAAATATAAAACTACCCAGCAAATAATTCCTAGTTCAATCTCACCGCTAAGCAAAATACCAGGTCCTAATAGAAGGCACTCTAAGATTAAGACAATCTTCATATAAATGCTCGAACATTTAAAAGTGTCTTTAAAGAGAGTGAATGGCTGAAGCAAAGCGCTTAATTTAGTTTCTCTTTTGACTGGTTTCATCTATTTCTCCATTAAGAAAGTACAGTTTTTGAAACTTCTTCCAGCGCGGATTTAACAGCCTCTTTTGTCAATGTATCTTTTTCATTCCAAAATTTCGTCGTGGCGTTATTCATCGGTCGCCAATAATCTTGCATCTTTGGAATGTTTGGCATTGTAAAGGAGTTGACTAAGGAGGAAGCAAATACCTGCGCTTCTACGCTTTCAGATATCGATTCTTTGATGTCTTCTGTCGCATCAAGCGGACAGGCTGGAAGATAGCCAGCATTGACTAACCGCCAATTCATCGCATCATAAGAAGTTAGAAAATTACAAATATCTTGAGCGATGACACCGTTTTTTGAATAACGAGAAACAGCATAAGCTTTATAACCAGAGAATGGTCTTTGTTCTTCACCATTTATCGTTGGAAGTTTAGCAATTCCTAAATTATCACCTAAAGCATTTTTCATGCTCGAGAGGATAAATGGAGAAGACATTAGTCCAACAGTCCCATTCGTGCCATTACTAACATAAGAGACGGCCGCCTCTGGAGAGGCATCGATAAAGCATGAGCCATAATCATGGAAAAACGAATAGACATTATCAATCGCCTTTGTCGTGGCGAGATTAACTTTTGTCTCGTCTTTGCCATCTTCGCCGAATATCACTGAATCAGTGTATAGACCAGAAGTGTAATAACCTCCATCATCACCAGTCATTTGCCAAGCAATTTTCTTTCCGCTACTAAGAAGATTATCCAAGGAAGATAATTCATCCGCAGTTATCTTCGTTTTATCATACATTATCGTCATCGATTCCGCGGTGATTGGATAGCCATATACTACTCCGTTATAGGTAACCGCGTTCATCGCCTCTTCGCTCATGCGATAGCTAAGGGCTTGATCATAAGAGGCTGGGGCTAAAAGCTTATCGGCCACCCCTGCAGCGATGGTATCATGAGTAATCGCGGCGATATCTGGTCCTTCACCTGCCGAGGCGACAGTGGCCATCTTCTCAATCGCCGACTTCTCAGTTTGCTCTTCAAAGACGATGTTAATAGAGGGTGAATCAGGGTAATTCGCTTTATATTTTGCTAAATATTCATCGGTTAATGTTTTCACCATTTCGATGTTTGATGCATCTTCCCAAATCGTAATGGTGATTTGATCTGATGCTGATGAGTTATTGCAGCCTCCTAATGCTAGCAATAAAGGCAATGCGCTTAGAGTTAATAGGTTCTTTTTCATTTGTAAATCCTCCTAGATTTTAAATTTATTAAGAGCTTTTAAAGCCTTTCCTTCATAGTCGAATAGACATTGATTTGCCCATTCATTTCTTTGAGATTTTCCAGTTTCGTTAATATATTGTTGACCCTCAGATGATGCCCAACATATATCATTTCCTGGTATCCATAACGGCTCCCAATAGAAGACGCCACTAACATGGTGCTCATTAGCTAAGAAGAGGAATTTCTCAATGAATTTAGCTTGACCTTCCTCATTTAATGGGTAAGGTAGACTTTGTTTTATTTCGTTTAATTTTTCCTCATTTATAACTAGATGAGGCGCGCCTTCAGTGTTAAAAATATAATCTTCCAATGTGAAACCATATCCTAGTTCCATGATCATGATTTCTTTGTTGAATCTATTTCTACAGCTATCTAAATTAGCAAACAATTGTTCAAAACTACCATGCCAATACGGATAATATGAAGCGCCGATGATATCGTAGTTAACATCGTGTTTTTCCATTTCTATAAAGAACTCTTGATACACATTGGCATCATTACTTCTTTCAAGGTGAAGAATAATTTTTGCATTTGGATAAACTTCTTTCGCCCCTTTAATTCCGGCTTTAAGAAGCCCGCATAAAGAGTCGTAGTTAGAACGTCTTTTTCCCGTTCCATTATCAATGAGTTTTCCAATAGGCCAGAGCATTCCATTTGTTATTTCGTTACCGATTTGAATCATGTCGACATCGATGTTTTCGTTTCTTAGTTTTGTTAAAGTGGATTTTGTGAATTCCTCGACTTTTGTAAGTAAGGTCTCATAACTATCGTTCTTCCAATCCTTTGGGATAAATTGTTTCCCTGGGTCGACCCAGAAATCGCTATAATGAAAATCTGGGACAACTTTGTAACCATATTCCTTAGCCACTTTGGCTAATTTAACGAGGTTATTAACATCGCATGTTCCGCCTTTATAGGGTTTATGATTTTCATCGTAAGGATCATTCCAAACGCGAATTCTCATGTGGGAAACGCCATTATCTTTAAAGATTTTTAAAGGGTCGACTAACTTATTTAAAACATAATAGCTAGCCCCGCTACGTTTCTCTTCAAAATATGTAGATACATCAACTCCGAGTATCACTTTGTTCCCCTTTCGTGGTCTTTAATTATTAAAGGTTCATTATCTTCATTAAAAGAAACGACTCTTTTTTTCAATAACTTATAATTAAATTTAGCCATTTCGTTATATTTAAGTACATCATCTAGTGTTCCATGAAAAGAACATCTTAAGCAGTAATATTCTTGTTTTTCTTCATCGTAAAACATATCCATGTCGATATCTTTTAAAAAACAAGAAGGACATCTAAAATTTAGTTTCCCTTTGCTAGCTTGAGCCATGTTACTAGTCCTCCTTTTTTAAGCGTTTTTCTCGCGGATAATTTATAGACTGGCGAGAAGGCAATGCCCTCTTCAACTGAGAGTAAAGCGCCTTCCCCTCTTAGTTCCACTTTCGTGGTGATAGGTGGAATATTGACATAGGCTTTTTCGCCAACTTGTTCAATCTTTCGACCTAAATAAGAATATTTAAGTAAGGTATTATCCACGCCGAGAGTTAACGAGGTCATATCGTCTTGATATTCGTTTAAGCCAAACGCGCCGGTCATATATTCTTCAATCGTAATTTCCTCGTCATCTAAATCGGAAAGAAGATTTCTACTCACCTTCATCTCTCCTGAGCCTTCTTCAATTTCAAATATCGATTCGATAACGATATCCTTATCAGCGAGTTTTAAGGTCACTGGATTAGCGATTACTTTGATTCCGTTGATGGTTTTTTCAAATCTAGCCAATGTTCGACAAAGTGCTAAATCCGTTGTTTCACCCTTATATGTAACTTTACAAGATTTAATCGTTCCGGCACCGGCATAATGCGTAAAATATCCTGCGCGATAATTGGCTTGAATCAAATATGGATATGAGGCGTCGTAGACGTGCGCTGTACCGATGCCAACTTTTTGTTCCACTCGCGCGGCATAGGCTCTTAAATCGATCATAGCCCCACCTTGATTGAAGTCAAGACATGTCCTCATAAATGGATCGACATACCAAAGATATTGTTTGTTTGAACCATATAATATGTCTTTCCACAAAGCGACTTCACCGCGGTTATAGTTTGGATGTTTCCTTCGGTAATAGGTAGCAAATTCAGACATTGTTAAATCTAACAATTGTCCTTCTTTTTTTAGTTTCCCATAATAGGCCATACCATCTTCATAGGATTGGGCGAGGAGCTCATAAGAGCATTCCCATCTCCCGCGTTTATTAAGCCAACCTGGACCGACGAACATCATATTGTATGAATAGCCGTCGTTATATTTTGCTAAGTGACGATATTCATCGATTAGATTATATAGATAAGGATATTCAATATGTCCGTGATCATCGTAATAAATCATCCCGCGAAGAACATTCTGCGGATGGGTGCCAAAATTTGAACCATTGCCATTAAAACAAGCAATTAAGTCTCTGGATAGATGAGGAATGCAAACGATTCCGCAGTCATCATCTTTTGAGAAAGCTGGGCAATGAGAATTGCTTTTACTAGCAATCCAAGGATTCCATGGTCCTCCATCCATAAAGGTGTACCACGAATTGTTGCAGGTGTGATAGGCCTTAGGTCCCTCTTCCCAGCAAGTGGCAACCGCACATTTTACGGAAGGATATTTTTCGTGGATATAATTTAAGCAAAATGCATCGAGAAAATAAGAAGATGTCGACTCAGGATAAAAACCAAATTTTTCATAGAATAGGCTAAAGACATCGTCGATGATTTCTTTTTTTCGCTTCTCATCAAACATCCAAATGCAGAAATCTTCAGTATGATATTTATCTTTGAATTGTTTACAAGGTAGCCCTAACAAGGATAAGCCAATTTCATCGCCATATTTTTCGTGATGCTCTTTAGAAATTTTGATAATTTCATCAGAGAATAACGATGCATAGGTTATTTGAATCGTCGTTTTTAAGCCATTTTTATGCGCGGTTTCTTGTTGAAATAAGAAGATATCCAACGATTCATTTTTTACGTTACCAGCTTCTTTTTTGCCTAACGCTTTTTCGGCGTATTCAGGTGAAAGTTCGGGCCGATGGATAATATTTACTATAAATTCATTTTTCATATGTTAATTACTCGTATTCACAAGCTCCCAATCATCGTTATGTGCCCAAGCTTTAGCTTTCGCTGCCCCATCAAGGCCAATTTGTGCAGTTGCTCCTTCTGGTACATCAATATTAGCAATCGTGCAAGTTTGATAACCGCTAGACCAACCAGCGAGATAATCAGCGTTAGCCAAATCAAGAATTATCGCTTCTCCTCCATTGATGGAGATGTATAGATTTAATTTTGTATGTGCAACTTCCTTATAGGCGATGCCCATGATATAGGTTGTCAAAGTGTAATTTCCTGCGGGGAGATTAGAAATTGTTTGTTCAACTTTGAAGGTGAAATCTTTTGAAGAGTGGTACCAATTGAGGTCGGTTTTGCCGCTTCTAATGTCTTTCTTTCTATCAAGTTTTATAACCTTATCATCTGCTGGAGTTGAATAAACAATATTCCATGGGTCTTTAACGACATCAGTCGTCCCTTGATTTTCAAAACCTGGATCCTTGACGAAATTTTCAATGCAATGCGCAGTCGCGGTAATTTGGTATTTTCCATCAACTAAGCCTTTTAATCCAGTGAATGTACCTTTGCTCTTCACGGTTTCAATCGCGGCGCTATCCCACGTAACGCTTGCATCTCTAATCGCATCGAAATCGGTGACAACTTTTGCGGTCGATGGAAGCGTTTCGTTTTCAGCGAGATTTAAGGTATATTCAACTTCAGTTTTTCTCGCGCTTATAGAGACTTCTTCGTGAGAATTAAAACCTTCTTTTAAATATTTAAAGGTATATAAAGAAGACAACGCTTTACCGGTGTAGGAAAATAATCCTTGATTGGACCAAGAAGCTAGTCCATCTTCGTAACTTGCATGTCCTCCATCTTCGCCTTCATATTGATATGCTTGTCCGTATTTACTCGCCCAGCCGGCTCCGGAAACAGGTAGCCATCCCGGCTCCCAATAGAAGATGCCTAAGCCCTTTTTATTTGGAACATTGGATAAGACATTAACAATATCTCTTATCTCTGTGGCTTGAGCTTGTTCGGAAGTTAAATAACCTCCAACATCTTCATCTGCAGTTGTATATTGATTCGCAGTATATTCGTTATATTCCGTGGTAAATCCCCAAGATGTTTCAGCGATGATAACTGGTTTACCAGTCTTTTGAGAAACATTATCAAGGTTGTCTTGAAGTTCGTTAAGATCGCCAGATAAATTTGGATAGTAGGAAGCGCCGATGATATCGTAGTCGACGTTACGCGCATCCATCGAGGTGAAGAAGTTTTCAAATTCCTCTTTATTACCTCCGTTTGCGAGATGAATAACAGTTCTCGTATCCGAAAACACCGATTTAGCTCCTTCGATACCGCCTTTAATCATCCCGGCCATGACATCATAAGATTCTTCAGTCTTATTCCAATCTATTTGATAACCGCACATGCCATTATTTATTTCGTTACCGATTTGAACAGCATCGACGTGGATGCCTGCATCTTTAAAAGTAGTTAATGTATTAGTTGTGAATTCCTTAATCGCATTTGGAATTTCATCTTGTTCTAAAGTTCCCCAATCTTTGGGTTTATTTTGTTGATCAGGGTCGGCCCAGAAATCGCTATAATGGAAGTCGATCATAACATTTAAGCCCGCTGCTTTCGCTCTTTTAGCTAAAGCGAGGTCGACATCGATGTTATTATTTCCTCCGCCATAGGCTTTGTTATATTTGGTATAAGGCTTATTCCATAAACGGAATCTAACAAAATTAACTCCGGCTTTTCTAAGAATTTGGAATATATCTTGTTCTTGGCCATCTTTATTGAAGTAGACACCACCACATTTTTCGACTTCTTGAGTCATCGAGGCATCGACGCCGAAAGCGAAGTCCTCTCTTAATTCAGTATCAACCTTATTAACGTTTAAAGCGTCATAATTATGAGATTCAGAATTAGTCTTAGAGCCAAATGTTTCGACGATTTCACTACTGTCGTAGGAGAATAACGTATCATCACTAGAGCCGCCTCCGCAGCCGGCTAAAAGCGATATCGACGTGGCTAAAACTAGTAAATTAAGCTTCCTCATTTTGTTGTTCCTTTCATATATTCTTTTGGAGATATTCCATAATATTTTTTAAATTCAGCAGAAAAATGAAGTTGATTTTTATATCCGACGAGCAATCCAACTTGTTGAATGTTGTATTTCTTGCTTAAAAGTAGTGAGCTAGCCTTTTCCATCCTCACCTGCGTTAAATAGCTTTTCGTGGATATTTTTAAGATATCTTTAAAGGCATAGGAAAGATAATTGGGGGTAACGTTGACGTTTTTAGCGATATCAGTAATTTTTATTTCGAATTGATAATTGTTGTTGATAAATTCCTTGGCGAGTAAGACGAGTACTCTTTTGGTTGAGGCATTTTCCTTATCGCTACCAAGTTCATCAATTAATAAGGATAATAATTCGTACATCTTACCTACGCATAGCAAATCGAGTTGCCCTTTATCCGCGTATCTAAGATATATCGAATTAAAGCATTTTCTCGCCTCGCGATTAGTGCAGATGATTACAGGATTTTTCATCGAAAGATTAATGCTTTCAAAAACCTTATTAATAATCGTTCCATTAAAACCAATCCATTCATAAACCCATGGGTCATTTGAATCTGGATAATATTTTGCAGATACTCCATTAGGAATAAAGAAAATACTGTCCTTACCTAATTTATATTTAACGCCATCTAATTCAAAATTTCCTTTTCCTTCAAGGACGTAATGAAACAAATGATAAGGTTTCGCTGTATTGACAATTTTCTTATCGACTCGACATTCTTCTTTGCCACATTCAAAAAGACATAAATCTTGAAGCATTGTAGCTTTGAATTTATTAATCATATTTCTATTATAAAACCGCTTACATTTTTTTAATAAAATTTAATAAAACTATTAATTTTTTTATATATCCTATTTTATGATTAACATATAATTTTATATACTCATAGTAGCGTTA
>CAVILR010000028.1:0-13156 GCA_963643725.1 Lachnospiraceae bacterium | reverse complement strand
AAAAGTATTCATCTCTCAAAAAGAACTTGCTCAATTACTTGGCGTTTCTTTTGTAAGTGTTAACCGTTGGGAAAATGGCCATTTTAAGCCGACAATTAAACAAAAAAGAAAGCTTCATAAGTTATTTGTAGAAGCTGGGATAGTGGAGGATTAGATATGGCAAATAACAAAGGTATGGCTAAGGCTAAAGATAGTGACAATGATGAATTTTATACTGTTTACGAAACCATTCAAGATGAGTTGAACCATTATGAAAAACATTTTGAAGGAAAAACAGTTCTATGTAATTGTGACGATCCTTACGAAAGCAATTTTTTTCAATTTTTTATTCGCAATTTTAATTACTTAAAATTAAAAAGACTCATTTGTACATGCTATAGCGGATCGCCAATGGGGTTTGTTCAAATGAGCATTTTTGATGATTTCGATAAGCCTGCAACAAATAAATATGGATATGTTTTTGATATCGATAATGTTCCTATGAAAAATGGCAGGGGCGTTACTGACGATGACATTAATGAGCTTCTTCATAGTGAATTACGTGGTGTAAAAAAATTGAAGGGTAATGGTGATTTTAGATCTGATGAATGTATTGAATATTTAAAACAAGCTGACATTGTCGTCACAAATCCTCCGTTTTCTTTGTTAAAAGAATATATTCCTCAACTTATTCAATATGATAAAAAATTTTTGATAATTGCTAGTATGCAGTGTATTAAATATAAAGAAGTTTTTCCATTGATTGCTGCAGGGAAAATGTGGGCAGGTTTTAAATTCAATGAAACCTTAGAATTTATAATGCCTGATTCATACGAATTAAAAGGCAAGGCTTACGTTGATGATAAAAATAAAAAACACGGTTTTGTTCCTGGCATTTGTTGGTTTACAAATATGGATTTTGAAAAGAGACACGATGAATTCATTATGACAAAAAAGTATTCGCCTGAACTATACCATAAATACGATAATTTTGATGCGATAGAAGTAAAAGAAGTTGATGATATTCCAAAAGACTATGCTGGTTTGATGGGTGTGCCTATCTCTTTTTTAGGGAAAATTAATCCGGAGCAGTTTGAACTTATTGGCTCTTCTGATTTGCCTGATACTTTGCCAGGAATTACTATACTTGGTAAAGAATGGATTGAAAAATATAAAAGGCAAGGTGGCACCGGACATTACACGGCAAATATGAAATCTGTTGGATACTCTGCTGAAGGAAAACATAAAATTATTTTTAGTAGATTAATAATCAAAAACAAAAAAATATAAGGAACAAGCTAAAATGGAAATTGAATTAAGACACATAAAAGTCAAAGAAATATTAAAAGGATTTGTAGATAACGACGATGATGGTGTTTTTGCTTACGATGGAAAGTTGGCAATAAGACCACCTTATCAAAGGGAATTTGTTTACGATTTAGAAAAGTCGGAATCTGTTCTTCAAACGGTACTAAAAAAATTTCCATTGAATATTATGTATTGGGTTTTAACAAATGGTGATTCATTTAATTCTGAAGATGCAAAGTTTGAAGTTTTAGATGGCCAGCAAAGAACCTTATCAATAATGAAGTACTTAACTCATAAATTTGCTATTGATTATAATGGTAAAAAATACTATTGGGATTCGTTACCAGATGATGTTCTTAATACTATTTATGAGTACGAATTAATGATTTATATTTGTAAAGGAACAACCTCGGAAAAGTTAGATTGGTTTAGAGTAGTTAATATTGGCGGCGAGAAGTTAAGCGATCAAGAATTAAGGAATTCCGTTTATACTGGCGAATGGCTAACCGATGCAAAGAAATATTTTTCAAAAAGGACATGCGCAGCAAAGAGATTGTCAGATAAATATATTACTGGAGACCCTAATAGGCAGGAGCTTCTTGAAAAAGCACTTAAAGGCATTTGTGAAAATAAGCATATTAAAGATATAACAACTTATATGTCGGATCATCAAAAAGATATTAACGCTCTCGAACTGTGGAAATATTTTGAAAATGTAATTGATTGGATTGAATATGTTTTTCCAAAGTACTTTTCAGACATGAAAGGCCTTGATTGGCTTCATTTATATAATAAATACAGTAGTTACTCATATGACGGAATTAAGAATGTTGAAGAAATAAAAAAACTTCATTCTGACGATGATGTGCAAAAATTTAGTGGTATATATGAATTTTTACTAGCAAAAGATTTTGATCCATATGCAGGAAGATTTTTAAATTTGCGTGCGTTTGATGAAAGAGATAAAAGAGCTGCTTATAATAAACAAAAAGGAGTGTGTCCTGTGTGTAAAAAACATTTTGAGTACGACGAAATGGAAGGTGACCACAAAAAACCTTGGAGTAAAGGTGGACATACAGTACCCGAAAATTGTCAAATGCTTTGCAGAGAGTGCAATGAAAAAAAATCTAATAAATATTAAGGTGTTTTTCGAAAATAAATGAAAAAGATGGTATTAATTTAATTAGGGTATACATAAATTGAGTCAATTTAACCGAAGGGTATACATTTCGTATCATTCCTGTCGTACATTGCCATACTTAGAATGCCATCATGTTATCTTTCTTGCCGATGGAGGACCAGATGCTATTTATAATACAGTTGCATTATGCCCTAATTGTCACAGAAAAATGCACATAGTTAAATCTACGAAAGATAAGAAAATTCTTATTAAGAAAATTGAAAAATATTTAACGGATGATGCCGATTTTGCAAGCTTAACAGAATTTAAGAAAATAAAATTATAATATGAACAAAGACATAGCAATTCAAAACTTAAAAAACACAATAAAAAATGTCCATAATGCTACTTCTGGAAAGTTAAGAGCGAATATATCAAGAGGGCATTTAAGATCTATTAGCACAGACATAGAGGATGCTATCGCCGTTTTTGTTTCTGATTTAATCTCAGAAGATTACAAGATTCTTCTCGATCCATCTATTCATATTGACGGAGTCAACAATAGGCCAGATATGCTTATCTCTGACCAAAATGGCAACGTTAAAGCCATGATAGAAATTAAAGCAAACATGGGATGGTGTAGAGATGCAGCCTGGGTGATTGATAACATTATTGAAAACGATAGTAAATTCAAGAAAAAAGAAAACCTTGATTGTGAGTTTTCCAGAGAGGAAACAGTAACCGTATCTTATAAAGATAATGTAGTATTATTTCTTATTTCTTTAACCGATGAAAATTGTCCTGAAATCAAGCATATCAAAAACAAAGAATATGCTTCTTCAAAGAACGTAAATCATTATTTATTGTTTTCTGGTTGGTATGGTGATCTAAATAACAAAGAAATTGTTGATTTTGCTTCAAAAATTGAGCAACTCTAGAGCAGGGGTATACAAAGGGTATACATAAATCTAGCCAATTTAACCGAAGGGTATACATTTTGTATCACTCCTGTCGTACATTGCCATATGTAAACAATAGGATTGATACAACCTCAGTCCTGTTTTTTTCTTGGCGTGTTTTATTAGAAATTGGCTATTTTGATATGCTTATAAGCATAATTTTTCAATTAACGCTCGATATAAATTTGTAATTTGTTATTAAAGGAGCTTCTCGACATGCTATGTTATAGCTGTCAAAAGGGAAACCTCTTGATAGGACGCCAAAAAGGGCCCCACCCACGGCGAGAGATAGTCTCGCTTTTTTAATATATTTTGCGTATATGCATTAACGTCAAATCATCTTATCGGTTAATTGAATATTCCTTTAATTGCGATAGTACAAAATTGTATCAGTGCTGTAATCTTACAAAATTGCCTTTATTTCGGAGTTGCAAATACAAAATTGCCTTGATAAGTTTTAGTTAGAAAGGTATTAACAAGGAGCAAAAAATGAAAGCATCAGAGATTGTAATTCAAAAATTAAAAGATGAAGGTGGCAAGGCATGGGTAACTTTGTTAAATAAAGATAAAGCCTATGTTGCTTTTGGAGGAAGTGATTATTTTATTTGTGACAAACTTCCTTATCAAAACGTCAAATGGGATATCTTTGATATAGTAGTTAATTTTTTAAAACAACAACCACACGGAAGAGCATCAAAAGGCAGCTGTAGAAATAGCAAAGTCGGAAGAGATAAATGTGGTAAAGAAACAGTTATATATACGATTGCTACTGAATATTATGGAAAAGTAGAGGGGGAGAGTTCCTTTGATCCGTTGTTTGTTATCGCCGCGATTCTAGAATGGGCTAATATTCTTAGAAATAAACGCGGTTATTTGGAGTTAATCAATGTGGCCGTTTGGTAATAACAAGAATAAGAAAACTAAAAAACGCAAAAAAGAAAGAAAATATCATCAAACAGATAAAGAACATAATTTTGATGACGAATTTACTGATATTGAATTTTTCGAAGTAGTGGATGAGGAATAAAATTTAAAAGAATCATTTTTATGCCGCGTCTCACGATAAGCTTTTATTCTTGATGTAGCTTATTTAAGAAATCTTCAAATTAAATTCAAAGATCATCACGGCCCATTTTTTGGCTACGGAGTAGCAACTAAAGATCTTCATCATCCTGTTATTGAATTTAATCGCAATGATACATTCATTCAAAGCGAGGGAATAGTTGAGGATTTAGGAATTTATAATTGTCCTGATGAATTGTTTAAAAACTATCATCAAAAAATGTCAGTTGTTAAAGCGTTTTTATTTCGACACATCGGAAGACATCTAATGAACCGAAATGTAAAAACGATAAGAAATAGAGGTTAATATTATGTGGAAATGGTTTGTTTTACCTGCTTTTTATTTGCTTTATTGGGGAATATGTTTTCTGTGCACTGGAGGAGATAAGAAAAATCTCGCCGGATTAAGAAGCTATCCTAAAGAAGTTCAGGATTTAGTAAGAGAAAAGTGTCCTCTTGAAGCTCCAAAGAAAAAGTCTTTATTGATGATTTTATTAAGTAATTTCCTACTTTTTTCAATAATTTTCTTTTTATTAGGTGTGCTATATCGCTTTACATCACCTTTTGATGATTATCTTTCTTGTTTTCTTTATTTCCTTTTATTCACAGAAGGCCTTGGATTATTTGATTTATTAATCATCGACTTGCTATGGTGGAGGAATACTAAACGAATTCGTTTTTCCTATTTACCAAATAAAAGTTTATACCAAGACCCCCACGAACATATCGCCTCCTTTCTTAGAGGCATCCCCTTTTTTTGCGTTGTCGCTTTAGTTGCTTCACTTTCCTATTTTCTTTAATAAGTAAGTTTTTAGTTTAAAAAAAGCGTAACAACTAGGGCTACGCTTTTAGAAAGGGAGAGATTTACTTTTATAACGGTAAATCTTTTTTCTTGAAGATGAATGAACCAGCAATGTATCCAACTATTCCTATAAGAGCTAGAATGACTAACTTATAGATGAATGTTAAGGATCCATCGATAATCGATATCGTATCAAAAAGAGTAATAATCGATACGTAGTTAAAGTAATTTAAGGCATCGAGTCTAACAACTGTCGGAATGACAGGGGAACCGAATAACCCTAAGATGGTGCACACCAAGAAGAACATTGATAGTCCTCCGCCAATAGACATCGATTTTTTGCTTTGATCGAAACTGCAAGAGGTGAAGAAGTTGATGCCGCTCATGGCAAATAGCACTAAGAAGGCGCCTAAATTCATCAATAATAGCTTGCCATAAGTTAATGAAGAAGAGACACCGACAATGCTAAAGCAAATGAGGCTTGTTATCGAGGTGCATACAAACATCGCTAATAGCGATAAGACAAGATATAACGCCTGCGTACACGTTACCTCTTCGCGCTTAATTGAGGTCGATAAGACATAAGCCATCGAGCCGGTGTCAACTTGGCTCGCGATAAGGTTATTGCTGGCCATAATCATGTAGATGATAGGTAACAATAATCCTGCCATCTTGAAGAAGATTGAGCCGACAATAATCGAATATAAGTCCATTTTACCGATTTCTTCTAAGGCATCGCGAACATCATTAGGAAGCATATCGATTGAAGACGATGATATCTCTTTAATAAGCGATTGCTTCATATCGATAACCGCTTCTTGATATTGGGCTATAGTTTCATAGTCGCTAACGCTCAACTTTGATAGTTCTAGTTCATAACGGGCTTTAAAGGTAACGATTGAAGAGGCGGAAAGATCTTTGACCTTAACGTAACTATATCCGTAGGAATCGTATTTTTCACGATCAACGCCATAATCTTTTAAGGCATCGAGTAGTTTATTAATGCTTTCTTCGCTATTAAAGGAATACGAGATAGAAATTGGTAGAGCATAAGTCGCTAAATCATCGCGATAGGAAGTGCGTTCATCACCGTTTATATATTCGCTTAGATTTGTGCTCTCACCAGTAGTTAGCCAATTGGTTATATCCTTTTGACCAGTTGTGAATAAGGAGGCGACATCATAACCATCTTTAACCTTTTCTGATGAGCCTTCTTCCATCTCTTCGTATTTGCTGTTAAGTGAACCATTTGGATTTATTACAAATAGTGATGCTTCATAGATATTTTTGTATGTATCGCTATTTTGATCGTATGATTCATCGATACTTTTGGTATATGTTTCAAGGTTAACCTTATAATTGCTTAATGAATTAGCGTAAACGCTTGGGGCGTCAGTCGTGCAAGTTAATGTATAAGCTTCACTCGCCTTTTCTTCCGGTGTTGATTTACTGCTTTTAGCAAATTCAGTTAAGAAATTGCTTCTTATTTCATTAGCAAATGTTTCATCGAATATTTTCGTGGCATCGCTAACATAGACATAATTAACCGTTGAACTATTTTTGACCGTTGCATCGATAGTTTCTGTAATAATCGTATCTTCAACGCCTTCGGCGACTTGACCAATTTTACCAGAACCGGAAATTAGCATAACGCACGAGAGCATAAAGCAAGAGGCGATGGTGATGATAAGCCACATCAATCCATTGGCTTTCATCGATTGTTTGAATAATGCTTTATTGAACATATTTTTCGTTCTCCTTTTCTTTCATCACTAATTTAAAGTGTTTTTCTAATGTATATTTCTCGCTTCGATAGAAGGAGACGTTATATTTGCTAAGCGCTTTGAATAAGCTATCTAACTCCTTTTTATCGATTTCGACAGTAACTTGATGATATTTATCTTGTTTACGGATAATCTTGAATTTTTCGTTTAGGAATCTTCGATAATCCCTTTCTGTTTTAAATTCGATTTTTATATCGATGAGAGGTCGATTTCTAATCGCGTTCATATCGGCGACATCGATGATTCTCCCATTGGCGATGAAGGCGACTTTATCGCAAGTAGTCTCTAGCTCTTCAAAGATGTGCGATGACATGAGGATTGTTTTTCCTTTTTTGTGCTCTTCTTTGATAATTTCTAGAAAGGAGTCTCTCATCAATGGGTCTAGACCAGTTGTCGGCTCATCGAGGATGATGATTTTCGGGTCGTTCATTAACGCGGCCACTAAGGCGGTCTTTTGTTTCATACCTTTGCTCATCCTTTTTAAGTTGGCGCTTAAATCGAGGGCTAGCTTATCCGCTAAATCAAGCGCGTGAGTATAATCTTTAACACCTAATAGTTCGCCCTGGCTTTTAATAAACGCATTGCCAGAGGCTAAATCAGGGAAGGCAATTTCTCCTGGAACATAGCCGACATCTTTTAAGATTTTGTCGTAATGCTTACGTGAATTAAGCCCATTTACTGTTGCTTCTCCAGAGGTTGGCTGAATAAAACCTAATATCGAGCGAATTGTGGTGGTCTTACCGCTTCCATTAGTTCCAACAAAGCCGACCATTTCGCCTTCGTTTATAACTAAATTTAAGTCAAAGATGCCTTTTCCATAGCCATAATCTTTACTCAAGTGGTCGAGTTTAATTATTTCTTTAGCCATCGTTTATAACCTCCTTTCGAATTTCTTATCTTGCTTATAAAATTTCATGAAATAGTCTTCTAACGTTTCGTTTTTGCTCACGAAATCATCGATATGATATTTCGCTAAGATTTTGATAAGATCATTAGAATATTCCTCATCGATATTAACAATAAGATGACTATCATCTTCATCGATGATGGTAAGAAATTTCTTATCCTTATTATCGTTTTTAAATTTCTCTTTATCTTTTAGAGCTATCTCATAGATTTTGCTCTTGTTATGTTTTAAGTCATTGGCGATAAATTGACTTACTAAATGTCCATCCTTGATGATGCCAATTCGATCGCATGTCGCATCGACTTCGCTGAAGATATGACTGGATAAGAGGATAGTTTTTCCTCTTTTCTTTTCTTTTTTAATAAAGTCGATGAACACTTGCTGCATCTTTGGGTCAAGGCCGGATGTCGGTTCATCAAGTATTAATATTTTGGCATCGGACATAAAAGCGATGACGACAGCGAGCTTACGTTTGATACCTAAAGACATATATTTTGTATCCATTTTTAAACTCGCATCATCGAGTTCAAATAATTGAAGCATTTCATCTAAGCGGTTATTATGTTCAGCTTTTTTCATCTTTAATTCCATGTCGATAAGTTCATAACCCGTCAAACCTTTTGGAAAGGCGATTTCGCCAGGAATATAGCCAACATCTTTAAGCACTTTGTAATATTCGTTAAACGATTCTTTACCTTCGATTAATGTTTCTCCTCTATCAGGTTTTGAAAAACCTAATAAATGTCTAATCGTCGTGGATTTACCCGCCCCATTAGGGCCAAGAAAGCCATAAACTTCGCCTTCATCGACGTAAAAAGAGACATCGAATACGCCACGACCATGACCGTAGTCTTTACTTAGATGATTGATTTCAAGAACATGCATAGCGATCCTCCATTTTCAAACTCGAGTTGTTTTTTAGACTTGAGTTTCTTTTTGAACTCGCATATTATAATTGATATAAGTCGCGTAAAAACGACTAATTGATAAAAATAGACCAAAATTGGACTAATCGAGAAAAAAGGTAAGAAATTATGAAGCAATATAGGAATGCATTACGTAGTAAAAAGCTAATCAGAGAGGCTTTCGCAGAAATATTGGCTAAAAAGGGATCATTAGAGAAGGTAACGATTAAAGAAATCGTCGAAAAAGCCGACATATCCAAGTCGACCTTCTACGCCCATTATGAAAATATCGAGGATTTAATTGTCGAAATCGAAGATGAATTCCTTTCAGCGATTGAGCGAGAAATTAATAACTTCAAAGACAATCCGAGCAACGATATCTATCCATATTTAAATGCGATTACAACATTGCTTGAGAAAAACGAGAAAACGTATAAACTTCTCATCTCTCCAGGACTTCCTTCTTTATTTATTCATAAATTGAAAAAATTGATTTATACGAATATCAAAGATAGTCCAGCCTTAATTAATTTAAGTTCAAATATCAATGTGAGAATGGCGATGATAAATTTTGTGACATCTGGATTTATCGCTTTAATTGAAGATTATTTCAGTGATATGAGCAAATTATCACTAGATGATATTTGTAAAATTGAATACGGAATCATCTTAAAATTAACTAAGAATTAATGCTATTTAATCGATATAATCAAACAAATATATAAATTAAATCTATTAATCAAAGAGACTATGATTAACCTTTAATAAGGTTATCAATTATCAAAGATGATTATTTATTCTTTTCCTTCGATCTCTTATCGGAGATGATTTTCATCTCGACCTCGGTGATAGTTTTAACATTATTTTCATCTGCCCATTTGACGCATCCTTGTAGAACTAGTTTTAAAAATGGACGAGGAACTTTAACGAGCATTTTTAAGGCTTCATCAGTGAATTTGACCTCGCTATTTAACCTATCCGCGGCATAACGTAGAGAGGTGATATCGACTTCGCGATTTGGAATGCCGACAGCAACAGCTTTTTTAAATGGTGAACACCAAAAGTTCTTAGAATCGCGATATCCCCAATTTGTTGGAAGGGGTGCAAAATTGCCTCTAGTGACTCCGTTAATCAAAGAATCATAATATTTTTCTTTTAATAAAATCTTATCGATTTTGAGGATAAAATGGGCACCGAATTTACTAGTTATTCCATTGAAGTTATGATACGGTGGAGCGTATTCATCCTTGACTTCATCTTTAGATGCATTATCTAATTCATCGACCCAAGTGCATTCGAATACTTGATAAGCCTCAGATATGATTTTTGGATATGTAATAGATGAATCTTCTTTTTGCGATAGCGAATCTTCTAGATTAAATTTGAAGTTCTTCATTTTCTCTAAAGGTGTATCTCCTGGAAAGCCTAAATTGACGTGTTCAGCAAAATTCTTCTTGGAAAATGGTAAGAAATTAATCGTGCATTTACGATGGCGTAATAGCCCTCTTGCGGTATTGGAAGTGTTTCTACATTCCAGTACCATCGCATAATAATCTTTCCCAGCGATATAGTAAGGAAAGATGAGTGAATACGCGCCGAAGGAGGTGTTTTTACCGCTTTCATCAAGCGTTCCAATTAAGCATAAAGGCATCGGAAAGAATGATGATGTTTGATAAAAATTATCCATGATGCGTATTTCTTTAAATTGATTGTTTTTCATAAGTTCTCCGTTATGAAAATATTTTAACAATTTCTTTTGAAAGAATGCATATGAATATGCTTTTACTCATTTATGACTTATGATGAAGAAGAGGAATATTTATGAAAATTGTTGTAATTGGCTTAAATGCCGCTGGGGCAAATTTTATAACCAGAATGCGTAGATTAAATGAAAATGCTGAGATCATAGTCTATGAGAAAAGTGGATACGTATCTTCATCAACTTGCTCTTTACCATATTTTATTTCCGATGAAATTGATGATGTGAGCTATTTAAATGTTCAAAGTAAGGAAAGTCTAGAAGATAGATTTAATGTTTCAATTCATGTTCATCACGAAGTAACTCGAATTAATCGAAAGAAAAAATGCATCGAAGGGATTGATTTAGTTTCTAATAAATCATTTATTTGCTTCTATGATAAGTTAATTATCGCGACCGGTTCAAGCGCGATTGTTCCACCTATTGAAGGCGTTAAGAATAAAGGCATCTACACTTTAAGGAGCGTTGATGACGCAGTTAAAATCAAGAGTTTTATAGAAGAACACCAAATTAAAAATGCCGTCGTTGTCGGAGGAGGCTACATCGGATTAGAAATGGTGGAAAATCTAACGATGGCGAATATAAAAGTTGACCTCGTAGAAAAAAGTTCACAGCTCCTTAATAACATCGATGAAGAATTATCTTATCTAATAAATGATGAATTAATTAAAAACAAAGTAAATCTTCATCTAGGAAAAGGCGTCAACGCCTTTAAGCCTTTAAAAGAAGGCATTGAAGTTTATCTAGATGATGGAAGTGCAATTGCCACACAATTAGTCATCTTAGCTCTAGGGGTTAGACCTAATAGTAAACTCGCCCGTGAATGCGGATTAAATGTCGATAATAAGGGCTATATTAAGGTCGATTCAAAGCTCAAAACAAATGATAAAGATATCTATGCGCTTGGAGATGTGATAAGCGTTAAAGAGATGATAAGTAAAGAGCAAAAAGGCGTCTCATTAGCCTCTTTAGTGAGCAAACAATCTCGCGTTTTGGCAAATGTTTTAGGTGGAATAGATGACTCTTATAAAGAGACGTTAACAACTTCGATTGTTAAAGTCTATTCAAAAACAGTCGCTACGACTGGGATCAATGAAAAAGAGGCGAAGCGACTTAACTTTGACTATGAAAAGATAATAATTACCTCGTTATCAAATCTCGCTCATTTCTCTGGCGAAATGATGATGATAAAAGTGCTTTATAATCGAACTAATTATCAGCTTTTAGGCGCGAGTATCGTCGGGGGGAAAGGCGCGGATAAACGCATCGATTTATTAGCGATGGCCATAAGTAACAAAACGAAAATATACAAATTAAAAGATTTATCGCTTAGTTACGCCCCAACATATTCCTCATCAAAAGACCCAATTAATATCATCGGTATGATAGGAGATAATCTTAAAAATAATTTATTCAAGCAATTTTCCCTTGAAGATATCGATGGACTAGATAAAAAGAATGTCACATTTTTAGATGTTAGAGATAATAGCGAATACACTCGCGGTCATATCGAGGGTTTTTTCTTAAATATTCCTTTGAATGAACTCAGACATAATTTAGATAAAATCGATAAAAATAAGCCAGTATATGTATCGTGTCATTCAGGATTAAGAAGTTATAATGCTTGCCGAATATTAAAACAAAATGGCTTCGATTGCTACAATCTCATCGGTGGTTATTATCTATATAAATTAAAGAAAGAATATCAACATTAATTGTCGCTATTTTCTTTAGCTTCAATTTCTTCAAGTTCTGTCTTTACCCATTGAAGAAATTTTTCAAAGCTTATCTTGCTCAATTCGTTATAAATATCGCTCGCCGTTTTAACATCGCTTTTGCGATCGATTAAATAATCGACAGTAACATCGAATATATCGGCGAGTTTAATGAGTTGAGATATTTTTGGTTCGAATATTCCATTTTCCCAATTGAGTATAGTTTGACTGCTCACACCCATCTTTTTGGCTAAACATTTTTGACTTATAGAGTTTCGATTTCTTAATTCTTTGATTTTCATAACTAAAGTTTTATACATAATCATTCAAGCAAAACTTGACTATAAGCAATATACATTCAAGTTTTATTTATAACTTAATGAGACATATTCAAGTTTTGTTATAGTTCTTTCAAGTTTTTATTTAATGGTCAAGATAGTAAGCGTAATTAATTGATCATATAATTCAAACAATAAAAAGCTCTTCTAATTAGACTTTTAGTAAAATATAAATATGATGAAATAAAGAGGTTAGAAAATGGTCTATAAACGTAAAGATGATAAGATAATATTTCGACTTGATAAAGGCGAAGAAATATTAGATTCAATCAAAAAAATATGTAAAAAAGAAAACATTAAATGCGGCTTGATATCCGGGATTGGCGCCACAGATAAATGCTCCGTTGGCGTATATCTATTAAAGAGTAAGGAATACAAAGTTAAAGAAATCGAAGGCGATCACGAAATCGTTTCTTGTAATGGTAATGTTTCGACGATGAACGGGGAAGTTTATCTACATCTTCACATCGCTATTATCGACGAGGCTAATTATATGCTAGGTGGACATTTGTCTAGTT
>CAVILR010000027.1:11662-13951 GCA_963643725.1 Lachnospiraceae bacterium | reverse complement strand
TTATTCACTCCCGATGAGGAAATTGGTCGCGGGCCAGAGCACTTTTCAAAAGAGAAATTTAATGTTGAATTTGCCTACACTATCGATGGGGCGAGCCCTAATTTAATTAGCGTTGAAAATTTTAATGCTAAAGCAATCGACATTCATATCCTAGGTAAATCCATTCATCCAGGAGAAGGGAAAGGTAAACTTCTTAATGCCGCGCTTATAATGAGCGAATTTATATCCTCTTTGCCAGAAAAGATGACGCCTTTTTATACGGAAAATAGAGAAGGGTTTAATCATTTAACATCGATTAAAGGTGATGTTGAAAACGCTTATGCTAGCTTTATTTTAAGAAATCACGATGCGAATATTCTTGATAAACAAGTATTAGATTTTAAGTCTATTAAAAAGAACCTTGAGGATAAATATCCGGGAATAAAGATAGAATTAAATATCAAAGATCAATATAAAAACATGTTCGAGGTCATTAAAAAACATCCTAATTGTCAAAAGGCGATCGAAGATGTTTATCATAAGCTCAATATTCCTTTTGAATATGAAGCGACGCGCGGAGGAACCGATGGGGCAACATTTTCCTTCTTAGGCGTTCCGACACCAAATCTAGGAACTGGCTCATATAACCATCATGGCCGTTATGAATATGCGGTGCTTGAAGAAATGGAATTAATGAGCAAGATTTTAACGGAATTATTTAAAAATTAATGTTTAAGTCTTTAACTAATGTAGCGATATTCTCATTAGTTAACAAGGCATGTAAATCAGTAAATGAAGATATGCGATAGTCTTTACTTTTCCAATAGAGGCAATTGATGATTTTATCGTTATTGTTTTTTGCGTTTAGATAGTCTTTATCGCTAAAATTCTCGTAATATTGCTCTTCAAATATCGTTAGAAGTTGTCTTCTTAGCATCGAGATGAGCGACTCTTCAATCCAATAGGCAAAGGTTGCGTTAGGATTTTTGTTTTCAAATTGTTTGATTTTTAGATATAAGGGAAGTCCATCTTCGACATTATGATAGATATCGACGAAGACATAGTCGTGATAATGATTTTCTTTTAAATAATCAAAGGCATCGCTTTTAATGATTTTGATTTTATCCTTATGTTTAAATCTAGGAAGCAGGTATTGGCTAAATAAATCGATAATTCTTTTGTCGTTTTCAATGATAGTTATTTTTTTAACTTCTTCTTTAAGCGAAATCATATAGGCGTAATAGCCTAAACCTAATCCAAGGACTAAGACATCCCCTTTAGCGTTTGCTATCGGCTCTTTCATCGTATTTATTTCATGCGGGATTAAGCTCATCCATATTAGACCATTTTCCACTAAAGCCAAAAAGGGGAATTCATCTTCAAAGTATCCCATAGGTGTAACCTCTTTATATGTTAAAGGGTCGACGATTATCTCCTCATAGACAAAAGCTTCGTAGGCTTTGTATTGATAAAACGATAATTCAAAATCCTTATCTTTTATTTTTAAGTCTTTTAAGGCTAGAACATAGGGATTAGCAAGATATTCATTTGGATTTAGACAATTGAATTTATCGATATTATTTGTTTTTATTAATTCGCGAATGTATTCATTGCTTTCATCAATATCCAAGGCTTTGAAAAAGGCTTTTGAATAGGATTTCGTTAGATTGGCTTTATCGATGTCCTCTATCTTGATATCGAAGTTATGGTTAAGCAAATAATCGATGAGGATATTGACCGCGTCGATATTATTTTCTTTTATTTCTAAAAGCTTTTTACACTTTTTTTCTTCTACTGGCGATAACGATATTTTCATACGATAAATTTATTCACGAAATCGGTGATTACTTCCTTATATTTATCCCTTTCTAGATGCGCTTGATTGTGTTTAGCATCTTTAAAGGTTACTTCTTTATAATAGACATTTTTATCTAATGAGCTAGCGATTAAATGCATATTTTCATATAAAACTCTTTCATCTTTGTCGCCGTGGATGAGAAGGATTGGTAGTTTATTGTTTTTTAATTCTTTACTTGCCTCAGAACGAAAATTAAAGTGGAAGAATGTAACCGCGTAAACCTCTGCAAGAGTGATGAGTATCCTAGCTAATGGCTTTATCATCATTGATGATGTCTGCTCAATTAATGTATCTTTAAGCGAGGCGTAGCCGCAGTCCTCGATGAGACATTTAACGTTAGATGGATATTTATTAGATGCGACTAGTGTAATATGCGCGCCCATAGAGATGCCCATGATAACGATTTGATAATTTGGATTTTTTCTTATCATCAATTCGATGAAGCGGTGGAG
>CAVILR010000027.1:0-11392 GCA_963643725.1 Lachnospiraceae bacterium | reverse complement strand
GTTTTTATCTTCATTGCTTTCTAATTCAGAGAAATGTTTATCATTTTTCCTTCTTTTAAATATTAGATTAAATGTTATTCCTCCGACGATATAGATTAACACGAGGATAAAAAGAATTATCGAGAGTATGACGATGAGCGTTTCTAACCAATTCGGCATAGATAAAATTATAAACGCTTTAACGTTTTCTAAAAGATATAAATGATTAATTATTCTTTGTCTAAAATCGATAAAAAAATTAACTTTTAGACACAAAATAATTTAAAAGTTCGATTTAATCGAATAAGTCATTTATGGTAATAACCTTATTGACGATATTGGAATATTCGTTTTTATATATTCCGTTGATAGTTATAAAGACGATTCTTAAACTCTTTTTATAATTGTTAAATTTCGCAAACGCTTCAATCTTATTTTGCATAGATGCGTAATAACTTTTATCGATAACATACGGATTTAATGAATATTTGCATTCGACAATATCGATAGATTTATCTTTTCTATCGAGCACTAAATCGATTTGGGCGCCTTTATCTTCCTTACTTGTTGGCTTCATTGACCAAGAATAGGCATTTGTTAATACATCATCGATGCCTATCGCTTTTTTGATTTGATTTAGATGGGTGTAACAAAGTAATTCAAAACTAAATCCTAGATAACTTCTTCTTGTAGGGCTTTCGTATGATTTACTCCAAAAATGCTCTTCTTTTCCGTAATTATCTTTGAGGAATTTAAAATAGAAAAAGGTGTAAAAATCTATGAGTCGATATATTTTGATTTTTCGATCCGAATAGGACAATGATATATCGATAAAATCAGACTCATAAAGATTATTTAGCATCTTTGAAAAATTGCCGTTATTAGCTATCTTTGTCGCTTTAGACAATTCGTCTCTACTCATTCCCATCCTCTTTTTTGATAACGCTTCGACAATTTTTATATATTGCTCATTATTAGAAAACATCGTTCTGTATAAATTATCAAACTCATGGGCCAAGGAGCCAAAGCGATTGAAGAAGAGATTATCGATATTTTCACCTAATGAATATTCATTGGACAAGAAACTTAAATAATAAGGAATGCCTCCCATAATCATATATAGTTGAGCGATGTCATAGTCGCTATAACGGATGTTATTTGCTAATAGATATTCTTTTGTTTCTTTTAAAGTAAAGGGCTTTAAGAAGAGGAAGAGTGTGTAGCGGTTAAATAGCCCGCCTTTATTGTTAAGAATTTTATTAGTTATCCAACTAGTTGCCGAGCCACAGACGATAAACATCAATTCATCGTTTTTTGCTCCATAGGAGTTCCAAAAGCATTCAAACGTTGATAAAAAATCGCTCTTTTGACTATCGAGCCAAGGCATTTCGTCGATGAAAACGACTTTTTTATAATTCTTAGGGAGTGATTCAAGATATTGGTGAAGCGCTTTAAAAGCATCTTCCCAATTGCTTAAGGCCTTATCTAATAAAAATCCATTTTCTTCGAGTGCAGTTTTAAATATTTCTAGCTGCGATGCTTTACTTTTTTTATAAGCACCGGTCAAGCGAAAGGCAAATTTATCTTTAAAGATGTTATCGATTAGAAAAGTTTTGCCAACTCTTCTTCTTCCTGTGAGAATGACTAATTGGCTTGTTTTAGAATTATACGAAGCTAGCAATTGCTTTGTTTCTTTTTCTCGACCGATATATGAGTTAGACATAACTTTCACCTCTGTTGATATTATTTTATGTCTAAAATAGGAAAAAAATCAAACTTTTAGACACAAAATCCATTATTCTTTGTCTAAAATCGAGAAAAAAATTAACTTTTAGACACAAAATAATTTAAAAGTTCGATTTAATCGATACTTTATTTTTTATCATTTTTTTACTTACAATCTGTGACGGGAATGTATCCTTTATTCTCAAATGAACATCATTGATAGGCTTATTATCAAAGATAAAAATAGATTTTATCCTTGAGCATTGATAAGTAAATAATTGAACGATTAAAAAATCCGTTTTTCTTCTTTTTTAATAGAGAAGTATTCGCTATCATATTAATATGATTTCTACTGAGAGCCTTGAACAAGAACGTATAGAGCGAAATAAGAAAAAAGAAGATACGTATCATTTAAAATTGTCTTCTTTTAAAGATAAATGTAATAGCAAATTAGAAAATGAAATTGATAAATATTCCTTAAATCATACAGCAGATGAAATTGCTATCTATAAGGAAAATAGAAGTGCGTTTTATAATGATAAGATTGAAAAGAAAGAACAAAAATACCAAAAGAAATTAGGGAAATATAAATCTTCTTTGGAAGGACGTAGCAAAACAGTACTACGGGAGAGTAAACGCGTTTGGGAAATAGATTTCTTGCGCGGAATTGCGATTTGGGGCATGATTGTCGACCACTATATGTACGATTTCGCTTCATTTGGCTTCTTTCCTGGCGTATTTGAAAGTAGTGGCGGCACTTGGCTTAGTTCTTTTGGACAATTTGCCAGCGCCTATTGGCGGCACGACTTCAGAGTCGGCGTGCGCCTTTTTGGTGTTTTCCTCTTCATCTTTTTATGCGGAGTTAGCACTAAATTCGCCAAGAATAATTTGAAGAGAGCGCTTGAGATAACTGGTGTTGGATTAGTTATAACTTTAGCCTTAAATGTTTTTGCCTTCATTAGCAAAAATAGTCATTATAGCTTGCTTTTATCGACGATATTTATGATTGGTATATGTCTACTTATATATACAGGTATATCCGCGTTATTTAAAAAAATATGTGGACCGGACAACTGGAAATGGATATGTTTAGCTATTACCGTTAGCCTATTTATATTTTGGATTGTTTTATCCTTTTCTCATTACCTTGCTGATGGACATAATAGTGAACAACTTTCTAAGCGCTGGTATTTTGTTTTTAACGATAACGGCGATGATGTCGGTTGGAAGTATGGTTATGATTGGCTCAATAAATCTGGTTACAATTGGCTCAAGGCCATCCTTGGACTAAACGGTTTCGGGGTTGATTGGTTAGGTTTATTCCCGTATTTAGCCTATATGTTCTTCGGTGGTTTTGTCGGTGAAACTCTTTACAAAGATAAAAAATCGATCATCAAATATTTCTATCCTAAAGAGGAAAGAGCGTTGACTGGCGAAGAATATTTAGCGACAAAACAAGGGCAATTAAATGCTAAACTCAATATGATATTCTCTCCAGTGTCTTATCCTGGTAAACATACGATGTTTGTCTATGTCTTCCATCAACCGGTGTTTATTGCTATTATGACTCCGATATTCCTTTTAACAGGCTATTCTATTTCCTTATTCTAATTATGAAAAAAATATCAATTCCCCCAGTTAAAAAAGAGCAATCTCTTTATAATGCAGTTTCTAATGTCGCGAAGAAAGTGCCTAATCGCATCGCATTTCGTTATTTTTTTAAAGCTTTTAAATATAAACATCTACTTAAGCGCATCAATCAGTTCGCTTATATGTTAAATAAGATGGGCGTTAAGGAAGATGACATCGTTACAATTTGCCTACCAAACATTCCTGAAGCCTTATATCTACTTTATGCGGTTAACCAATTAGGCGCGGTGGCCAATATCGTTCACCCTTTATTCACTTATGAACAAATGGATGAAGCACTTACTGAAATGAAGTGCAATCTCCTATTTGTTTTAGATATTAATTACAAAACATTTAAACCATTAGAAGATAAAGGTGTTACAGTCGTCGTTTGTCAGCCAACAAAAGAATTGCCGTTAATTAAAAAGCTAGTTTATAAAAAGAAAAACAAAGATAAATTACTTGAACCTAAACTTAACACCGATGCGTTTTATAAATGTCAGCGTTATGTTAAATGTGATGATAGCTATCTAAAAGACAGCATCCTCCTTCATAGCGGTGGCACCAGCGGGAAATCCAAGATTATCGCTTTAAGCAATTTTGCTATCAATTCGGTGAGCTTCAATACTTATTGGATCATCGATCATAATGATGTCAATAAATGGGGAATTCTTTCGGTTTTACCGATGTTCCATGGCTTTGGTTTATGCAAGGGTATTCACTCCTTCCTCGCCCATGGAGGAACTGATGTATTGATGCCAAAATTTTCAAGAAAAGATGCGGTTAAATACATATCAAAGAATCAAATGCACATCCTTCTTGGCGTCCCTGTTTTATATGAAGCTTTATTATCAAAACGCAATTTCCGTGGAAGAAAGCTTAAACATTTATATATCGCCTTTGTTGGAGGTGATTATGTCTCACCAGCCTTACTTGAAAGATTTAATATCCGCATGGAAAAGGCTCATTCAGTATGCCGTCTTAAGGAAGGTTATGGTCTAACTGAGGTCGTCAATGTTTGTTCGGTCAATACGCATAAATATTATAAGCCCGGCACGGTCGGTAAGCTTCTTCCAACTGTTAAAGGCATTGTCATCGATGAAAAAGGAAACGTCTTAAAACCAAACGAAGATGGTGAGATTTGTATCGGCGGCGAATCGATAATGAATGGTTATCGATATAGCGATGATAAAGATATAAATAGTCGCGTCTTCTATGTTGATAAAGACGGCGAAAAATACATACGTACTGGTGATTTTGGCTCCATTGATGAAGAAGGATATGTATCTTACAAGACAAGAATGAAAAGAATTGTTAAAGTTAATGGTGTGCCGGTTTTCCCTTCGATGATTGAAGACTGTGCGACATCGTTTAATTTCGTCTATGAGACGTGCGCGATCGGTGTCGACGATGTCCGTCACGGACATATCATCAAGCTATACATCATGCTCTCAAAAACATATAAGGGGAGCGTCGAAGAAGCGCGTAAAAAAGTTGAAGAGCGAATTATTTCGCGTCTAGGCATTTATTCTAAACCTAAAGAAATCATCTTTATTGATAAAATGCCTCATACCGCATTAGGAAAAATTGATTATAAGAAATTGCAATAAAAAGGAGAAAATTTATGAGCGAAAAGAAATATCGTTGTAAGATTTGTGGGCAAATTGTCACCCCTCTTCCTGATGGAAGTTGCCCTATCTGCGGAGCGCCTGAAGAGATGCTTGTTGCAGTGGATGATTCTGACGAAGAAAGATAATGAAAATCCTATTTATTAACGCGCGCATCTTAACGATGAAAAGCGCGGATATCTTTTTTGGCGAACTTTTAGTTGAAGATCATTTAATTAAAGATATTGGAACTAATTTAGTACGTGAAGGTGTCGATAAAATCATCGATTGTGAAGGCAATTTGCTGATGCCGGGATTTAAGAATGCGCATGCGCATACCGCGATGGTTTTTGCGCGAAGTGCTGCGGATGATTTACCTTTGCACGATTGGCTTTTTGATGTCATCTTTCCCATGGAAGCAAAATTTTTATATGGCGATATCTATCATTTAACTAAATGCGGCATTCTTGAATATCTTTCTGGCGGTATAACCGCTGCATTCGACATGTATTTTAAGCCCTTAGAAATAAAGAGGGCATCGGAAGAACTTGGCTTTCGAAATGTTATATTAGCAACTTCGACTGAGGAGCCTATATCTTTACTAGAAGATAGATTTAAGGAATTTAATAAAAAAGATAGTTTAGTTACATATAAAATTGGTATTCACGCCGAATATACAACTCCCTTAGAGAGGATTAAAGAAGTTGCATCTTTATGCAATAAACTTCATACCGGCGGCTATCTTCATGTCGGCGAGACTGAAAGTGAAGTTCAAGGATGTATCACTAGATATAATCTTCGACCTATTGAATTACTCGATTCAGTTGGCTTTTTTAATTATGGTGGCGGCGGTTTCCATTGTAACTATTTTTCAGATAACGAGATTGAAATCGCTAAAAAAAGAAACATCAATATCATCTCTTGTCCAGCGAGCAATCTTAAACTCGCCAGCGGAATCGCTCCGTTAAGCAAATATCAAAAGGCGGGGTTAAATATCGCCTTAGGCACCGATGGGGCGGCATCGAACAATTCGCTTAATATGTTTAAGGAGATGTATTTAGCATCTTGTCTACAAAAAGTTGTTAATAAAGATGCTTCGGCGATGGATGGATTTGAAGTGCTTAAAATGGCGACGGTCAACGCTTCTAAGGCGATGGGGTTAGATAACGCTGATATTTTAGATAAAGGCAAATATGCCGACATCATCATGATCGATTTATCTTCTCCATCGATGCAACCTATTAATAACATCGCTAAAAACTTAGTCTACGCTGGAAGCAATGATATTATTAAGATGACGATGATCAATGGAAAAATCTTATATTTCAATAAGAAATTTAATCTTGATATTAATTGCGATAGCATATATGCTAAGGCCCAAGAAATTACAAGGAGATTAAAACAATGAACGAATTTGATAAAAATAAATTAGAAAAAGAAATTAATTCAATGCTTAGAAAAAGGCGTTTATTCTTAATTTTAGGCTTTTCTTTTCTTGGAGGAGCGATGACTTTTTCAATTATTAGCTCAATATTAGAAACTTTATACAATAATAACGACACAGTTATATTAATATGCGCATTGCTTTTATCTCTTGCGAGCTTACTTTTTGCCGCCTCGATAACGATGTTCATTCTCCGTTCAGCTTTATTTAACGCGCGCATCTACAATCGCCGAATCATCATCAATAACGCATCTAATGCATCAAAAAGTAATGATGATGTCGTAACAGTAGATGTTAAAGAGATGCCAAAAACGCATGAACAAGAACTACTTGAACAATATGAAAATCTTTATAAGCAAGGCTTAATTAGCGAAGAAGATTTCAATAAGAAAAAAGAAGAATTATCGAAATAAATTATTTGTTAAAGCCTTCGTGGGTGACTTTTGTTAAGGATTCATCTAAGAAGGCTTTTATTAACGGATTATAGACTTCCGCGGCATCTATTTGGTTCCAAAATGTGTAGCTTTCAATCGAGGTGACTTCATCATCGCTTAATCTCTTATTTTTTAAGATAGTGGAGGTATAGCTTAGATTAGCCACGCGTTCGCTCGTATAATAGCTATTTTCGATGTAATAACCGGCGTCATCTTTAGCGATGGTATCGTTAAAATATACCGCGCCGGAGAGGAAGGTTGGTAATGCACTTTCGCCATCGCCTTTAACGAGTAATAGAGTTGGTACATAACCAGTATCGTAGCCATATGTCTCGTTTTTATCTTTAGCTAGACCATAATTAACTTTGAATTCGTTCCATTTTATTTGGCTTTCTGGCGTTAGATTTCCCTCTTCATCATATTTACGAATATTGATATTTTCGCAATCTAAAATATATAAATTATTCGTAGCAACATAACTATTAAGGAAAGAAGTATCTAAATATTGGCAATCTCCGCAGTTGGAACGAGCAAAATAAATCAAAGATGTTTCCTCGCTTTTATATAACGAATTTACTTGTTCTAATGAAACGTAGTATTTCTTAGGTAGATTTACATATTCGTTCATATATTCAGTAAATGTTTCATATTTTTTGATGATTTGCGATTTGCTATCGCTTATTTCGTTAAATATTTTTCCGTTTTCGATTAAATGGAATGTTACTGATCCTGATATTAACTTTAAATCGAAATTGTTGAGCATTGTCCCATCACTACTTCGAAATGAAGAATACGGAATTGCATATATTTTGGCGTGCGTCTCCGCGACATATTTGTTGATGATGCTTTTAAATATTGACCAGCATGAGCAATTATTCGCATAAACCGTTAAAGCAAATGTCTCGCTTTTATCATTTATTTTTGTCGCTAATTCATCATAGGTTATCGCCGTAAATTCTTCGCTTATCATTTGACCGTAGCTTAAAGTTATCTTTTTAGCTTCACTACAACTAGATAAAGAAACAGTCAATATTAATGATAATGGTAATAGGAAGATACTTCTTTTCATAAATGAACCTCGATAATTGCTATTATAATGATGATGAATTTAAGATACAAATTTTGAATTAAAAATGTTTAGCTTTTTCTTGTTTTATTACCAACCTCACGTTAAAATATGGTTGGTGATAAAATGGTTGGTAATAAAAATAGAGTTAAAGACATATTAAAAGAATTGCTCCAATATAGTCAGGAGCGGGAATGGTTTGAATTCAAAAGCAATTGGTTTGAGCCTGTCGCATTGGGTGAATATATCAGCGCTTTATCAAACTCTGCTGCGCTTCTAGGGAAAAAGGAAGCTTATTTTGTTTGGGGTGTTAGCGATAAGACTCATGAACTTGTCAATGCAACTTTTGATCCTTATATGGATTATAAAAACGAGCCGTATCTCAATTATTTAAACAAGAACTTAAATCCAAAAATTAAATTTGAATTTATCGAAGATATTATCGATGGCAAGCGAATTGTAATATTAATTATTGAAGCAGCGAATGATGTACCAACATCATTTTGCAACGAACGATATATTCGCATTGGCTCTTCAAAGGTTCGAATTAAAGATAATCCAAAATTAGAAAAACAGCTTTTTAAAGTCCTTGATAATGGCTATCCAACAATCGTTAACACGCGTTCAATATATCAAGATTTAACATTTGAAAAACTTTTTATGTATTATGGCTCAAAAGGTATTGAACTAAGAAAAGAAACATTTAAAAAGAATTTGCAGTTGTTAACTGAAGATGGCGAATATAACATTCAAGCACAATTATTATCAGACAATTCTCATTTGCCTTTAAGAGTATCGTTGTTTCAAGGTGAAACTAAAGGCTCTGAGCTATATGCGATTAAGGAATTTGGCTTTGATTGTATATTGTATTCGCTAAAAAACTTGCTCGATTATGGCGATGTGCTAAATATTCTTCAATCCGATGAAAGCGGTCGAAAAGAGGAAAGAAAAGAAACGCCATTATTCGATATAAAGTCTTATAACGAAGCCATTGTTAACGCTGTGCTTCACAATAAATGGGTCGAAGGGAATGAGCCGATGATTTCTGTTTTCTCAGATCGTATTGAGATATTATCGCGCGGCAGTATTGCCCCAGCTCAAACTGTTGAAGGCTTTTATTTAGGTGAATCGGTTCCAGTTAACGACAAATTATCGGAAATTTTCGCGCAGCTTAGGATTAGCGATAAATCTGATAGAGGTGTTCCAACAATAGTGGAAGCTTATAGTAAACGCGCGTTTGAGTTCCGTGAAAACTCAATTGTTGTAACTATCCCATTTAATAAGACAAAGATATTTAAAATTAAAAATCAAAACATTAAAGATAATAAAAAAGATAAACTCAATGATACGAGAATTAAAATTCTTAAAGAAATACAGCATAATCCAAATATTACTAAAAACGAATTGTCTTTATTAATCGGTATTAGCGATACCGCGATCGACAAAAATTTAACCTTTTTAAAAGCTAAGAATATCGTCGAACGCATCGGCCCTAATAAAACGGGCTACTGGAAGGTAAATTCTTATTAATTTGCTAATGATTTAATTTATTACCAACCACAAGAGAAAAACTGGTTGGTAATAAAATGGTTGGTAATAAATTTCTTGGATAAATAATTGGATAATTTTCATTAGAAGTTTAATGAATTTTTTCCGTTAAAAAGTTGCTTAAAATATTTAACAATTTTTTATCGAGATTTTACGCTTAAAAATCGATAGAAAAACGCTTTTAATTTTTCTTTCAATTTTATTGAACTTTTTTCTAGCAAAATTATAGGAAATATTTTTTAAGACTTCTATAGAAGGCATCGATAAATATTTACTAAAAATTAATTAAAAAATTTATTGCATTATTTTTCTTATGTTTGCTATATTATTCAAGACTAAAAAATGCTTTAGTTTAATTCATTAATTTATTGGTAGTTATCAAGGAGAAAAACTTATGGCAACTGATGAAGTAATCATTAGCCTAAAAGACGTTGTAAAAAGCTTTGGCTCATTCAATGCGGTTGATGGGATATCTTTAGACATCAAACGCGGACAATTTGTAACAATCTTAGGTCCTTCAGGATGTGGAAAGACAACGACTCTAAGAATGATCGGTGGTTTTGAACTTCCTAGCGGAGGAACTATTTTACTTAATGGTAAGGATATTACCGCTCTTCCGCCATATAAAAGGCCAATTAATACCGTGTTTCAGCGTTACGCCTTATTTCCTCATCTCGATGTTTATGATAACGTCGCTTTTGGATTAAAACTTTTAAAAGTGCCAACCGAGGTTAAAAAGCGTAATGGTAAAACTGTTACAAAGATGAAACATCTCTCGCGCGAAGAAATCGATGAAAGAGTACATAAAGCATTAGAGATTGTCGACCTCGATGAGCTCGAAGACCGTGATGTTACAACTCTTAGCGGCGGTCAACAACAACGCGTAGCGATCGCTCGATGCATTGTCAATAAGCCAGAGATTCTTCTCCTCGATGAACCTTTAGGGGCGCTTGATTTAAAAATGCGTAAAGATATGCAACTCGAACTCAAAGAGATGCATAAGAAACTTGGCATTACCTTTATCTATGTCACCCACGACCAAGAAGAAGCTTTGACGATGAGCGATATCATCGTCGTTATGAAAGATGGACTAATTCAGCAAATTGGTACGCCAACGGACATCTATAATGAGCCTAAAAATGCCTATGTTGCCGACTTTATCGGCGAGAGCAATATTTATAATGGCTTAATAAGTGGAAAGAAGAAAGTTCGCTTCTTAGGCGCTGATTTTAAATGCGTTGATGATTTTCCTCTCGATGAGAGGGTTGATGTCGTCGTGCGTCCAGAAGATGTCTTACTTAAAAAGGCGGGAAAAGGAAAGGTTGATGGAGTCATCGTCAATAAAATATTTAAAGGCGTGCATTACGAATATGTCATCAACGTTAAAAAATATGAGATTATCGCCAAATCCACCAAAGACTTCCCTGAAGGGCCAATTAGCATCGATTTAGATGATGATGGCATCCACATCATGAAGAAGGAAAGATTAGAAAACTTCTATACTAATTGTGAAGTGCTCAAAGATGATACTGTCGAATTATCAACTGGCTCTGTCGATGTCGATTTAACCCAACTTGTTAAAGATAGCAAAATCGATGAAGAAGGTTATATTCTTGCTCCTAATGGAAAAAGATACGATTTCACTGGTGCTAAAGTTAGCCTAGAAATACCTTTGAACAAAATTGAATTTAGCGATGACGTGGAATTCGGTCAATTGACTGGAACCATCATCTCGAATATTTATCACGGCGACCATTATCAAATTATCGCTAGAAGCGAAGATGATGAAGACTTCATTTTAGAGACTAACGATAGTTATAACATCAACGATGTCGTCGGCATTCAAATCAATAAAAAAGATATTAAGGTCCGATTCAAAGGAGACATAAGCGAATATGAAATTTAGGTTTCAACGAAAATATTTTTCGATACCTTATACGATTTTCTTATCGCTATTTGT
>CAVILR010000026.1:0-14029 GCA_963643725.1 Lachnospiraceae bacterium | reverse complement strand
TAGGCACGCCGCCAGCGTTCATCCTGAGCCAGGATCAAACTCTCAAAAAGTTTATCTTAGTTCAAAATAATTCTGGTTTTATTGTTTATATAAAAAATTGACGTTAATGTTTCTTGTACATCTGTTCAGTTTTCAAAGATCGGTTAGTGCGTGCCACTCTCGTGTTCTCTAGGTTACCCTATTAAATACGCACTTGTGATATCTTATCACTTAGATATTTATAGTGTCAACAACAATTTTTATTTTTTTCTAAGTGAGAGAAAACCCCGATTCGGGGCTTTCATTATTATAGTATTTAGTTAACTAAATGCAACAACTTATTCAGAAATTTTTTTCCATAATCCGTGAAGATTACAATATTCATACGCGGATAGGACGATTTCATCATCGTGGAGCAAGAATTCAGCGATTGGCTCATTGCCTGGGCGAAGATATTTTCGATATATTCCGCGATCGGTGTGAACCATTATCCATTCGATATGATGCTCTTCGCTCATAGGATGAATGACTTCACCAACTTTTACCACTACCTTGCCATCGCTTTCTTCAATGACTGGTACATGTTTTTCATGCGCGGCATCAACTGTGTTAGGAACAAGTTCCTTCATCGACTCGCCGCAGCAAGAGGGCGTAACACCTTTATCGATAACCATCTCGATGATGTTTCCGCAATGGGGGCATTTGTAGAATTTCATGTTTTTTGACCTCCAAGAAGCGTTGTCTTCTACTTATTATATTTATATACGCATACGCACATGCGCATATACGTGATGGAGTTATCTTCTGCTATTGGCAAGAAGAATGACGTATAAGACACGAACGAAGATATTAATGAAATCAATGTATAAAGAGAAGGCGCAGTATAAAGCGACGTTGTTATTCGCTCCGCCTCTAGAAGCGATGCGTTTGATGTTGAAGACATCGATGATGGTGATAATCATGATGACCGCAAAGATAAGTGCTTCAACAAGAATGTAATTTAATAACGCAGAATACGGATTAATTATCCATAGAAAGAGATTAAATAAACTTAAGATACCCGCGCCGATAAGTAGACCGAGCATAACCATCGATAAGACGCCGATGCCGCGTTTAGCTAAAAAGCCAATTAACGCCATCGAGCCAAAAGCGAGACAAGTGACGCCAAAAGCAATGCCTAAAATGCCTGGATTGATAAACATCGTAAATGATGAGCCTAAAATACCCATCAATATGGCATAGATAGAAAATGGTACGAATAATGTGTGCTTACCTCGCCAAGCTGATATGTTAAACCAAATGCTCGTGATGAAAATCAAGACAAAGCTAGCAATCATCATAGCGATGTAATAACTAAAATAAGGGCTAGCAGAAACGTCACTTTTGTCAACAATGGGCCAGACGTTAGTAAATAAATAACCGACGCCAACTGCGACTAAGGCAGTAAGTAGTAAAGCGCCGAACATATAGCCAAAGACTTTGGCCATAAATCTTGAGCCGGTATCAACGCTTGTGCTCTCGAATTCTACTCTTTCCATGTAGCTATCCTCCTATATATTCTCAATTAATTGCTTAAACGATTCAACTTTTAAGCTCGCTCCGCCAACTAAAGCGCCATCAACATCCTCTTCTAATAGATAATCGTGGATGTTTTCTGGTTTAACGCTTCCGCCATAGAGGATGCGGACGTCGTTACTAACTTGACCATACATTTCTGCGATCAAGTTACGAATATATGAACAAATATCTTCGGCGATTTCTTTGGATGCATTTTTACCCGTGCCAATTGACCAAATAGGTTCATAGGCGATGACAACATCTTTGACATCGTCTTTGTTTAATCCAGCCAATCCAACTTTGATTTGTTCTTTAATAACATCTTTGGTTAAACCTTTTTCAAATTGTTCTAAGGTTTCACCACAGCAATATATTGGAGTCATCTTATTGGCTAATAAGGCAACTATCTTCTTATTGCAAGCGATATTAGTCTCACCAAAATATGTGCGTCTTTCACTATGGCCGATGATAACCCATTTAACTCCGAGTTCAAGGAGCATTGGAATCGACACCTCGCCAGTAAACGCTCCATGATCTTCATAAAAGCAGTTCTGCGCGGCAACAGTTAAATTAGGATTATGTTCTCTCACTGTTGCTAGTGAGGTAAATGTCGGGGCGACGCCGATATCGACGTGTTTATTCTTAGCAAAATCGACAAAGTCAACACTAGCTAAAGCAAATTCCTTCGCTTCAGCATTTGTCTTATTCATCTTCCAATTGCCAAATATTAATTTTGTTCTCATAACTATTTAAGAATATCGATGCCAGGGAGATGACCGTCATTTTCAATCATCTCGAGTGAGGCACCGCCTCCAGTGGAAACGTGAGAAAAGGCATCTTTATAGCCAAATTCTTTAATCGCAGCTGCGCTATCGCCACCGCCGCAAACGGAGAAGCAATCTTTAAGTGCACTAACAGCTTTGCAAATGCTAATCGTTCCTTGAGCGAAATCTTTTTGTTCAAAGACGCCCATTGGTCCGTTCCAGAAAATCATCTTTGCTTTCGCTAATTCATCAGCGAATAATTTTTGTGATTCAGGACCGATATCCATACCTTCATATCCTTCAGGTACTTCTTTGGACACTAATTTGCTCGTCCAATCAGTAAATGCATCGGTGCAGACGCAGTCGACAGGAAGGATAATGCGTCCCTTTGCTTCGAGTAAGCATTTCTTTGCATAATCTAATTGGTCGTCTTCAACTGGTGAATTGCCAGTTGCTTCGCCAATAGCTTTCTTAAAGGTATAAGCCATCGCTCCGCCGATTAAAATCTTGTCACATTTCTTTAACAAAGAATCGATAACTTTGATCTTATCAGAAACTTTTAAGCCACCTAAGATAGCAATATATGGACGATCTGCATCATTGACATCGACGCAGCGCATTAAATTGGAGATTTCTTTTTCAACCAAATATCCGCAGGCGACAGGTTTACCTTCACCCTTTAAGATTTCTGGGATGCCATAGGTTGATGCGTGAGCGCGATGGGCGCTACCAAAAGCGTCCATAACATAGGCGTCAGCAACTTTGGCCCAAGCTTTCGCGAGTTCAGGATCGTTTTTCTCTTCACCCTTTTCATAACGGGTGTTTTGTACGAGTAAGACATCGCCATCCTTAAGTTCGGCGACCGCTTTTTCAAATCCTTCACCTTTTGTGTCTTTTGAAAATGACACCGTTTGGCCGAGGAGTTCACTAAGGCGAGGAGCGACAACTTCGAGGTCATTTTTCTTCTTCATTTGTTCAACGACCTCAGGAGCTTCTTTGTGTTTAATCTTTCCTAAGTGGGAAAGTAAAACGACTTTCGCGCCTTCGCTAATTAATTTTTGAATAGTTGGTAAGGCCGCGCGAATGCGGTTATCATCGCGAATTGCACCATCTTTTAAAGGAACATTGAAGTCGACGCGAACGATGACAACTTTCCCTTTAATATTGGTTAATTGATCAACATTTAACATAAATTTCTCCTTTTAGAATTAAAGGGGCATCCAAGCGGATGCCTCTTAAGATTTTATTTAATTAGCACTTTTCAGCAAAGTATTTGATGGTTCTCACCATTTGTGAGGTATATGAGTTCTCGTTATCATACCAAGCAACAACTTGAACTTGGTATAAACCATCACTAATCTTAGTGACCATGGTTTGAGTGGCATCAAATAAGGAGCCAAAACGCATGCCGATGACATCGCTAGAGACGAGTGGTTCTTCGGTGTAGCCAAAGGATTCGCTGGCGTTAGCTTTCATCGCAGCATTGATTTTTTCGATTGTGACATCATCGCCTTTAACGACGGCGACTAAGATCGTTGTTGAACCGGTTGGAACAGGAACGCGTTGAGCGCTGCCGATAAGTTTTCCATTGAGTTCAGGAATGACTAAGCCGATTGCTTTTGCGGCGCCTGTGCTATTAGGAACGATGTTGTTTGCTCCTGCTCTTGCGCGGCGTAAGTCACCTTTTCTATGAGGTCCATCAAGAATCATTTGATCACCGGTGAAGGCGTGAACAGTTGTCATGATACCAGATTGAATTGGGAAGGTATCATTTAAGGTTTTCGCCATCGGGGCTAAGCAGTTAGTCGTGCAGCTTGCCGCAGAGATAATCGCATCATCTTTAGTGAGAGTCTTTTCATTGACTGAATAGACGATGGTCTTTAAATCTTTTCCTGCAGGTGCGCTGATGACGACTTTACGCGCTCCAGCATCGATATGAGCTTGTGATTTTTCTTTTGAAGTGTAGAAACCTGTACATTCGAGTACGACATCGACACCGAGTTTTCCCCAAGGTAGATTTTGGGCTTTTGGTTCAGCATAGATGGTGATTTCTTTACCATCGACGGTAATTGAACCAGGAACAACCACAGTTTTACCATCTTCTGCTAAGACAGGTTCTTTTGATGTGACGGTGTGAAGATTTTCACCAAAGACACCAGCATAACCTCCCTGCGCGGTATCGTATTTTAACAAATTGGCGAGCATCTTAGGCGAGGTGAGATCGTTGATAGCAACAACTTCATAACCTTTCGCGCCAAACATTTGACGGAAGGCGAGTCGTCCGATACGGCCGAATCCATTAATAGCAACTTTAACTGACATTATAATGTCCTCCTTAATTTTTGAACGAAAATATTATAAATAATATCTCCTTTTTAACAAGAACAAAAATTCATGAAAGTGCTTTCTTTATAAAGAAATGATTATTTTATCGATAAAAATTTAATCGAGATTTACTAAATCAATACCCTTAAAAAGGGTGGATAAATCTATCTCTAAGGCTTTGGCTAATCTTTCTAGTATTAATAGCGAAGGATTTCTTCGTCCTTTTTCTAAATCGCAAAGATAATTTTTGTTGATATTACTCTCAAGAGCTAAATCAAGTTGTGACCAAGACTTTTGTCCTCTTAAATAGGCAATGCGCATGCCCAGTTGTTCATTTACGGTTATTATAGGCTTCTTCATATTGGCTCGCTAAAGCGTGAATCGCTCTAAATAAATGATTGACATTACTTCTAGATATCGGCGTTTTTAATTTAGCTGACATCTTTTCCGCCAACTCTAAAAGTGAGGCATCTTCGTTCTCTCTTCTAAGCTTCATCAATTCTTTTTGTTTGATGTTAGTTATATGTTCAATACCGAATATTGTATCGATTATATCGATATCATGTAATTGTTTTTTGCTCGCAGATGTCGTTTTTGATAGATTCGCCGCGTCTAAATTAGATAGACGATTCCCGATGTTAGAAAAGTCGCGAGAGATGCGGACGTTTTCAAATTCTAATGCCGCGTTTGTCGCGCCGATCATGATGAGGAAGTCACCGATTTCAGCGCTTCGCTTAACGTAGACCACAAATTGTTTTCTTCTTCTTATTATTTTGGCATTAAATTCTCCGCCTTTATATTTAAGGAAGAGTTTAGAAAACCATTTGGCGTAATTCTCATCTAACAATGCAAATTCAAGATGATAATTAGATTTCTTTGGAGAATTAACTGAACCGCTAGCTAGGAATGCACCAGCGAGATAACCCGCGATCATATCATCGTTATTGACGATGCTTTTTGCGATTTTTCCATCAACAAAGGATATTTCTAAATCGCTGATAACATAATCCGCTTCCTCGATGATGATGTTATAGAATAATCGCTTATTAAAACTCATCGATTTCGTATAGGAAAAGCGGCATGGAACACCATAAAGTTTTTCGACAGAATTGTAGATGAATTTAGCGATTTTCGCATTCTCAGTTTTTAAGGTAATAACTTCTTTTTTATCAACTATTGATAAGGAACCATTTATTTTAATAAATGATGCGAGCATCGCTCGAAGGTGCGTATCGCTAAAAGATATAGAGACAACCTCTTCTTTAACCTTTTGCGTAAACGATACCTTAGCTTGCATAATTATTAATATAAATCCCGATGAGCAACAGAAGTATTATATTTCTTCGAATAATAATCTTTCAAATATTCAGCGATTGCGACACTTCGATGATGGCCACCGCTACAGGCGATGCCGATAGTAACGGCCTTGCGGTTAGTCATCTCTACTTCACTTAAATAATAAGTTAAATAATCTGTCGTATGCTTTAAAAATTCTTTTGTGTGTGAACTGGCAAAAATATAATCTTTAACCTTTTGATCTAAACCAGTAAGTTCGCGGAGTTCACTAACCCAATAAGGATTAGCTAACGTACGCACATCTATGACCGTTTCAACATCTAATGGAACACTTTTCTTAAATCCAAATGAAACAAAATTAACGTTCATTCTCCCTTCTTTTGGTGAGAAGATATTCGCGTTTAAATAATTTCTTAATCCCAGTAAAGAAGTCTTAGAAGTATCGATATAATGAGTGAATTCTTCTCTTAATGAATTGATTAATATCTCGTCTTCCTTAATGCATTGAAGAAGCGTTCTACCCTTGTGCTGCAATGGGTGGATGCGCCTATTTAGTTTAAAGCGTTCCAATAACACTTCTTTCGAGCAATCTAGCCCTAAAAAGATAACTGAAAAATCATCGTCGTTTTTAGCTAATTCATAAACTCGTTTTGCATAGGCTAAATTAACTGATAAAGCAACTTTTTTATATAATTCTGGTTTCTTTTTAAATTCTAAGAATAAGGAAGGAACAACCGAAAGAGGAATATTATCGATTACCATATATTGGTTCTCTTCAAAATTTGAAAGGGTAATCGTTTTACCCGCGCCGGAGACGCCGGTGATAATCGCTAAATTTATCTTTCCTTTTTCCATACCTAAAATATATCACAATAAGTGAACTATTATTAGTTTTTAATTAAATCGTTATTACTGTTATAAATGAATAAATAAATCCGATTCCATTAAGATAATGTAATGCTAACTATCTCTATTTTAATTATGCCTTTGGGATTTTAACCATCTCATTAATGATTTCTTTTAATTGCGATTTTAATGATTCTTTCATCATCAAAGGCATTTCATTATTGTCATCAATTTCCTTATATAAGCCATAAATATCGATCTCGCCGTTTAGAAGCCTTTCGCGAATATTTGGCCCAATTGAAAGCTCCATATTATTAGGATCGATAGGCCCATGTAAGTTACGAAGTTCAGTAGGCGTATATCCATTATTCGATGGCATTCTTACGTTATTAAATGTATCCGCGACTAAATTCAAAAATTCTTGAAGGTAATTTTTATTGTTTGTTTGAAGTTTTAGTTTTTCGATTTTTTGGAAGATGGTTTGAATATCATCCATCCGCATTTGCATCATTAAAACTTGAGCGAATTCAAGAGCTAATATCTTATTGATATGGCAATTTTTGCTAATAAAATTAGCCAATTTTCTTTGATAAACGCTTTCGGTATCATCAAGATATTGATAATCAGCGAACCTTAAGAAATCATCGAAGGTCTCTGGCAAATATAAAGGTTTATCTAGTTGATTATCTATTATAAACTTCGTTGTTTTTTCATCGGGCAATGGAAGGTAAACGCAGTGATAAAGTTTTTCACTTTTGTCAATGCAATAATCGACCGTATTTTTGCCCACACGTTTTTGCATATCATTAATCAAAGCCTTTTTACTAACCTTGATGCCATAATGGTGAAGGATGTCTAGAATATCATTTTCATGAACGATAAAATATAGTCTTGCACACGCTTTATAAACTTTTAAAAATTCACTCGGTTTCATTTCGCGTCGTTCCCCTTAATGTATTTAATAATTGAATATGAGGCAATCGCTCCATCGCTTGAGGCGGTAACTAACTGCCTAACACTTTTCTTACGTATATCGCCAATAGCATATAACCCTTCAATATCGCTCATCATATTTTCATCTGTTTCGATATAAGCGTTATCAACTAAAGGCAATAATCCCTTTAAGAATTCGCCTGCTTTTTTCACGCTTACATATGGGAAAATGGCATCGACATTAAGCGATTTACCGCTTCTTAGCAGTAAAGAATTTACAGCAAATTCATCACCTTTAATTTCCATAACTTCATCATAAATAAATTCAACTTTTGAAGACTTTTTAAGTATTTCAATGCTTTTTGCATCACCTTCTAAATTATCGCTATTAACAATAAAATAGAGGTGTTTTACCAAGGAATTTAAATAAATTGCTTCTTCTAACGCCGTATTTCCGTTTCCGTATACAGCAACAATTCCATCTTTAAAAAATGCACCATCACAAGTCGCACAATAACTGACACCTTTAGCGAAATATTCTTTCTCGCCTACGATAAATTCCTCTTGTTTACTTAACCCGGTAGCAACGACCACAGTCTTAGATAAATATATATCTTTATCGCTCACGACTTTAAAGCCTTCTATATCTTTTAAGATGGTTATAACATTTCCATATTTAATCGAAATATCAAGCCCATGAATTTGGTTCATTAACGCTAGTAAGATATCTTTTCCTGAAGAGTGAGAAAACCCTGGAAAGTTATCAACCTCTTTTAAAGAATTTAGCATTCCTCCAGGAAGCGTGTTTTCTAAAATTACAAAATCGATATTAGCTCTTTTTAAATATATCGACGCGGTTAAGCCGGCGATGCCGGCGCCAACAATTACAACATCAGTTTTTTGCATTTTCTATTTCCTTAATAAAATCATGAAACGAATCGATATAAATATCAACTTTCGCGTCTTCCGTCAATTTTCGTGGAGAAAAGGTCACATAGCCAAAATCGATATCTGCATTTTTCGCAGTTAAATAATCGTAATTACTATCACCAATCATAATGACTTTATTTTTGTCGTTAATCCCTAACGATTTCATCGCAAATATTGCCCCTTCAGGATTAGGTTTAGACTTCTTAACATCGCTCGCGGTGACTATAATATCAAATAAGCCATCTAAACCAGTTGTCTTTAAGGCATATTGTGTTGCCTCTTTTGCTTTCGATGTTATTAAAGCAGTTTTAATACCTTTATTTTTAAGTGTTAGTAATGCTTCTTTAACACCCGGATAAGGTTTGACTACTAAATCGTAATATTTCTTTGATAATCTTAAAAATTCATCGAGAATAGCTTCTTGATTAGCGTTAGGAAATTCATGGAGAAGAGTGTCTTTGATCGGTGGACCAGAAAACGATAATAATTTTCTTTTATCAATCTTTTCTAGAGGCTTATATTTGTTATAAAGCGCTTTAAAACACGCTTCAATCATCGGATCGCTATCGATGAGCGTGCCATCAAAATCAAATAAATAAAGCTTATAATTTTTCACGCTTTTACGATTTTTAAATTAATGCGTTCATCAGTTGGGGCGTTGATGACACTGACTTTGATGTGGCGCGCATTCTTATAAGGATTAGCTAAGGAATTAACCCAAATAGGAATCAGTTCCTCGACACCACATTTTAAACAAATATCTTTAATATCGTTATCATAAGAAACAACGATTTCATTGTTGTCAACATGTTCACTCGCTAACGGATTTAACGCTCTTTTCGCCTTTTCATCGCCGATGAGTTTGCTCTCAATTTTATATAGACAAGGGAGGTCGATGCGATTAAGATAAAACGCTTTTCCTTGATAATAATAAGAAGATAAATATTTCTCCATCATATCTAAATCATTAATCGTTTTATATAAGGCGACAACTTGATTATTAGCTTTAACTAAATTGTTTTTATATTGTTCGATTAATAATTGCTTTTTATTCTTGTCTTTATATTCTTTTTTAATAAAATGCGTCGGCGTTTTAATCACCTTTAATCTAATGAAGTCATATAGATGGAAAAGAATGATACCTATAACGCCTATAACGATCATTGTAATCGACATAATCCATGATTGATTGTATTCATAACTCCCACTTCGAAGAGGTTCGAGCAAATAACGAGTGACGCCATACCAAATGACATACCACATCGATAAATCACCTAATGAAGTCCATCGCTTACACGCTTTGCCAACGCCATAACGGATGAAGAAATAGCCAATCGTATTTGTAACGCCTTCAATTAAGAACAAAGGAAGATACATCTGCTCGGTCCCTGCAAGTGAACTGGTTGTTGAAGAATACTGCATGTTATGCGTTATCATCTTCGGTAGGAACCACCAATCGGACATATTCACCGCCATACCATGCACTTCGTTATTGAAGAAATTGCCCCAGCGGCCAATCATCTGGGCTAGCAAAATAGTTGGTACGATAACATCCATCGCCCAACGGATATTGACATATCGTCTAAAGATGAGCATAAAGGCGACACCGACAACAATGCCTCCAAGCGCTCCTCCTTGAATGGCTAAACCACCTTCGCGGATGGCAAATATATTTGTTTCAGGTTCTAGAATTGTGCAATACCAAATTCGCGCGCCGATAATCCCGGCAGGAAAAGCGACAATTAATAACGTATCAATAATTCCGTGTTTCCCGAATTCTTTATAGAAGGTGTGGTCAGCGATAACATAGGATAAACCGGCGCCTAAGACAATCAAGATACCATAGAATTTGATGTTAAAGCCTAAATCACCTTCAGTTCGTGAGGAAACAAATCCTCGCGTAAAGGAAATCGCGTTTATTAGCGGATATTGAATGTGAAGAGCAAATGCATCAGTAAGTAGCCATAAGCCAATGATAATAAAGGGAATTGTCACAAAAGTTATAATACGTGTTGTCTTTTTTTGTCTTTGTTCGAGGTTAGGCACGTAATAATAAAGCGTAAAAGAAGAAACTAATAACGACACCGATGTCGCAAATATATATGAGCCAAAGACGTTCATAGTCATCTCGCCAGCGTCGAGAAATTGTCCTTCTGGAAGCATCATCGTTAAACCGATGCTAGATAGAATTGTAAAAATGCCTACTCCAAAATTTGTCGCTAGAAGAATATATTTAAGTTTTCCTTCGATTTTTGGCTTTGCATCACCTAATGGAGGTCGCTTAATAAATTTAATGATGAAATATAGATTAGCGCCGAATGTAGCTAAGCCAAGGATAAGAGCAACAATAAATAATACGTAATTCATAATTCAATAGTATAGCATCTTATTTGAATAATATCTTTTTAAGATACTGTCCGGTGTAAGAGATATCTACTCTACTAACCTCTTCTGGCGTGCCTCGCGCGATAACTTCACCGCCATTTTTTCCGCCATCTTTGCCTAAATCTATGATGTAATCAGCGACTTTTATAACATCTAGGTTATGTTCAATAACTAAGACGGTGTCACCATTATCGACGATCTTTTGTAAAACATTAATTAATCGCTTCACATCATCCATATGTAAACCAGTCGTAGGCTCATCGAGGATAAATAATGTTTTACCAGTCGACTTCTTTTGTAATTCATTAGCTAATTTAACTCTCTGCGCTTCGCCACCTGATAGAGTGGTTGCTGGTTGACCTAATTTAACATAACCTAAGCCGACATCTAATAACGTTTGAAGCCTTCTTTTTAAAGATGGGCGAGAGGAAAAGAATGAATAAGCCTCCTCAACAGTCATCTCTAAGACATCAAAAATATTTTTACCCTTATATGTCACTTGTAATGTCTCTTCGTTATATCGCTTGCCATGGCAATGATCGCATTTAATATAAACATCAGGGAGGAAGTTCATCGGAATTGACATCACTCCTGCGCCTTGACAGTTTTCGCATCTCCCTCCAGGCACATTAAAAGAAAATCTTCCCTTACTATATCCTCGAGTTTTCGCTTCAACGGTCGAGGCAAATACATCGCGAATTTCATCAAATAAACCGATGTAAGTAGCGGGATTAGAACGTGGAGTTCTTCCAATTGGTTCTTGCGATATTGCAATGACTTTATCAATATTTTCTAAACCTTTAATCTCTTTATAAATTCCTGGCAAAACCTTGTCATCTTTATTAATTTGTTGGCGAATTGCAGGATAAAGCGTTTGATTGATTAATGATGATTTTCCGCTTCCGGAAACACCGCTTATTACAACAAATTCACCTAAGGGAATTTTAACAGTTATGTTTTTAAGGTTATTCGTGCTCGCCCCGACAATCGTTAAAAATTTGCCATTGCCTTTTCTACGAGAGGAAGGCACTTCAATTTTCATCCTTCCCGATAGATAAGCGCCGGTAATTGAGCGAGGTTCATTTTCGATATCCTTAACGTTCCCTTGGGCAACAACCTCTCCGCCATGAACGCCGGCATATGGACCAATATCAACAATGTAGTCTGCAGATCTAATCGTGTCTTCATCGTGTTCAACGACAATTAATGTATTGCCTAAAGAAACCATTTCTTTCATCGTCTTAATTAATTTATCGTTATCTTTTTGATGCAAACCGATGCTCGGTTCATCTAACACATATAAAATACCAGATAAGTTGCTGCCTATTTGGGTGGCAAGTCGAATGCGTTGACTCTCTCCGCCAGATAGGGTCATGCTCGTACGCGCTAAGGTGAGATAATCTAGCCCAACATCGAGCAAAAATTTAACGCGAGACGATATTTCCTTTAAAATCAATTTTGATATCTCTAATTGATTTGGTGTCAATTTACTCTTTAAATCATCAATCCATTTGGCTAACTCATCAATAGATAGGCATGTCACTTCATAGATGTTTAATCCATTGACTTTAACCGATAAAACTTCTTTCGATAATCTTGCACCATGACACGTTGTGCATGCGCTGTCGCGCATATAAAATTCGTAGATGCCACGCATCATTTCTGATGAAGTTGAATTGTATAAGCGGTCAATCTTAGTTTTAATACCTTCAATATATCCTTCGCGATGGTTCACGTTCCCACTTGTGGAAGTCAATGTATATTTAAATGGTCGATCGCTACCATAAAAGACAATATGTTTTTCTTTCGCTGATAAATTCTTAAATGGCTTATTTAAATCGATATTATATTGTTTTAATAGATAAGCAAATTCTTGCCATTCTAAATTTTGTGTACCAACGGTATTTTTAAACCACCGAATTGCTCCTTGATTAATCGATAAATTCTCATTAGGTACAAGTAAATCGGTCTGAGCTTCGCGCATAATACCTAAACCGTGACAAGTAGGACAACATCCTAATGGAGCATTAAAAGAAAATAAGCGAGGTTCAAGTTTAGGAACAGAGAATCCGCATTTAGGACAACTATGATGCGTGCTCATCAGTTTTTCGCCATCATCTAGTAAAAATAAGCAATAGCCATGTGAATAATTAATAGCTAATTCGCAAGCTTCTAATATACGACTTCGCGCTTCTTTATTAACGATAACTCTATCGATAACAATATCGATGTTATGCCTTTTATTTTTATCTAGTAAAGGGACTTCGCTGATGCGAGAAAGAATATTGTCCACCCTCACTCTTTCAAAGCCTTGCATTTTTATATTTTGTAAAGTCTCTTTATGCGTTCCCTTTTCATCGTGAACGATAGGAGAGAGGATTTGTAGTCTCGTCCCTTCATTATAAGATAATGCAATGTCAACCATCTCAGAAGGAGAAATAGACACTATTGGTTCATGATGATTAGGACAATATGGAACGCCTATATGAGCATATAATAATCGCAAATAATCATATATTTCGGTAACTGTTCCAACAGTTGAACGTGGATTATGAGAAGTCGTTTTTTGATCGATGCTAATTGCTGGAGATAATCCTTCAATCGAATCGACATCAGGTTTTTCTAACCCTCCTAAAAACTGACGAGCATAACTAGATAATGATTCAATAAATCTTCTTTGCCCTTCAGCAAAAATAGTGTCGAACGCTAAAGTCGTTTTCCCACATCCTGATAAGCCAGTAAAGACAGTCAAGGCATATTTAGGTATTGATACATCGATATTTTTTAGGTTATTCTCACGAGCACCTTTAACAATAATTTTCTTGTTTTCCATTGCTTGTGATTTTATCACAACTACAAATATATAACTAATATATGCTCACGAATGAAAGAAAAATCCCCACGTTTCGAAATATTTGTTAAAATATATCAAGTCTCGGGACGTAGCGTAGCTTGGTATCGCGCTTCCTTAGGGAGGAAGAGGCCATGAGTTCAAATCTCATCGTCCCGACCAA
>CAVILR010000025.1:5623-14426 GCA_963643725.1 Lachnospiraceae bacterium | reverse complement strand
CTCGAACCCACGACCGATCGGTTAACAGCCGATTGCTCTACCGACTGAGCTAGGTAGGCGTGCAAAATGCTTTAATATGTTAGCACAAACCAAGTTTTCAAAACAACAAGGAAATTAAGATTTTTTTAGTTGCTTATCAATTTCGCTTAATAAGTCCTTAACAGTTTGGAGTTTTGACATGTCAACTTCATCGAAATGAACATCATATTCTTCTTCGAGTTGAAGCAATAATTCGACGACATCTAATGAGTCGAGACCGAGTTCGCGAATTCGATCCTCATCGTTAATTGTTTCCTTATGCGCTGCTTTCGCTAATTTATTTTTAATTTCTTCTAATGTATTCATAATGTTTACCTTCAAATTGACATTATATTATCACAATTAATTATTATTTGTTATATATTTAATCAATTCTTCAAAATCTCTTTAATCTTTTAAAGAAGTGATTAATCACTTCCTTGCCACTTCTTATGCACTTGTAGATGGTGCAGTTTCAGCAACGCTTAACGCGGTATTGGCTTGTGACGCCGCTTTATTCGCAGCATTCGCAAAGGCGGTCTTAATGACTCCTGCCACTGTCCCAAAAACGACAAGAGTTAAGATAATACCAAGTAATGTACCTTTAATTTCTGACATATTGCCACCTCCTTTCTAATAGTAATATCCGATGATAACGCTTCGACAAACCGCGATCTCCAAGCTCTCGGATTGAAGAACGTATGGTTTGTATTCTTTATAAACTTTGTAATAAAAGGTTTGACCGACTAATACGCTGGAGCCTTCGAGCTGAACAATTTCGGCCCCAGCATCATTTTTCACCGCTTCGGTGACGCGTTCGTTAATACCGCCCCACCTCGATATGAGTTGACCCGCAGTTATGCTCGCCGCATCGATATTGGTGTAAATGATTTGAATCGACATGATGTCGCCAAGCAATGCAAATAGTTGCACTAAAAATAATAAGGAAAGAACAAATCCTAATTTATATCCCATTGAGTGATTCTCCTATCACGGAAACAATGCCAAAGGTGATCATGATGATTAATAATGCTGACCCAATAAGAGGAAACATCGAGCAATTGGACAATGCGTTTGTCTTGGCATTTAAAGCGTTTTCTAAACTTTCTTCTCTTAATTTGTTAAACAGTAATTCAAACTGCGTTAAATAGGTTATGTTATTGCCTTCATCGATCATCTGATATAAGCAGATTAATAATTGTTCGATTTGTAGTGAATGGAAATGTTTTGAAAAATTGATAAATGGCGTGACCGACTTATCTTCATCGATATCGCTAAGAAGCCTTTCAAGCCATCCTAGAAGAAGTCCACTTGTATAATGAGTTAGCTCTTCTAAGCTTTGATAGATAGAAAAGCCATTGCTTATATATGTTTTTAAAAACGATAATAAGCCGATAAATTCGTCTTTCGCTGCCTCGTCGTGCACCTTTTTAAGTGAATTATAACGCGATAAATATGCATAATTTAATAAAGCAAGAGCCATGAGGATAAAGGCGATGACGACCATATTTTGTATATAGAAATATAGCGCGACCCCAGCTCCTATAAGAAGGATATTGAAGATGATTAATATGCCGATTTGCTTCTTGTAAGAAAAACCGACTGATTCAATTAATTCTTTTAATTTATTCATCGCTAACACTCTCCTCTTTGGCAATTAATTTGCTATAGCGAAGTATGTAGATATGAATCGATAACAAGACGACGATAAAGAAGACGATAAGAAGAATCATAAATATCTTTGAACTAAGCATACTTAGATAAAATGAATTGAGCGCGAAGCGCATGAACACCAAGACGACAAAGCTCAGTAGCCAAAGAATGATGAATTCAAAAGTTTTCTTCTTGCTGATGTTTTCATTATCTAAACTAGTTTGCTCGACCCGGTTGTTCTCAGCGATTAATGAATCTGATAATTTTAAGACGTTCCCACCTTGCTCAACATATAAGGCGATGACTTTGGTAAACATCCGATACGTTGAAAACTTAAAATATTTGGTTAGATATTCAATTTTGTCGTTAATGGACATATCGCTCATCTCGGCGATGAATTGATTAAGTCCTTCGCTAGAATTTCTCGTCGCGCTGCTGAAGGCTTCTTCTAACGATTCTTTAACACTTAAGGTAATTAAAAACGAATAGATGAAGTTATAGCATTCATGGACTTTGGCGTTACTTTCCTTCGCCGTTTTAAGTTTCTTTCTAGCGACGAGAAAATAATAAGCGGCAAAGATTAAGCCAATACTTAAACCGATGATAAGGTTATTTGATGTCAAATAGCTAACCGCGAGGATAACTAGACTAATCGTTAGACCACATAAATCATATTTTTTCATTTATTATTCCTTTCCAGGACAATTTCCATATCCTTAGTTTTTGAATTGATGCGCGCGATCGAATCGATGTAGCGCTTCACTACACCGCCTTCGAGGAACTCCCGTTTTAAATAGACATAGTTAACAAAATTATTTTTGACATCGGACAGGACATCTTCGAACCTTTGATTAGGATTACTAAGTTGAATCATTCGCGATATGCGGATAGGTATTTCACTAATATCTCCTGCATGCATCGTGGTGATGATTGGGTGTCCAGAGGTGATGCTAAGAAGAATATCCGCCATTTCCTTGCCGCGCGATTCGGCGATAATAAGCCAATCAGGGTTACTTCTTAAGGCGTTACGAATTAACGATTCAAATGTTCGATCGATGACGTTAGGGAATACTTGCCAACTCGTCAAATCGAGCTTTTTCTCATCTCGAAGACCATCTAGTTCTTGGATGTTATCGATGACGATGATCCGGGAATTATCATCTAATAAGCCGATTAAATATTTCTGTAACTCCGTCTTCCCGCATCCCGTCGCCCCGGCGATGACAAGTGATTCATGATTTTTAAGCAAGGAGATAAGATATTGCTTCATCTCTAGGCTCATAAAGTCATCATCGCCTTTAATGCGATTAACTTTAGAACCGATACGGATAGAGAAGGATATGCTTTTTTCATCGCCCACGCGAACGATTGATGAATGGACGGCGTTAATGCGATATCTATCGATTGATATGTCGAGTATCGGTTCGCTATAGGAGAATTGTTTTTCAGCAAAATTGGCAATTTGGCGAATAAAATCCATCGCTTCCTCTTTGCTTAGTTCATAGTCAAAACTCTTTCTCCCTAAATAAGAATGCATGTAATAAAGAGTTTCTCCGTTATAGGAAATATCGGTCACATTTTCATCTTCTAATAAGGGAGATAAAAACGAGCTTTCTATATAAATTAATAATCTATTGTTCATTTTTCCCTCACATAATAATTTCGTGCTTTTTCAAATTTATAAAATGTATCTAACTGAGCTTTTAAAGAGATGCGGACACCTCGGCAATAAGAGGTGCAATACGAATCATCATCTGGGTTATAAAAATAGTAGGCCGTCACATATTCATTGGTGTATCTAGTGATGTTATCTTCGAAATATGCTTCCACGTTTTTGATGAGCTTATCTTTGACAAAGAATGGTTTGATTGGATTAGCCTCTTCATCTAAATCGTTTGTCGACATTTCAAATACGCAGTGATAGAGCAACTCAAATGTTCGATTAACTCCCGAATATTTCATACTGGCAAGTGAGAAATTAAGGCAGATAGATAAGACGAAAACAAAGAAAATACAATTAGTCATATTAGTGTTCTATAACCTCACCGACATTAAAATTTGTATCATCACTGCTTATACCGATTGAATAGGCGACATTACCATAGGCATTAAATGATGTCTCAGTTTGAACAAGTCTAAAAGAAAGGCGGAAATTTGTTAATGAATATCCGGCATTGCGGATGTAGACGACAAAGGAAGAAACTGTTATCGATAGTAGACCCATTCGCGAGAAGAAAAACTTATCGGTTTTAACATAGCCTTCTTTTTGCGTGCCGCTCATCTCATGGGTGTCTGGATTAATATACATATCGATCGCCGGCACAAAATAGTTTTTGCCTCCAAGAAGCGAATATTTATTCGTTAAAGGAATTTCGCGAATTCTAGCGTTTCCTTCACCAATATCGCTAAAGCGACCTTCTGAATTAGGCATGAGCATATAAGCTTTTGAAATTGAAGTTCCCTCGATTGTATTTGGAAGACAACTACGGGTGAAATATTGCTTCGATATATCAAAATAATTAAATCTACCTACCCCAGTGCTTAGAAAATGACTAAAGTCAAATTCTTCTGTGAGATATTGTTCACCATTATCGTGGGTATAATAATAGACCAGTCCTTCAACGCTATGCTTGCTAGTTTTGGCGTTAGTTACCGATAATGAAGATTCTGTCGTTTGTTTTTTCAATTTTACCCTTTTGGTGAATTTAATCGAACCCAATTCGCTTACGCGGAAAAGGAGCGTTGCTGAATCGTATATCGAAGGTGCCTCATAGGTAAATGAACCAGCGTATTCATAAGTATCTGCGTTAATCATTACTTGATATATTTGATTTGTAACTCTTAACTCATCCCCGGAGTAAAAATAGATAAAAGCCGCTAAATCTTTAGCGTTCGATCTAATCGGCGTGTAAATCGATGTCGATGTCGTTTTCTTAAAAGATATTTTAAAACGAACTGTACTTGTGTTGTTCCATTTATAAGGTGTGGCGATAATTTCATCGAAATCATCGGCGTAATTATATGGTGATTTGATGTCGGGTAAAATGATTTTATCCGATAAATCATCTATCCCACCAATGGTCGGTAGACCGATAGATAAGGTTGAAACCAATAAGAAAAATGCTACTTTCATTTAAAATAACTCCAAAAAACGCTTGCTCGTATTTAATCTCATACGATAAAAAGTTGATCGAGGATAAATTTCGTTCCACCAAAACTTTGGGAATGGTGAAAAATATTCGCGATCTAAGATGGTCCTTTCCAACATGTTGAAGTTTTTATACACTTCATCGATGTGGTAAACATATTCTTCATATTGTTTTAAAATTGCTTTCATCGATTCTGATAGAGTACCGCTATTACGGATAGCTTTGATTCGACGAAGCGAATAGTTGTAATTGCTCGCGATGATTTGAAGTCTACGATGTTCAAATCCGCGACATTTTCTCTCTTCCATAGATAAACCCTCCCTACTTTCTAGTTGCTAAAAAATTAAGCGAAGTGACAAACATTCTTAAAAAGAGTAGATATCATCGAAAATAAAGTTGTGTTTAATGATAATGATGCTCAATTAGTTTTATAATCTTTATATGATTATATTAGTGGGAGCCTCCGCCAGTGGGAAAACCGCGACCGCGCTTAAACTTCAAGAAAAATATGGTTTAAAGAAAGCCGTCACGACGACGACAAGAGAAAAAAGAAAGGGCGAAAGAAATGGCGTTGACTATTTTTATATCTCGCGCGATGAATTCTTAAAGAGAAATAAGGAAGGTAAATTTGTTGAAACAACCCTTTATAACAATAATTTCTATGGCTGCGGAGTTGACCAAGTTAGCGATAATCGCATCATCGTGCTCGACCCTAACGGAGTCCACTCCTTTAAAAAGCTAAAAAACAAAAACATCGTCATCTTCCTCATCGATTGTAATGAGAAGATAAGAAAAGAGAGGATGACTCTACGCGGTGATGAAGAGAAAAAAATACAAGAGCGATTAGAAAACGACATCATCGATTTTGATAAAAAGAAAATCGGTAAAGTTGACTTCATCATCAAAACTGACAATTTATCAATCGATGAAGTTGCCGATATCATCTATAAAAAATATAGCGATAAAATAAAAAACACTAATAATTAGCCTATATAGAAAATCTATCTAAAATAGATGGAAATGATATAAACAAACAAAGAGAGCGATTAACGCCCCGACGATAAGAAGCGAGGCAAATACCACCCAAAAGATTGTCTTATCCGTCTTATTAGAATAAGAAAATTTCTTCTCCTCTTTAGGACGTTCTCTCATCTTTTCGTGTTTCCCGTAATTAAACATTATTTCTTACGCCTTTTAATAACCTTAACTGTCAATTTATCAATATTATATAAAGATGCTTCCTTAACAATAAATAAAACATTTTCATAACGGACTTTATCGCCAACTTTTGCAAAGCGTTCTAATCTATCAAGGACAAAGCCTCCAACGGTTTCATAGTAGGATTCCTCAGGCTCAGGAATATCCAATAAGTTAAATAAATCATCAATATTCATCGAACCATTAACTTCATAGAGGTTATTTTTAATCTTATGATAATCTTCCTTGACCTCATCGTATTCATCAAACATATCGCCAACGAGTTCTTCTAAAATATCTTCCATGGTCAATATGCCATCTGTACCACCATATTCATCCTTGACGATAACTAGATGATTTTTGCTCTTTTGCATAAGTGAGAGAATTTCGCTAATACCCATGCTTCCTGGCACAAAAGAGGGAGGGACGATGATATCATTAAGGTCAACTTTTTCATTGGCTAAAAGCTTACGAAGCAATGTTTTTGTTGGCAAAACCCCAATAATATTGTCAATTGTCCCTTTATATAAAGGTATGCGCGAATGCGTATAGATGTTGCTATTTTGAATGATGTCGACGATATCATCTTCGATGTCGAAGGCGACCATTTTGACCCGAGGAGTCATAATTTCGTGTGCTTCAGTATCTTTAAAGTCGATGGCTTTTGATAAAAGTTCGCTTTGATCTTTATCGATAACCCCTTCATCTTCAATCATCTCCACCATCTCTTGAAGCTCATCGTTACTAATTGAATTATCCGCGGTTTTATTTTTAATAAATGGTCGAGCAAATAATTTACCGATATGGCTTGAAACAAATATCAACGGGAAGAAGATATATTTAAGAATTAATAATGGATAAGAAAGATATAAGGAAGATTTATAAGAGAAACTTCTTCCAAGTACCTTAGGCAATATTTCCCCAAGGATGAGAAGAATAATGAGCAAAATGATTGATGATATAGTCATAGCAATATCAACGTATTGTGAATTTTTATAGAGCTCTCTAGTTAAAACTGCGGTCAAAGAAGAAGCGGCGATGTTAACTAAATTGTTCGCGAATAAAGCGGTTGTAACTGTATCATCATAATTTTCTGCGAATTTTAAAGCTAATTTTGCTCGCTTAGAACTATTTTCCGCGATATCTTTTTTAAGTCGCAACTGATTGACCGTCGCATAGGCGATGTCGCACACCGAAAAAATCGCGGAGAGGATGATAAGGATAAAGATGGCGATGGATAAGCCGATAATTAATCCGATATTCATCGTTTATTCTTCCCTTCGATTGGCTCAGCGATTTTACCCACCAATTCTTCAAGCACGTCTTCCATCGTTATAAGACCGATGACACGTTCGCCATTTTTAACAATTGCGATATGCGTATGGTTCTTTTTAAAGCCATCAATCATCTCATCCATCTTGATTTTTGTATCGACAAAATATGGCTTTTGCAAAATTGAGAGAACATTGACATTATTGTTTTTTAAATACGCCTTGATATAAGCTTTGACAAGCAGAATACCGATGACGTGATCGATGTCGCCATAGACGATTGGAATGCGCGAATATTTATTAGAGAGAATTAATTTGTTAATTTCATCCTTATTCGTATTCTTAATATCGATATAAAACATCTTCTCTCGTTTAGTGAGCACTTCTTTAACCGATGTATCGCTAAATTCTAAAGAGTTATAGATGATGTCGCTTTCATTGTCTTCAATCAATCCTTTTTCCTCAATATCGTTAACGACATTGGTAAAATCTTCCTCGGTCATCGTCGGAATATCATCGGTTTTAAATATCTTGTTAACTAGATTGGTAAAAAGATGAAAAACCATTATCAATGGGAATAATAGATAATAAAAGAAGGTAGCGATATAAACATTATTCTTCGCCACAGTTTCTGGAATTGCTCGAGCGATCATCTTCGGCACCATGTCGCAGAAAATAAAGACGATAATCGTCATCACCGCGGTGGAAATTAAAGAAATCCACGTCTCGCCTAGATTGATGCCGGTAAATAATTTAAAAAATAGTAATGCGGAAATCGTCGAGATGACGACCGAATTGATGTTATATCCTAATAAGGCCATGATGAGAGTCTTATCGAATCTCTCATAAGTTTTTAATATGAGTTTGGCATTTTTATTGCCTTCATCCGCCTTAACCTTAATTTTAAATTGGTTAATACAAGCAAATGCAGTTTCAGTAGATGAGAAGAACGCACTTAAGATAACTAAAATAATGATGATGAGTATGTAAAGCCACGACAGACCATCCATTAAGCGCAATCCTCCTTCAAGAAAATGATTTTAACATATTCAGCAATTATTACAAATATTTGGCGATAATTTTAGACAATAGCAAAAAATTAGTAAGAAATTTATCCTTGCAAATATCGACTATTTTTCTTTTGGACAAGAAAAAGACGCGGTTTTTGCCGCGTCTAATAAATTTTAGTAATTGAGACTATTCTTCTTCATCGACTATTCCGGCTTCGGCTAACTTGCCGCTTTCAGGGAAGGTGTCGATGATCTCTTGAATCCAGTCATTTTCAACGACTTCGCCTTGGCTTAGACCATCTTTGGCCATCGCTTCATTGACGAGTTGTTTAGCTCTTCTTAAGCTGAGGTCGGATTTGACTTTGAAGACGAGAGGAATGTCTTTATAGATTCCTTTATGTCCGGCATCAGAGATTGGAAGAGTTGAATCCTTATAATCGTTTGGATCGAGAGCAAAATATAATTTTAAGCTCTTGCCAGCGATAGTAATTTTCACATATGTCTT
>CAVILR010000025.1:0-5272 GCA_963643725.1 Lachnospiraceae bacterium | reverse complement strand
AACTTCTTCCTTTACCTCTTCCTTAGCTGGTGCAGTTTCCACGCGAATAATTTCCTTAATTATTTGCGGTTGAGGCTCATAAGCTGGTAATGCTTTAACCGTAACTTCATCGAGTTCTTCACGAACGATTTTGCGAACTTCTCCGCTGATGAGGTTATTGACTTCATCGTGGATTAATTGACGCATTTCATCAAAAGGGAATGGTTTATCCTCAGTTTTGACTTCAACTTCAGGTTTAGGCATATTGCCAAGGGCGGCGACAACCTCTTCGTGGACGATGGAGCGAATTTCGTTTCCGTGTCCTGTTGGTAGTTCGCCGTGCATGATGTCGCTAGCGACGACGTGGTCGACTGAGCTAGTTACTTCATCTTTAATAATCTTGCGAAGTTCTTCTTTACTAATTGAAGGTTCGCTAGGTGTAGGTGTAGGTTTTACTTCCTCCTTTTTCTCAGGTGCAGGTAGATTTTGTTGCATTGGCGCACCGCCGAAGAATTGTTGTAAAACAAATGGTTGAGAGCTCACTGGTTGAGGAGCTGGCGCAACAACTGGAGTAGGAGCAGGTGCAGGAGCAGGTTTTACTTCTTCCTTAATAGGAGTTGGAGCAACTTCTTCATCGAGCAATTTACGAAGTTCATCGACCGAGGTGATATCATCTTGGTCGATTGGTTTTTCTAATGCGCTGCCATCTTCATAGAAACGGCGTTTGCTGCACAAATCAATCATCGCATGAGTGAATATGAAGATGAAGATCGCTAATGCAAAGACGAGAACGACGCACATGGTTATAATCGCGTATATCGGCGCTCCATTAGCAAGAAGGGCCATCGAATATGTGAGCATATTGACGTAGGTATCATACATATTAACCGCCATAAATTCATAGCAATAGACCATAAAATAGGTGATTGAGAATGTAAATAAGCTAACAACCAAAGGTCCGACAGATTTCGGTTTTCTATGAACGATTGTCATAATTAACCATAAGAGCCAAATAAGTGCGAAAACACAGAGGACTAAGAAGGCGGACAATGAATATGGTGTCAATGCATCAAAATTGAAAATCCCCATCAAAGAAAATACTGTGCCAACGAGCATATCGAGTAAGAGGTTACCCGAATAGACAAATCCATTCGCCGCGCTTGCATCATTGATGAAGGTCGTCAAAGAATTGCCGAGCAACAACTCACCAGGTCCACCGGCATTTGCAATCGCTTGAACGATTAAAGGAAGGAGAACAAATATCACTGCCGAGATAATCGTAAAGACAATCGATAGGACCATTAAGTGTTTAACTGATCTTTTCATTTTTTTAATTTCCTTTCAAAACTAAATACTATTTTAAATATAAATATTTTAAAATGATAGACTTTTTTTAAAAAAATATCGGGTTTTTGCATAGATTTTGACTAATTTAGGCCAAAATGACTATTTTCGTTGAACTTTTGCAAGAAAAGAAGGGTTAACAAAGACGTTTAAGTGATGAGGGAGGCAGATGATATTGATGTCGCCCTTCATCCCTTTTTCCCCATCCACGCACCAAGGGGATGATTCGCTAGTCTTAACTTGTAGGTGTGAGCAACGGATATGTTTGGTTTTAACCTTGAAGAATAGAAAATGAAGTAAGCCATTAAATAGACCAGGCTTAGTTAGATAGACATCAAATTGACCATCGGTGATAGAATTAGAAAAATTGACAGGAAATCCTCCAACGTATAAGGAATTCATAATCAAAACAAAGGGAGTAACAACTTCCATCCTTATCCCATCAGCGATAAGTGTCGCCTTAACTCTTTTTGGTTTAAATGCTTCTTTAACTGCGAGTAGATAATATGATAATGGACCAATTCTACGTTTCTTTTTTTGTGAAACGACATAGCTAATATCACTATATCGCCCGATGGCGAGAACAAATAAGAAAAAAGAATTATTAACTTTTCCGATATCAACCTTAATAGAATGACCCTTTAAAATGATATCCACCGCTTTTTTAATCGAATGATAAATACCTAAAGTCTTCCCGGCATCGTTAATCGTGCCAGTTGGGATATATCCTAATGTTGGTCTATCCTTCTCTTCTAGAGGGGCTAAAACGTTAACCGCACGAGAAAAGGTTCCATCGCCTCCAGCGATAACTAAAACATCATAACCTTTTTCTTTCGCGGTTTTTATCCGCGTTTCAAAGACTTCCAATGAAGGACATTTAACTGATGAAACTTCATATTTTTCTAATAATCTAGTAACGATATAGTCATGATATTTAATGGCCTTACTCTTACCAGATTTATCGCTATATAAAAATAATGCTCTCATCATTCTTCCTTTGGTTCCTTATATAAAATATACTTTCGTGTGAAATAATTCCAGATAAGTCCCACTAAAGTCTTTAATACAAACGATATAGCGTATGCCCAGAATATACCTTGGGAAATAAAATGAATGCCATATTGCTTAAATAAATCAACAATCGATAATTCGACAATACTCTCTAAGCCAATACCTTTTTCAACGACTAGGTTACATAAAAGCATCGTGCCAATCGATAAGAATAAAGCGATCAAAGAAAAGATGACAAAGAAGGTAACGAATTTAGGACTTTTAGTCTTAATGTCTTTATCAACATTTTGATATACCCAATAGGTGGAAATAAAATAATTGACGACAACACCAATTAAAAAGCCAAAGAAAGTTGATAAAGCAGTTAAAACATAATGATTTAAAGCATTGCCAATTATAAAAATGACTAATTGACAAACTAGATAGTCAGAAATCGCTGACGCTAACCCGCATATAACAAAGCGAATAAATTCGCGACCACGAGATTGATTTTTCATGCTGATAGTAATTTATAATGAGATTAATGCCATGTAAATGAAATTGAATCTAAATATTGAGCATTTATAGTGCAAACAATACCAATATATTTATATTCGCCAGTTAATTTAATAGTTAATGATGAAGTGCCATCATAAATAGCTTCGCCCACTTTAGTTAATGAGCTCGTGTTGGAATATAAATCCGTTAACGATATAGCGCTATCGCTTCCATAAATGGCAAATCCTTGACCTTTATTAACCGATTTAGTGGCATTGAAATTAAAGGTAATCGACGAGCAAACTTTATCGCTAGATGAGGCGACGATACCAACTGGAGTTGAATTGCTGTTTTTCTTATTTAATTGAATGCAACCTTCATATAAATATGCGCAGAAAGTATAATCAACTGATGATTCAGAACTGGTTAAGTTATAGTTTTTATACTTATTTTCGGCCTTTGCACCATTTAATAATGTCTCACGCGTAATAGTGTCAATAACCTCATTGACGACCTTCACTTCACATGTCGCGGTTTTTGTTTCGCTTCCATAAGTTAGAGTCGCTGTTATTGTCGCCGTGCTATTGAGTTCAGCATCGCTAGAAACAGAAACAACACCATTATCATCAACTGTGATTTTATTTGTTTCATCAGAGGAAGAATAGGTAATCGTTCCTTCAGGTAACATCTGTTGAATAAGTGATAAGGATTTACTTTTGCCTTGACCGACGGTCACGCTACTAGAACTAAATGCAAAAGTCGCTTCATGTTGTTTTCCAGATCCGTTACTTATAACAACATACGTAATAGGTTTTTCATAACTAACATCAATTTTTAATGCACCTGTTGGATCTTCAATAGAATAACTGCTATCAGTTGAATCTAAAACCCACCAAAGACTATTTTTTAACGTTTCAATATAAGAAGCGAAATGTGTTCTATCTATATCATAAATCTCAACGACTGAACCAGTTACATTCTTATCATCGTCTGTCTCTTCATAATATTTAAAGCCTTTATCGTTTTCGCCAAGAGTAAATGTAGGTGAAGGGACATCAACTCCCTTAATACCTAAGGATGATAAGGTGGTAGTAATCTTACTAGATGGCCATTCCTTTGTGATAGGAGTTGATGGGCTAGTAAATGAGACGACTAATTCGAAAGAAATAATTGATGAGTCATCATCATCATAATTATCGTAAAAGTAAATAAATACATCTTCTTCAAATGTTTGGGCGTAATAAGAAAAGAACCAATACACAACAAAACCAGCATCAGTTAATGCTGCTTCATATGTCTCTACTATAGAAGTTGATGTCTCACCGCTTAAATGGATATCGCCATTTTTGATGTAATATGTATAACTTGACGCGGTAAATGAAGGAATTTCATAACCCGAAACTTTATCAAATAAACTGCTAGGGAATTTGCTAACAGAGGTTTTAACAGGTTCATAGATAAAATTAATGTAATTATATCCGAAGAAATACATTTCAACGTAAATTGTGGCTACTTTATTTTCGCCATCCATTAAATCTTTGCTCAAAACGAACATATCGTATTGTTCAGATTGCTCTTTATCAACCGTATATCCATCACTAATCAATGTTTCGGCATAAGTTCTGGTCAAATCTTCGAAATAAAAACTTTCGATGCTGACTTCATCTTCACCAACATAATAGGAATCTAAAGCTGACGTAACAGTTACATCGCTTCCTAATTGGATAAATGGAATATCGTCAATTGTTATGGCATATTTAAAAGATGCCTTTTCATCATCTGACCACTCAGTCGCAGTAGTTTTTGATGCGACCAAAGAATTCTGACAAATGATATAGTTGTATCCGTTAACAAAATAATAGGACACATCATAAGCGGTCGCACCATCGCTTGATGCCTTTGTAGATTCGTATTTATTTATTTCATTATCTGAACTGTCATAGCCTAATTGATAAGGATTGTTATTGTAACTAATAATCGTATTCCAATTTTTGGTCTCTAACGCCTTATAATAATCATCCAATAAAAAGGTGCTCGACTTATAACTAATAATTAAATATCCATAATCTTCGTCAACCGAAGAGGATAATTTGCTTCCGTCAGTAAATTTTTCTGGATATGGTAAAACCTCACCTGAATAAGTTTTTAACAATGTCTTAATTGAGCTGCTCCAATCGGTGGCAACACTAGTTTCTTTATCACCTCCACTGGTGGAAGATGAACTGCTATCTCCATTATCGCTTGTAGAAGTCGATGATGATATAGAACTTGAATTATCTTCATTACAACCACTTAAAAGTAAACTAGCCGTAGCTAAGAGCATAAGTATTTTGTTTCTTTTCATATGTTTTCTTTCCCTTTGCGTTTCTAAAATAATAATTTTAATCATCTAAAAAGTAAATAAAGAGTGCTAATTAATGCCTTTTTCGTCGAACTAATAGATAACCAGAAATCGATGAAA
>CAVILR010000024.1:0-14851 GCA_963643725.1 Lachnospiraceae bacterium | reverse complement strand
TTGCGCTTACATTTGCTTAGTTCTGTCGCGCTTTTTAGTTAATATGAACACTCCAAGAACGATTGACGAAAATGATAAGGTTACAATCAAGATAACAACTTGTGAGTTCTTATCATTTATGTATTTAATGTTCCCTAGTTGGTTAGTAGATAACCTCTGCATATAATCGGGAAAATCATTTGTTCCATATTTACTAATGATGTAGTCATATTGATGAACACATCTTTCTAAATTATCACCATTTATGTTCGCTATTTTAGTTCTAAGAATATCCTTTTCAACTGAGTTTAATGTATTGAATTTATTTTGCGTTATTAGCCAATTAGAGGAGCTCGCTTGTCTTATTCCTTGAGGATCGCAGTTCATCGTATTCAAGAACTCGCTAGCAAATAATGAGGCTGTATAAAGAGAGTAGGTTATCTCAATAGATGAGATTTGCACGTTATTGTCTGCGATTGCTATTTGAAAATATCCATAATTTGGAATATTATTCGTATTTTCTTTTTTTCGTGATTCAGACTTCTTCACATCAATCGTGTTATCGCTAGATTGATAACTGGAAAGTTCAGTTGAACTTAAATAAATTCCCACTTTTCCATTAACACCTGTAGTTGATGAATACGTTATATTAATCTTAGAAATCGTTCCTAGACTTTCCTTGTTATAAATAAAAGGTTTATTTGTATTATTTACAAAAAACAGAAAATTTCCTTGATAAATATAGGCATATGAAATGCCAAAAGATAAAGAAGAATTAGAATGCTTATAGGTAGTAGAACTTGTAACATTATTCTTTACGGTAGGAAGAGGGGGAGAAAATGTATCGCTTCCTTTGATTGTCGTTACTTTATTTTCTGAGGATGGGATTGTTGCTTTACTAACTGAGACCATGCATTGCAAAGTAGTTTCACCATCACTAACGATAATCGTACACGTCCCTTCCTTAATTGCGTTGACCGTTATTAAGCTACCGCTTGTAGATGAAAGTTCAACAATATCTTGAGACGAGACTGACCACGATGCATTCTTGTTAGCAGTTATAACACCGTTATCACCTTCACTTAAAGAAAGTGATGTTTTATCTATTGATAATGTCGTCGTCAATGGAGCGGTTACCATAACAGAACACGAGGCAGAAACATTATTAAATGATGCGGTTATCGTGGCAGTTCCTGGATTAATCGCGTTAATAGTAACGTTATTTCCATTAGAATTTAGAGAAATGATATCGCTAGAGGAAACGTTCCAAGATACTGTCCCATTACTAGAGGCAGTTAATGATGATGAATTCCCCACCTCCAAAGAAATAGATGATTTATCTAAAGAAACATAATCAGTTGATGGTTGTTCATCATTATTAAATCCATTAATCGTATCGGTTGATGGATTAGCTTTATATCCCGTTAAATTCTTATCTCCCCAAATCAAATCCGCCCATCCAGGAAAATCAATAAATGGATTGCGATTAAATTGGAAATTATTAAATATCAAATCATTTCTCCTCTTTTCATATGCATCGACTGGATCATCTTTATTCCATTGAAGTAATGTTGAAATATAACCGAGATTAGATGGTTGAGATACGCTTGTGGGCTCAGTTCCTTTATTAGGTGAATCGCTAAGAATGAGATTAGGATCAGTTAGAGGAGTTGAAGAAGCTCCGTTATAGAAATTGTAATTTGCGCACATATAAAACAATGCGCGAGCAATGTCGCCTCGATGCTCTAACAATGGTTGAAATACTTCGTTACCATTATCGTCAGTTCCCCGAATATTTAAGATAGTTGAATTTCTATCTCCTTGCTTAGCATTTGATGTCGATTGCGTTACAACCATTCCATAGGCTAAATCATTATGAACATAATTATTAACATAGCCATCTGAAGCCATTAAATGATGTAAGTCGGTACCCGCTGGTCCACTTTCGTAGTCTTTTTTCTGGTTTTGTGCACCTAACCCATATGATTTCATCCACACGTGTTCACGGTTAAAATAATTACCAGTCGAATGAGAATCCCACGCCCTTATGTTATCGCTTTTTGTTGAATCGCGATAAAGAGGGCGAACATAAGGGTTACTTCCCGAGTTTGTCGCGCTTGTACCATACGTATATGAAGAAATTGTATTTGTGGATGAATTATATCCACTTATCTCTGAAGTGGGAGAAAGATTCCAATCTCTATCAGTTATTTCATAAATCGACCATATTTTTGTATAGTTAAACCACGAGAAGTTAGTTCTTAATATTGGTTTTAAATTCTTTAATAAATTCGTTCCTCTTAGTTCAGATTCATTCATGCTATTGAGTGAAGAATAATACGTACGTATAGAAGAATCATTAACCTGATTCAAATTAATCGCCGTTGGAAGAGTGGTTGTTAACCCGTTAGAATCAACCCTTAATTCATGGTCATTATTCTTAGAAGCAATTAAGGAAAAAGAAAAACTACTGACGGTAACACAAAATAAGATAAAACGTACAAGGCTTTTGCTTAATTTCATGCGAAATATAAACAAATTGTTGTACTAAATAAATTAGAAATAAAGTGACCTAGTCACGTTTATGCTTTTTAACGACGATAAATCCTGAACAAATTGTAATTGAGAAAAGTGCTATTGCCACGATTAACGCTATCGCGAAATCATCATCATTAGCGATGAGGTTAATCCTATTACTAGTCGTTCCTCTACCTATAAAATTATTTATTGTTTCTGATTCATATCTTCTGATGATGTGGTCATAACGCGCCATCGCGGTCTGAATTGTTGTCGCGTCACTCTCCTCGGATGCAGTTGTTTCAACAACCTTGCTCTTTTGGGTATCACTTAAATAATCATATTTTGTGCTTGCAGTTGGCCAAACATTAGAAAGTTTATCGCTGACATCAACCCAGTTATTTAACTTTGAATAAGCGCAACCATCATCGGTTAAATCCATAAAGTCACTAGCGAATGTATCGATGGAATAAAAATTAAATGTAACGCTTTTTAAATACGCTCTCTTTTGACTTTTTAAATTATTGTCAGCTGAAAAAATTATTTTAGTAAGAGAGGTCGGATTCTCAAATACCATTGTGCCTCCATCAGAAGGATCAAACGAAATTGATTTATAATTTGTTTCGTCAATGTATGAGTCTACATTAAATGTAGCTTTATCCTTGTCTGTCGCATTTTTATAATAAGGACTCGTCTCAATGTTGATTGATGATATTTTAAGACCGTTTAATGCAGATTGATTTAATACAATAGTTAACGAACCAGAAATCTCGTTTGTTCCTAACTTCAAACCATATCCACTTTTGCCGTAGTAAACTTTATTAAACTTTGCTGCTTCAACTGATGCATCACTTGAAATTGATAAATATTTATATCCGGAAGGAAATGGGTGTTCATTATTATTCCATCCAGATATGCCGCTGCCATCAGAAGAACTATTATTCGAAGGAAAAACTATAGATGCGCTCTCATCATTGAATACTTCGGCAAGTAAATGAACAGTGCATGTTGCTGGATATTTCCCATCTTTCGATGCAGTTAGGATTACATCAACATCTTCTTCTATCTCAGAAGCAGAAAGAGAAATTGTTGTTCCTGTTGTTTCGCTTAACGTTAATAGCGAGTTATCTACGCTCCAGGAGACTTCTTCATTTGCTGTTATAGTTGTCGACTCTCCTGTATTTAAGTAAATAGAATCTTTGTTAAGAATGATAGAATTGGTGACTGTTATAGAACAAGTTGTTGATGAATTGCCCGCTGTTACAGTTATAACCGCGGTTCCAATGTTATTACTATTTGATGTAACGCTGATAACTTTGTCATTAACTGTCGCACTTATAACATTATTTGGGTCGCTAGTTGTAATTGATATCGAACTCGCATTAGTGGTTGCAACAATATCAATTGAAGAGGATAAAGGCAATGTATAATTGCTTTCAGATAAAACAACATAATCACTATTTTGGTTACCACCAATAACATCGGTAGCTGGATTAGCGTAACAACCTTCAACATTTTTATCTCCCCATATCAAATCCGCCCATTGAGGGAAATCAACAAATGGATTTCGATTATATTGGTAATTGTTATAAATAAGATTGTTTCGATGAGTCTCATATTCATCAACAGAATCCATATAGTTCCAGGCTAAAAGGTCATTAAGTAAACCATATTCAGCAGGGCTATTCTTCGATGTTGTTATGCTCGAATCAGTAAAAACATCTTTATTGGATAAGGCTAAATTAGGATTAAAACTAGATGGCTCTGAACCATCGTATGAGTTGTACATTGCGCACATATAAAATGTTGCTCTAGCAATATCACCTTTATTCTCATCAATCGGTTCAAAGACAGTGCTATTAATGTATGAACGAACACTTTTTCCTCTTTTATTATCTTCAGTCGCATTAGCGCTGTCACCAGAGGTATATTCCTCATTATCATTAGTATCAACAAATCCATAAATATTATTGTTATGAAGTGATGAATTAACAGGTCCATCCGCGGCCATCAAATGATGAACATCTGTTCCAGCAGGACCCTTAGCCCCAGATGAAGCCTTAAACCCATACGATTGAGGCCATACGTGTTCGCGATTTAAATAACCATAGTCAACTCCATCTTTGTCTTCTGATGTATGATCATCCCACGCTCTGATTTTTCTATTATCACTAGTTTGATCTCGATATATAGCATGAATATATGGATTATTTCCTACATTACTAGAACTTGTTCCATAGGTGTATTTTGTGTAACTATTGGTTGAAGAATCATATACAGTGTCACCGCTTGTGTCATTCTCAGCAGGAGACAATGTCCAATCCCTATCAGTTATTTCATAAATTTGCCAAACATCATCATAGCCATAGTATTTAAAGTTTTTTATTAATATCGTTTTTAGATTCTTTAATAGATTTGTGCCTCTGCGTTCTTCCTCAGATAAATCATTTAAATCTGAATAATATGCACGAATTTCTTTATCAGTGTTATTTTTTAAATTAATTGAAGTTGGTAAGCTTGCCGCGCTTGTTTCAATCGCGTTAGATGAAGCATTATTTTGCAATGAAAAAGTTGCTCCAATAATAAGAGACAATAAAGATACGTTTCTTAATAACTTTTTCATAATTTAGAGATAAAAAGCCGTCGAATACATCGACAGCTTAATGATTTTATAATCTTTCGATTTCAGAGAAATCAACATCGACAGGAGTTGGACGACCAAAGAAGATTGTTTCAACTCGACAAGCGCCTGTATCCTTATCGATTGAAAGGATTTTACCTTCAGTACCTTCAAGAGGTCCACGGATAACTTTAATGCGATCGCCAATGTTATAATTTTCATACATCGCCATATCGATTAAGTTCATACGTTTCAACACTGGTTCCATTTCCGTTCGAGAAACAGGAGTTGGCTTTTGACCTCCACCAGCTGAACCGGCGATACCGGTGACACCAGGAGTGTTACGAACATAATACCAAACCTTGTCCGTCATGATCATTTCAACAAAGATATAACCTGGATAAAGGTTTTTCATTTTTGTCTTACCAGGTTTTGGTAGACCAGTTTCTTTATCGATAACTGGCACTTCTTGTTCGGCGACTAATACGTTGAAGATAAAATCTTGTAAACCCAATGTTTCAACTCTTCGACGTAAATTGTCGGCGACCTTTTTCTCATGTTGAGAATAAGTGTTAACAATGTACCAGTGTTTATCTGCTAATTCCGCCATAACTATCTCCTAACTAGGAAGCGAATAACCGCCAATGCGGTTTCAACTTCACTTGTGCTCTCACTGGATGAAGTAGTTTCCTTCTTAAGTCCAGCGAACAATTCCTTGAGTTGACCAATCAAAGTTCCTGCTCCCCAGTCTTCAATAGTTAGTATTAAAGCGAGAAATGAACAAATGATGATAACTGCAATTAAAGTTGGAAAGAATTGTTCTTTCTTCGGCCAGCGAACACGCTTGCCTTCTTTGATTACTTCTTGCGAATATTTTTTAACTCCCATGAGTAACCTCCTATCACTTGCTTTCTTTATGCAAAGTCATCTTATTGCAACGTGGGCAATATTTCTTGATTTCAAGACGTTGATTATCCCCTTCCTTTTTTGTGGTCGAATAGTTTCTAGACAAACATTCGGGGCAAATTAAAATAACTTTCTTTCTCATTGACCGTTACCCTATTAACATCTTGCTTTATCAAGATTACGACTTTAACTTCATAAAAGTCAATATTTTTTTAATATTTTAAAAATCATTAAGTGAGCGATTTAAATAATTGATGAACTACCAAACTATAAATATTCAATTTTCTATAAGGTTTTGTTCTACTAAAAAGAGACAAATCTCTATCAATTGTTTTCGAAGATAGTTTTGACGACCTCATCTAGTTCATTTGTTGAATAATCTTCAATTTTCCCTTGGTCCACTAAGGAAGCAAGTTTTGGGTCAATTGGTAATTCAGCAAGAACTTTTAGACCATGTTTTGCAACATCTTCTTTATATTTACCATTGCCAAAGACAGTTATCTTCTCATCGCATTTCGGACATTTGATATAAGCCATATTCATAGCCACGCCTAAGACTTTGATATTCATCATCTTGGCCATATTGATTGATTTAGCAACCACCATCGAAACGAGCTCTTGAGGTGAACTGACAACGATAACGCCATCTATAGGAATAAGTTGAAATACCGTCAATGGAATATCGCTTGTTCCAGGTGGCATATCGATAAACATATAGTCGATATCATCATATGCAACATCAGTGAATAGTTGTTGAACAAATCCAGCGACTAGTGGTCCCCGCCAAATTATTGGCGCTTCATTATCTTGAAGAAGCAAATTTGCCGACATGATTTTAATTCCGCCCTTAGAGACGACCGGATAAATAGTCGTTTCATCAGTGTAAGGAATCTCGTTAGCCACGCCAAAGGCTTGAGGGATACTAGGACCAGTTACATCAGCGTCCATGATCGCTACCTTCTTGCCCTTTTTAGCAACAGTTGAAGCAATTAATGAGGTAACAAGGGATTTACCAACTCCACCTTTGCCACTTATAATCGCATAGATCTTTTTAATGTGTGTTCCAGCATGCGGTTCAAGTTTTTTAAATTCTCTTTCACCGCAATCGTTTACTTCACAACCCTCGCATTCATGATTACAATCCGCCATAACGTTCTCCTTAATATGTTATGAATAATTATACTCATTATTTTAAAAACTATTTTAATTCGAACATGACATTTTGAAATTGAAGGTCATCGACAATGTTCATCATCCGGCGAACTTTTGAGGCAGTTGTCCTTAATTTCTTGGCAATTTCTGGATAACTAAGCCCTTCAGAGCGAAGCGCTATCGCTTTATAACGGATATTGCTTTTGCATGTTCTTCCGGCCGTTTTTTCTCTTAAATATAGTTTTGCGTTATTCAATTTATAACTAGCAATTGGATCATCGGCATTATCATTTTCGATCATATCCATTAAAGAGATGCCCTCTTCCGTGTCTTGATTTAATGATATTGAATGATCTAAGGCATCATTAGATTTAATAAAGGAAATCATCTTCGCGGTTATCCGCCTTCTAAAAATCACTTTAAAGAAAACATAAAATAAACCCTTACTAGACTTAAATCGTTCCATCGCCTTTTCAAAGCTTTGATAAAATTCAAAGAAACAGTCGTCAAATTCTATACGGCCCTGGTTAAGTGAATTACTAACATCGTTAATAATGCTTATTGCAAATTTTTTATAACGCTTAAATAGCGTAATATAGTGCTTATCGCCCTTATCTTTTGATAGTTCAATTAAGCGTTCGTCGCTTAAAATAACTTTCATATAAAACCCCTCCGATATTACTTTGATGGAGGGAGTTTTAATTATTGTCTTATGCGAGATAGAAGTATTCCGGTAGCAACGCTGACATTAAGTGAATTGACGTGGCCCATCATCGGAATTTTAATGATGATATCCGAATTTTGTAGTACTAGAGGCGATATTCCATCACCTTCTGAGCCTAAAATCAAAGCCACGCTTCCTCGATAATTTTGCTTAGAGTAGTCTTCGTTAGCTTTCCCATCGCTTGCATATACCCAGAAACCATTTTTCTTCAGCTCTTTAATGGCGTTACTCAAATTAGCGACAACGGCTATTTTGACATAATTTGTAGCCCCTGTAGAAACTTTAGTAACAGTCATATTCACTGGTACCTGGTTATGCGATTTAATAATTAGTCCATCGACGTTAAAAGCGTCACAAGAACGAATTATGGCCCCAAGATTCTGAGGGTCATTAATTCCGTCAAGAATGACCACTAATGGTTGAACGCTCTTCTTAGAATTAGCAATAATTTCTGATAGAGAAGAATACTGAAACGGTTTAATTAGCCCTACTACACCTTGATGGTTAGCAGAATTAGTCAATCTGTTCAGCTCGTTAACGCTCACATATTCAGTAGGTGTTTTGCTCTTATGAATCTCATCAAGAATTCTCTTGTCTTTAAATCCTTCCTGCAAATAAACCTTTTGAACTTGTCCATTAGCGATGAAACTTAATAACGGATTTCTCCCATATATCAAGTTTGACACATCTTTTTTAAAATTAGTCTCATTTTTAACTTTTTTCATAAAATATGGTTATTAATTAGAATTTGTCGAAGCTTATCACTAGTAGCAAAATCCTTATTTTCCTTTGCCTTTAAATATTGTTCATAAATATTTTTTAATTCAGGAGTTAATTTTGGATAATCAAATTTAATTCCAAGAATAGATAACATATCTTTTAAAGCAGCAAAATCTTCTTCTAATTCTTTTAAATTAATTGGATTTTTTCTCAATTCAATATTGATAACTTTAATGAGTGAATATAAATGCATCAAAGCATTAGAAGTATTGAAATCATCCGCGAGAGCATTTAAAAATGGCTCAATCTTTTCCTTAGGAGTCTTTAGGTCTAAATTACCATCGTTCAATTGAATCTTTACCGCAAGAGAGCAATAAGTTTTATCCATCTTCTCAATTTCTGCTTTAGCAGAAGAAACTGTATCCTTAGTGATGCTAACAGGTGAACGATAATAAGTTGAAAGAATTAAAAGTCTTAATTCATTTCCACCATATTGACTAACTGCGTCCTTAGCTAATATTACATTGCCTAAAGACTTAGACATCTTTTGTTCATCGAGATTAACAAAACCATTATGCATCCATATATTGGCGATATTTCGATGGTCGTGTGCCTTTTCCTGGGCTATTTCATTTTCGTGATGTGGGAATTTTAAGTCAAATCCACCTCCATGAATATCGATTAATCCTTTGAAGATAGAATTGATCATGACGCAACATTCAGTATGCCATCCAGGACGACCAAGTCCCCAAGGAGAATTCCATTGAACGCCTTTATCCGTCTTTTTCCATAAAACGAAATCTAGGGGATTTTCTTTGTCGCTATTTTCTTCAATTCTCGCCCCTACGACTAAATCATCTTTAGAGATATTAGATAAGACGCCATAATCGGGCACTGACGATACTTTAAAGTAGACATTGCCATCTTTTTCATATGCCGCTTTATCATCGATGAGCTCAGCAATATATTTAATGATGTCATCCATGTATTCAGTGACGCGCGGATTTTTATATTGAGGGAGAACATTCAAGGATTTTAAAACATCTTGATAAGCCTTGATGTATCGCTCAGCAATTTCCTTTTCGCTTTTGCCTTCCTCAATCGCTTTATTAATAATCTTGTCATCGACATCGGTATAGTTAGAAACATATTTAACTTTATAACCGATATATTCAAAAAAACGTCTCAATGTATCGAAAACGATTGGAGGTCTCACATTGCCAATATGTGGGTCGTTATAGACGGTTGGGCCACAGCAATATATCGATACTTCTCCTTCATGAATAGGTTTAAATTCATCAACTTTATTCGTAAGTGAATTAAATAATTTTATATCCATAATCTATCGCCTTCTTTGCTTCTTAGTTTGCAATATGTAATCTTTTGCTAATCCGCCTTTCGCGGTTTCGCGATATTTCGTTTTTAAATCTTTCCCCGTATCTAACATCGTTTGCACAATCGTATCAAAACTAACGCGATGAGATGATGAAGCGTATTCAGCAAGATATGTTGATGCGAGTGCCTTCATGGCCGCGATCGCATTTCGCTCAATACAAGGAATTTGAACATATCCTTCTACTGGATCACAAGTTAAACCAAGGGAATGTTCCATCGCCGCCTCAGCTGCGCATTCGATTTGCTCGATATTAAAGCCTTTTAAATATGATGTCGCCGCGGCCGCCATCGAACAGGCTGTACCAATCTCGGCCTGACATCCAGCTTCCGCGCCAGAGATGGAACCATTAGTCTTAACGACATTGCCAATAACGCCAGCGACTGCAAGTGCACGAACGATTTTATCATCGCTAAATTCATAACGGTCGACGAGGTGCATAAGCACTGCTGGAAGTGTCCCGGCGCTTCCACAAGTCGGGGCTGTGACAACAATATGGCCTGAGGCGTTTTCTTCATTTGTGGCAAAGGCATAGGCATCAATCATTCTATTCGACCTAGAAAAGCTAGATTCTTTTAAATGAGATGGTGTTAAGAAACTGCTCGCACGCCTTTGAATATGCAATTTTCCTGGCAATTCACCAGTGGTTATCATTCCAGCGTGAATTGTTTTGCACATTTGGTCCCAAACGTTTTTTAGAAATCCCCAAATCTCTTTACCCTCATAATATTCAACATATTGAGGCAATGATAAATTGTTATTAGCACAGAAATTTTTTATTTCCTGGAAATTCTTCTCAGGGTAAATATCAGGTTCATTTTCTTCAATTTCATCATCGATTTTAATCGCTCCTCCGCCGAGAGAATAAACGCGACGAATAACATCTTCTCTATCGGCGAAATGTAAGGTGACATCGAATGTATTAGGAAAATCAACCTTCGTCTTATAATCAAATGTTATTTTTAATGGAATTGGAGAAAATGTCTCTTCTATGACTTTATTAGTCAAATGGCCTTTTCCTGTAAAGGCTAATGAGCCATAAAGAGTAACATCACCCGAGATGGCGTCGCTATATTTGTCTTTTAAAAATTGGCACGCTCTTTCAGGTCCAATCGTATGAGAGGAGCTTGGCCCTCGACCAATTCGATATAAATTTCTTAAACTTTTCACAAAAAATATTATACACGCGCAGCATAAAATTAAAAGCAAGTCCATAAAGAACTTGCTTCCAATAATTTAGTAAATATTAACGACGATCGCTTGGCAATTTATCGTGAACAAATAGAGCCATAACCGCTTTTGCGGTGTGAATTCTATTCTCTGCTTCTTGATAGATGACAGAATTTGGCCCATCGATAACCTCGTCGACAACTTCGTTGACGCGGTCAGCAGGTAAGGCGTGCATATAACGACAATGAGGTTTAGCTAAAGCCATTTTATCAGGTGTGCATTTCCAACCTTTAAGCGATAATAAAGCATCATCGACAACAGTTGTTGATTGATTTGTTACCCATGAACCCCAGTTTTTCGGGAAGACGACATCCGCATCTTTATAGGCGGCATCCATATCGTGAGTAATCGTTAATGAACCACCATTCTCGGCAGCGTTCTTTCGCGCTTTTTCAATAACCCAATCAGGTAAATCGTAGCCTTCTGGATAGGCTAATGTAACATCGATTCCATAGCGAGGGAATAAAAGCACTTGGCTAACCGGAACAGAAATAGGTTTTTTATGCGTAGTCGCCATCGCCCAAATGACCGATACTTTAAGATGTTTGATATCCTTTTTGAATTCATCTTCAATCGTCATTAAATCGGCAAGAGCTTGCATTGGATGGAATAAATCGCATTGTAAATTGATAACAGGAACAGTTGACCATTTAGCCATTTCACGAATGTATTTGTTACCTAGTCCCCAGTTACAATATCTACAAGCGATCATATGACCAAATGAGGAGAGAATAACCGCCGTATCCTTAGCCGATTCTCCATGAGCAATTTGCATCATCGATGTATCTAAGAATGTTGCGTGTCCTCCAAGTTGAGCCATCCCTGACTCAAAGGAATTTCTTGTTCTCGTCGATTGTTCAAAGAACATTAAAAATCCGGTTTTACCGACGAGCCATTGCGTTTCCTCGTTGCGGTAAAAAGCATCTTTCAATTCATGCGACACTTCTAGCATGTAGTCGATTTCTTCTTTAGAAAAATCTTCTAAAGTAATTAGATGACGACCAGCAAATCTTGGTTCAATTTTCTTCATTATTTTTCTCCTTTCGCAAGATGTTCTAAATATAGATTTGGCAAAACTGCATACATCGCTGCGCAGACGACCAAATCGTGTTTACGCGTTTTTTCGTTAGGGGCGTGCGCTTCCTTTTCATCACCAGGTCCAAAGCCGATGCAAGGAATGCCATAACGACCCATAATCGTTACCCCGTTAGTGGAGAATGTCCACTTATCGATAATTGGATCTTTGTTGAAAAGTTTTTGATAACCTTCCTTCATCGATTGACAAAAGACAGATTCCTCAGGAATAACCCAAGTAGGGAAATAGCATTCAATTGGATAGGCTAATCCAGTGTAGGAAGGACGAGAATATTCATACATCGTTACTTCGGCATTTGCCGCCTTAACCGATGGAAGATTTTGAATTTCTGCGATTGAGGTTTTATCGTTTTCACCAACTGTTAAACGGCGGTCAAGACTAATCCAACAGCCATCCGCAACCGCGCATCTTGATGGCGATTTGTGGAAAATTTGTGAAATTGTAACCGTTCCTTTTCCTAAAAATGGGTCATAAGCTAAGCCTTCTTTATTAAGCTTTTCGATGTCCATAATAATTGGTCCCATTTTATAAATGGCATTGTCGCCTCTTTCCGGTGCACTTCCGTGGCAAGATATACCGCGAACATTGACTTTGATTTCCATCCTTCCACGATGACCGCGATAAATACGGCAACTTGTTGGCTCGGTTGAAACTACGAATTCAGGACGAATCTTATCTTCCTCAATAATGTATTTCCAGCATAAACCATCACAATCTTCTTCTTGAACTGTTCCGGTGATTAATAAGGTGTAATCATCTTCTAAATGTAAATCCTTAATAATCTTCGCGGCGTAAACCATCGAGGCCATGCCGCCTTCTTGATCGGAGGCACCACGTCCGCCGATATGAACATCGTCTTCATATCCTTTATAAGGATCGAATGTCCAGTTTTTAATTTCGCCGATACCGACTGTATCGATATGGGCATCCATACCAATAAGATGTTTTCCATGGCCGACATATCCTAAGATATTACCCATTCCATCGATAACAATCTTATCGAAACCAACTTTTTCCATTTCTTCTTTGATGCGAAGAACGACTTTCTTCTCATCGCATGATTCGCTAGGAATCGCAATCATGTCGCGAAGAAATTTTGTCATATCTTTTTGATACGACTCAGCTTTTTTAAGAACTTCTTCAAAAGGTACTTTCATTATTTAACTTCCTTTCCACGCATTTCTTTGATTTTGATATCGTAGTCGTGAATCTTATTATATTCTTTCTCCCAGAATTCAGGTTTTCTCATCTCATCAAGATATTCTTGAGAATAACCGAATTTGAGCCAATCTCGTTCTTTTTGTTTGAATAATTTTTCTTTGGCTTCATCGCTACGAGTGTCGAGAATATAACGAGTGTCAGCGTTAACAAACACGTCTTCAAACCATCTTTCTAAGACGTTATCAGTAACTTCGAGTTCGCGTTTATGTAAATCTTCCATGACTGATGGATATCGATCAAAGCTATCGGTTGCGATGGTTACGACGTTATCATTTGGTCCAAGTTTAAGATATTTAGCCATTTTAATCGAACCTAAAATATTACAAATACCAGAAACGCCAAAGAGATTGACCATTGATTTAGCGACTTCAGGTTTAATGCCGTGTTTAACTAATACATCAGTGCCTTCATGAATAACTGCTAAACCGCGAACACAATCTTCATCGATAATTTGTGTAATAAAGTCAGTAGTTAAAACATTGTGAATTAAGGTGATCATCTTATCGCCAATACCTTCGATACGATGTTGTCCTAATCCTCCATTGGTGAGAGTTGAACATTCATGTGGTTCTAAAGCGACGACCTTACATTCTGGGAAGGCGACTTTGATTTGATCGCCCGCGGCTAATGTACCTGCACTTCCAGGGGCGGAACAAAACGCAGCGATACGGCCATTGCCAATACCTTTAACTGCTTCGACGCAGCTATTTCCGGTAACATGGCGATGGAATCGATAGTTAGGTAATAATTCAAACTGCGCTAAAGTACGGTTGTTCGGATTTTTCTTTAATTCATATGTTCTTTCAAGCGTAAGAATAACATCCGATTCACTACCTGGAGTCAAATCGAGTTTCGCACCATATTTCGATATACGTTCATATCTTTCTTTCGACATGTTGTCAGGCATAATGACAATTGCATCATATTTCATCAAATTGGTGATATAGGAAACGCCGATACCGAAATTGCCGGTAGAAGGTCCTAAAATCGTATGTTTTCCCGGAATGATTTCGCCATCGACACATCCTTCCATGAGTGTAGCGTATGCCGGTCCAACTTTATGCGAACCTGATGGGAAATATTTTCCAAGAAGAACAACGATGTTGGCTTCAACGCCAGTCAGTTCTTTTGGAAGAACAATCTTATTAACTTGGTCGTGTTCATTTTTCCAGGTGATATTGAACAAGTTAATGGGGTCAAGCTCATTTTCTTTTAGAGCCTTGAGAGCTTCCGCTCTGGTTTTTGGATCTTGATGTGCTGGATTAAGCATTTCATCATAGGTCGGTCCAAATG
>CAVILR010000023.1:0-15387 GCA_963643725.1 Lachnospiraceae bacterium | reverse complement strand
CGTTTATGGCATGTCGATGCTCGATTGGCATATTTTTCTTCAACATCAAAATCTCCTTCTGGATTAACAACAAATCCTAATAAAGAAGCCTGGGTTTATCATGGCATGAGTAATACATATGAAGGAAAAGATGGGCAGGCATATCTTTCATATATGGGTGAGTCGTATTACAATTACAACCTTCTCCAGTTAATTAGAAATGACACAACTGAAACATTTAGACCTGAATCATTGCTTAGTAGTTCATCATTATTCCGTGCAGGTGATACATTTACTATGAGCAAATATCAAACTCAATTTGTTAATGGAACTAAATTAAATAGTAGCAAGGATTTAGGATGGTCATTTACTGTTAAATCAATTAGTAATAATCAAGCCACGATTAGTTTGGTAAAGGCTTAGAATAGGAGTATATGGATATGTCTAAATACAAAATAGGTTTATTAATTGCTATCGCAGCTTTCTCATTAAGCGGATGCTCGATTGATTTTTCATCAAGCAATAATTCATCGACAATTTCTAATAATAGTAACGATTCAACTATATCAAATATCACAAATATTTCTCTTAATTTTACAAGTCGAGCGTTAGATATCGGTGAAACCACTCAGATTTATACAACAGTTAGTCCATCTGATGCTGAATATAATTTAACTTATTCTAGTAGTGATGCTTCGATTGCCTCTGTTAATGATGAAGGATTAATTACTGGCATTTCTTCAGGTGAAGCGACCATTACCGTTTCCGAGACTGGTTCTAATATAATTACAACTTGCGAGGTTACTGTTTCAGATAAGACGCTTGATGCATGGACCATTATGATTTATATGTGCGGCGCTGACCTAGAAAGCGGTTATGATGAAGATACTAGACAATATTATTATTTAGCTTCTAGTGATATTAAAGAAATGCTTAGTGTTAATAATAAACCAGACAATATCAATATCATTATCCAAACTGGTGGAGCAAAAAAGTGGAGTCCAACATATGGCATTAGTTCTAGCAAGCTTGAACGTTGGGAAGTTAAGAATAATAGCCTTAATAAAGTTGACTCTTTAGCTAATGCTAGCATGGGCAAAACATCGACATTCCAAAGCTTCCTTGAATGGGGATTAACTAATTATCCTGCCTCTCGCACTGGTTTAATCATGTGGAATCATGGCGGAGCGATGGGAGGCGTTTGCTATGATGAGAATTATAACGATGATGCTTTAACTGATTTTGAGGTTAAAGAAGCATTAACCAACACCTTTTATAGCGTTGGAAGAAAAGACAAGCTCGAATGGATTGGCTATGATGCTTGCTTGATGCAAGTTCAAGATGTCGCCGAATTCAATAGCGGTTATTTTAACTACATGGTCGCTTCGCAAGAAAGTGAAGAGGGCTATGGTTGGGATTATGATGTTTGGTTAAAAACGTTATATTCAGATCCTTTAAACGTATCAACAAGTTCAGTACTTAAAAGCATTGTCGATTCCTTTATCGAAGATAATGGAGGCGTAAGCGCAAGAAACGGTGACCAAACATTATCGTATTTAAACTTAAATAAAATAGGCGATTATAAAGATGCTTGGGAAAATATGGCTAGTGATTTAACATCTATTTTGGAACAATCAAAATCAAACGTAACTGCGTTTAATAAAATTATTAACAATACGAAATATTTTGGCGATACTTATTATTACCAATATTGTGTTTTTGACGCAAAAAATTTCTTGACGTTACTTCAACAAAATTCAACATTTAAATCTCTTGATTCTATCTCGACGACCTTAAGCGCATTTGAAGAAGTCGTTGAATATAATGTTGCGCAGACGAGTCAGGCGAGCGATGCTTATGGTTTAAGCTTCTTTTACGTGGTTAATAAGAGTTATGGACAACTCACTTATACCTCAAGTGCATATAGCAATTTCACCAACTGGAACAACCTTTCAAAGACATATGGCACTTCTGGTTCATCGCGTTGGTGATTTTTATATCTAACTTTAAACTATTGCCACAATTAGTAATCAATTATTTTAAGCGGATTTGAGTATTTTTTTCGTTTCGTCGCTCGTTTTGTTGTGCTAAAATAGTAAATGTGAAAGGAAAATAAGCGAAATACTATATAAAAATATGTTTCATCGCTTAAAATAATTATATGATTGAAAGAACAAGAGAAGTTGAAGAACTAGAAAGATTATACAATTCAAATAAATCCGAGTTTGTCGCGGTTTATGGAAGACGTAGAGTCGGTAAAACTTATTTGATTTACAACGTATTTAAAGATAGATTGTTTTTTAAACACACTGGTTTGTCGCCGGATGAAGAAAATGATTATGAGGGTGAATTAAAAAGACAACTAGATCAGTTTTATTCTTCTCTTATCGCCAGCGGATTAAGTGGTTCAACTAAATTACCTAAGTCATGGTTTGAAGCTTTTCGCTTATTACAAACATTAATCATTAATAAAGATAATGGTTCAAGGATGGTTATATTTATTGATGAATTGCCGTGGATGGATACAAAAAAATCGAATTTTATTAAAGCGTTTGAAGGCTTTTGGAATTCGTTTGCTTGCTCGAGAGATAATTTGATGCTCATCGTCTGTGGTTCAGCAATTTCCTGGATTCAAAATAATCTAATTAATAATTATGGTGGTTTATATGGGCGAGTGACCTATGAGATTAAGTTAACTCCATTCTCCTTAAAGGGATGTGAAGATTATTTTAAGAGCAGAAACATTGAGATGTCTCGATACGATATTGTTAATACGTATATGATTTTTGGCGGCATTCCTTTCTATCTTAACTATATTGACCCGAAATATTCCTTGCCTCAAAACATCGATAATATCTTCTTTAAAAATAACGCTAAATTAGCGCTTGAATACGATAGGCTTTTTCGATCGATTTTTACTTTTAGTGAGAAAGCTAAAGAGATTGTTCAATTTCTTTACACCAACAACCTTGGATATACAAAAAAGGATATAGTTAATAATATTAAAATAAGCGATGGAGGAACATTAACAAAATATCTTGACGCTTTAATCGCTAGCGACTTTATTATTAAATATGTTCCGTTTGGCTATAGTAAACGCGAAGTACGATATAAACTTGTTGATTTATTCTCTATTTTTTATTTAACGTTTGTTTCTAGCAAACAAGGCAATGAAAATTTCTGGTCACAAAACGTCACTAGTCAAAAATTAACTTCATGGCGAGGTTATGCCTTTGAGAATGTTTGCTTTAATCATATAGCTCAAATTAAATACGCATTAGGTATATCTGGCGTCATTACCACCTCCGGCGCGTTTTGTTGTAAAGAAGATGGCTATCAAATTGATTTGCTTATAAACCGTAATGACAATGTCATCAATTTATGCGAATTAAAGTTTTATAGCAATCCATTCACAGTTGATAAAGAATATTTCTTTAAAATAAATAATCGAACAAAGTTGCTGTCGGAGAAAATCAGTAAAAAGTACGTGATTAAGAATACGTTAATTAGTACATTTGGAGTTACAAAAAACAATTACTATTCTGTTTTTTCAAATGTATTAACCTTGGATGATTTATTTAGCTTTTAATCGAATTGAATATAAGAAGAAAACAAATTTTCACAACATTATTTAAGCGGATTTGACGATTTTTTTCGTTTCGTCGCTTAAAATAATCGTGTTTCACTTATTCAAAACGCACATTTTAATGTAAGTTTATTTACAATCAAATATAATAAATTCAGTTATGAGTTTCGTTAAATGTAATTCAGTAATTAAAGGCGATTTATTAAGAGTTAAGCGCAAGGCTGGATATTATCATTTTGGCATTGCTGTTGATGAAAATACGGTCATTCATTTTTCTGGTACAGTAAGCGATTCGGTGTCTAATTATAAAGATGTTATGATTAGGAAAGCCCCTTTATCTTTATTTATTAAAGATGATGTTTTAGAGGTGATGAGTCCATATGATTCACCATTTGAACGTGATGAGGTTGTTAAACGAGCTGAGACATATGTTGATAATCCTCAATTTAAAGGTCATCACTATAACTTAGTTATTAATAACTGTGAACACTTTGCTAGATATATCTATTACGGGAAATGCCAAAGCAAACAAGTTAATAATGCTTTATCTATTGTCGCCGCTTCACTAGGTTTAGTTGTTACTGCATCGACTTTAACTTATCTTACAAATAGAAAGAATAAAAAATAAAAATGTGGAAAAAAACGATTAATATCCCTTTTTTAGGATATAAAACACACGCGGTTATCTATGGCAATTTAGCTAAAGGCACGCCTATCATCCTTCTTCATGGAGGTCCAGGTGGATGTTCGGAGAAATACGAAGTTCTCTCACAAATTGGCGAATATAATCCAATTATTTTTTATGACCAATTCGGTGCAGGATATTCAAAAGTACCTAATGATAATAAAGATATTCTAGATATTAATACTTATGTTCACGAATTAGAAAACCTCATATCTTATTTAAAGATTAAACAATATATTCTTCTAGGACATTCCTGGGGCGGGATGCTCGCTTTATTATTTTTCTCTAGAAGTAAGCATATCGGCTTAAAAAAACTGATTTTATTTTCAACGCTTCCATCAACAAAGATGTGGAATGAGGAGCATCTAAAGATGATCGAGGATTTTCCTATCTCGTATAAAGAGGCAATCATAAACGAATATAATCGTCTTCCTTATGATGAAAAGGTTTATAAATCAGCAGTTAAATATTTCTCCATAGAGCACGTTGGAAAGAAAAAACAATTTAAATACATCGCTAAAAGAAAACGATTCCCTAAATTAAATAAAATTGTTTATAACTCGTTATGGGGACCAAATGAATTATTTGGAACAGGTACACTTGCTAGCTATGATGAGACTACAAATTTAAAGAATATCAATGTGCCAACATTAATCATTTCTGGGAAATACGACGAGTCTTCAATAGCGATGAACGAACTAATGAATAAAGAAATTAAAAACTCAAAATGGGTGCTACTAGAGCATTCTCATCACTGCGGATATAACGAAGAGCCTGATGTTGTTTTAAAGGCAATTAAAGACTTTCTAAATAATTAATTAATAGTTGCTTTTCTTTTTTGCTAATCAAAGCAGAATTGATGGAATTGATGGCGATTTGCCTCAATTCTTCATCAGTTATGCCGATTTCATGCATCAATTTATATTCGTTTTCTAAGGTGGTATTTGAGACCGTCATATCATCGGTGTTAAGCGTTACGATGACACCTTTTTCTATGAATTTTTTAATTGGATAATCTTTTAATGAATTGACCGTATTTGTATCGAGATTTGATTTAGGGCACATTTCTAAAGGTATTTTATGTTCGACTAGATGATTTACTATTTCTTCATCTTCAATCGCATGAATTCCGTGGCCGATTCTTTTAGGGTTAAAGGCTAATGCTGATTTAACGCTTGTACTTCCACTTGCCTCGCCAGCATGGATGGTGAATGGTATTTCTAAATTACTTGCAAGAAGAAACATATCAGCAAATCGCTCATTAGGGAAAAGCGCTTCAGCCCCGGCTAGATCAAGAGCAACTACTCCTCGAGATAAATATTTCGATGCTACTTTTACTGTTTCTAGATTTTCCTTATTATTTTTATCTCCTCGCATTAAGCAAAGAATTAGATTTGCTTTGATTCCAAATTCTTTTTCGCCTTCTTTAATAGAGCAAATTAAAGAAGTTACAACCTCTTCTTGGCTTAAGCCTTTTTGAGTCGAAAGTTGAGGAGCCATCCTTATTTCGACGTATTTTAAACCTTGCGTTGATAGTCTATTTAGTAAATCCAATGTGCATTCTTTTAAGCCATAAGGAGTTTGCAATACTTTGTTAGGTATATCAAATTTTGTGAGATAGTCATTTAATGAGGTGCAGGAGTTATCGACCTCTAAATATTGTCGAAGTTCGTTTGCATTATATGTAGGTAAAGCGATGTTTTCTTTCTTAGCAACTTTAATTATTGCTTCAGGAGATAATGAACCATCAAGATGCAGATGTAAATCGACAATTGCGTATTTTTTGTAACTCATATTTTCATTATAGTATTAGTGGACTTTGCTATGCAACTTATCTACAATATTGTCGTTAGGAGATTATTTTTTTATGAAAACGATTGATAAAGATTACTTAGAAAAATTGCTCGTAGACTACAAAGCCTCTCCTGAGAGAACAATTGCTAGACACGCCTTGAGCAATAGTGAAATTCATAACGTAAGTTTAAACAAAGATTTCATCAGCGACATGGATTTCAATTTCGATATTAACGTCGATACGATGGACGCGACAAATCAAAAAGCATCAGGACGTTGTTGGATTTTTGCTGCGACAAACGTTTTGCGAGAAATTATCGGCAAGCAAAAAAACATCAAATTCTTTGAATTATCGCAAAGCTATATTGCCTTCTATGACAAACTAGAAAAACTTAATTTCACCTTAGAAGCATTCATTGATTTAATAGATGTTGATTACGATGATCGCACCCTTCAATTTATGCTAAATGGCGTCGGCGATGGCGGGCAATGGGATATGTTTGTTAATGTCGTAAAAAAATATGGCGTATGTCCAAAAAACGCTTATCCTGAAACCTTTACCAGCAGCGCAACACGCTACATCAACACCCTTTTAAATGCTGAGCTTCGTCATTTTGCTAGTGAATCGCGCATCGTTAAAAAAGATAAAGGAATGGAAGCGGTGCGTGAGCTCAAACAAAATTATATGGACCGTTTCTATCGCGCGTTAGTTTCTGTTTATGGATTGCCACCAGAGAAATTTGATTTCGAATACACTGATAAGGACAACAAATGTCATGTCGAAAAAGGATTTACCCCAATGTCTTTCTTTGACAAATACGTTGGTAAAACTCTTGATGATTATATAAGCGTTATTAACGCCCCAACTAAAGACAAACCATTTAATAAAGCCTATACGGTTAAATATTTAGGCAATGTTTTAGGTGGTAAAAAGGTTACGCACTTAAATCTTCCTATGGAAAGAGTCAAAGAGCTTATTATCTCTCAACTCAAAGACAATCAAATCGTCTGGTTTGGTAGCGATGTCGCCTATTATGGCGACCGCGAAAAAGGCATTTGGGATGATAGATTATATGATTACAAATCACTTTTAGAACTTGATATCAAGATGGATAAAGGCGAATCACTCGATTATCGTTCATCAGCGATGAATCACGCGATGTGCATTACTGGAGTTGCCATCCGTGAAGGTGTTCCAACCAAATGGAAAATTGAAAATTCTTGGGGAACAGTTAATGGTCATAACGGTTATTATATGATGTCTGCATCTTGGTTTGATCAATATACTTACCAAGCCGTCATCAACAAAAAATATTTAACAAAAGAAGAACTAAAGGCCTATGAGGCAGAACCAATTGAACTCAAGCCTTGGGACCCGATGGGCTCTTTAGCGGACTAATTTAAAGGAGAAAATAAAATGCACAAATTAGTACTTATTCGCCATGGCGAATCTGAATGGAACAAACTCAACCTTTTCACTGGTTGGACTGATGTTGAATTATCGGAAAAAGGTGTCGAAGAAGCGCATCGCGCGGGCAAGACCCTTAAGGATAAAGGCTATGATTTTGATGTCGTTCATACCTCACTTCTTAAAAGAGCAATTCACACGATGAATAATGTTCTTTTTGAACTCGATAGAGAATGGCTTCCTATTTATAAAAGTTGGCGCTTAAACGAACGTCATTATGGGGCTCTTCAAGGGCTTAATAAAGCTGACACCGCGGCCAAATATGGTGAAGACCAAGTCAAGATTTGGCGTCGTTCATACGATTGCCCACCTCCATCACTTGAAAAAGATGATCCACGTAATCCAGCTTTACAAGCGCAATTTAGAGATGTCGATCCAAAGGATTTACCGCTCGCGGAATCTCTTGAGATGACCGTTGCTCGCGCCGTTCCATATTTTGAAGAAGTTATTAAAAAAGAAATGGAACAAGGCAAACGCGTATTAGTTGTTGCCCACGGCAATTCCTTACGCGCATTGGTGAAATATTTTGACCATATGAAAGATGATGAAATCGTTGGAGTCAATATTCCTACCGGTGTTCCATTAGTTTATGAATTCGATGATGATATGAATGCGATCAATCATTATTATCTAATGGATGAAGCTGAACTTAAAAAGCAAATGGAAGCAGTTGCTAACCAAGGAAAAGCAAGCAAATAAAATTAGGGGTTCAACCCCTTTTTTAATAGAAAAAAGCACAATATAGATTTTATCGAATGTTTTTCTAAATTACTTTGCGTATTGTGGAAAATGCAGGTTAAAAATCCTTTATTTTTTATCTTTTTTAATTGAACAATTTTGTTTCGTTATATTATTTATAAAGAAAAGGATAGATTATGAATAAGGAATTATATAATCGAATAATGAAATTTCGCGATGACAGAGACTGGGCTCAGTTTCATAGCGGAGAAAATCTTGCTAAGTCGATTTGTATTGAAGCGAGTGAACTATTAGAAGTTTTTCAATGGAGTGATCATGAAAAATCACTTGATAAGGTTAAAGAAGAATTAGCGGATGTCTTTCTTTATGCCACCCTTATGGCGGATCACTATCACCTCGATATCGAAGAGATTATGCTCGAAAAATTAAAACGCAATGAAGAGAAATATCCGGTCAATAAAGTTAAAGGATGTTCTAAGAAATATAACGAATACAAATGAACGAGTCTAAGACATTTAAAAGAAGAACATATGAGGTTATAAAATCTCTTAATCCTCATGAGTTTTTTCTTGCTAGGAAAAACAAGAAATTCTATCTTAAAACATTCGATGATATTGATTCTTTTCGAAAAGAAATTGACGATTATAAAAACATAACTAAATACGGAATTAAAGTTCCTAGAATGCTTAAATGTAGCAAGAAGGAGTTATCGATTCTTTTTGAATATGTTGGTGAAGAAACTATTGATAAATTGTTATCTCAAAGCGATATCGATGAAAAGATTTTTGATCAATTATTTACCATTTATCGCTTCGCAAGATTTTCACATATTGAACTTAATTATCTTCCAGAGAATTATGCCTTTTATAATGGCGAACTTTACTATCTTCTCCATGAATTTAGCAAAGAAGATAAAAATAGGAACCTTGAGAATTATGGAATTCGCTTTTGGTTTACTGGCGTTGAAGGACTTACTCATTTAAAAGAATTAGGCTATGAGGTTAATAACGCTCGAGCTATATCCAAGGCTGAGCTAAACAAAAAGATTGTTCTTATATCCATCATGAAATGGTAAAATATCGTAGCGATGAATAACTTAATTATTTTCCATCTATCAACAAACAAATTGCTCGCAGAGAAAATCGCGAAAATTTTAGATATACCTTTGGGTAAAGTTGATATCGAAAAATTCTCAGATGGCGAGATTTTGCCAAGAAATTTAAGCAACGTCAAAGGAAAAGACGTCTATATTGTTCAATCGACTTGTAGCCCAAGCCAAGATAATATTTTTGAAATTCTATTGTTTACGGATGCTTTGAAAAATAGCGAAGCAAAATCAGTGAATCTTATCGTTCCTTATTTTGGCTATGCTAGGCAAGACAGGGTGGCAAGATTTGGCGAGCCAATTTCAGCAAAGGTTGTCGCCTCATTATTTACTGCGGTTGGAATCGAAAAGATTATTACCCTAGATTTACACACTCAACAAATTCAAGGCTTTTTCTCCTGCCCGGTTATCAATATCGAACCAACTGAATTATTTGGCGAATATATGGCCAAATATTTTACTGATTTAGGAATTTCACATAAAGATGTTGTGGTGGTCGCTCCTGACCATGGCAGCGCATTAAGAGCCCGCGATTTAGGCTCGATGTTTAATGGAGCATCAATAGCTTTTATCGATAAAAGACGCCCAGCGCCTAACACGAGTGAAGTTATTAATGTTATCGGTGATGTAAGTGGAAAAACGTGCGTTATTGTCGATGATATCATCGATACGTGCGGAACAATAAATAATGCTTATGATGCTTTAAAAGAGCGAGGAGCAAAAGATGTTTATATATGTGCGACGCACGCTGTTTTCTCTAGTGGTACATTAGATAAACATATCAAAGGTTGTATCGTCACTGATACAATCGAAAAGAATATTGAAGGAGTAAAAGTTTTATCCGTGGCGAATTTAATCGCTAACGCCATTAAGAATCTTTAATAGTGTTACCTTGCCTCACCACTTTAAAACAAGGAATTATGAATAGTGTCGTTAAAATGATTACATATAATGGAATTGTCGCGGCGATCTATTTTTTATTAACATTTTTCACTAGCGAATTTTCCTTTGGAGCAATACAAGTTCGTCTCGCTGAATGCTTAGTTTTATTATGTTTCTTTAGACGAGATTATGTTATTGGAATAACACTAGGTTGCGTTTTATCTAATCTTTTGTCTCCTTTAGGAATGTTTGATGTTTTATTTGGAGGCTTAGCAACGCTTATTTCTTGTTTACTCATTTCGATTTTAAGAAATTTATTCTTCGCTTCACTCATTCCATCTTTAATTAATGCCTTCGTAGTTGGAGCCGAGCTCTATTTTCTTCTTGAGTCGCCATTTTGGATGAGCGTATTGACTGTTTTTATCGGCGAATTTATCGCCGTTTCTGTGGTTGGATATATTATTTTTATGATCATGGGTAAAAAGGATTATTTTTTAAAAGCAATTCGTGCGGAAAGGAATTTTAATTTTAGGTGGTAGTTATGTCATTACGTGCATTTTCTTCTGGAGTCAACATTATTGCTTATTCAAAGTCTGGGCATAAATATGCGATGAGCTGCGCTTGGGCGAGTATGATCGATTATTCATTTATCGGTATGCTTCTAGGTGAGCAAAGCGAAACTGGAAACAATTTAAAGGTTGATGATCTCGTAGGTGTATCTTCCTTAGCTAGCGATCAAAAGGATTTAGCTCTTAAGTTTGGTTCCTCTCATTCTAGTGAAGAAGATAAATTCAAAGGCGTTCAATATCTAAGCAAAAACCAAGCGCTTTTTATTAAAGATGCGAAAGTTAGGATGCATTGCCGCGTGCATAAAATCCTTCATTTACTGGAGGATAGCAAGGATAATTTTGTCATTTTAGAAGTATTGTCTTATGAAGATGATAAGAGCAAAAAATTTCTTCATTATGAGGATATTGTTAACGAAGAATAATTCTAGAGTATAATTTAACGATGCCAAAATTTTATTTAGAAATAATTCACGAAGACAAACATAGCGGTGCCCGTTATGGGATTTTACATACGCCTCATGGCGATGTCGAAGTGCCAATGTTTATGCCTGTTGGCACCTTGGCCACGGTTAAGACATTGTCTCCTGAAGAGGTTAAATCATTAGGCGCGGGCGTTATTTTAGCAAATACATATCATCTTCATCTTCGACCAGGAGAAGATATAGTCGCTAAAGCCGGCGGACTTCATAAATTTATGAATTATGATGGCCCAATTCTCACCGATTCTGGCGGCTTTCAAGTTTTCTCATTAAAAGAAAATAGAAGGATTAGTGAAGAAGGCGTTGAATTCCGTTCGCATCTAAATGGTGACAAAATGTTTTTTACTCCTGAAAGTGTAATTGGCATCGAAGAAAAGTTAGGCGCGGATATTATCATGTCCTTTGATGAATGTATTCCTTATCCCGCGGATGAAAAATATGCAAAAAAATCTGTTGAAAGAACGCTTAGATGGGCGAAAAGAGGGCTAGATGCTCATCATAAAGATGACCAAGCATTATTTGGCATCGTTCAAGGAGGAGAATATGAACAACTCCGCGAACACTGCGCGAAAGAACTCGCTAAAATGGATTTTCCTGGCTATTCAATTGGAGGTACATCGATTGGCGAGCCAAAGGAAGTATTCTCGAAAATGGTCGATTATTCGGTTAAATATCTTCCAAAAGATAAACCTCGTTATTTAATGGGCATCGGTTCTATTGATTATATTTTAGAAGGCATTGAAAAAGGTGTTGATATGTTCGACTGCGTCTTGCCTACACGTATCGCTAGACATGGAGCGTTGATGACTAGTCATGGACGCGTGAATATTCGCGATGCCAAATATAAAGATGATTTCTCACCTTTAGATGATGAATGCGATTGCTATACATGTAAGAATTACTCAAAAGCTTACCTTCGACATCTTTATGTCGCAGACGAGGCATTTGGTAAAAGATTATTATCAATTCATAATATTCGCTTCCTCATCAAGATGATGGAAGAAGCGCGTGTAGCTATCAAAGAAGATCGCTTTTTAGAATTTAAAGAAGAGATGCTTAAAAAATACGGTTCAAAGAAAGGCTTTTAAATGGATATATCGTTATTTGATTTTGCTTTACCGGAAGAGCTTATCGCTCAAAGCCCTTCTTCTAAGCGAGATGAATCTCGCCTTCTACTTATCAATAAGACAAAAAAGTCATATACGGATGGTCATTTTTATGACATTATTGACTATCTTCATAAAGGTGATGTCTTAGTCAGAAATAATACGAAAGTCATTCCGGCAAGACTATTTGGTGTAAAAGAAGAAACAGGCGCGCACGTTGAATTATTGCTTTTAAAAGATAAAGGCGATGATGTTTATGAATGTTTAGCTGGGAATGCCAAAGTCATCAAAAAGGGAACGATTATTTCTTTTAAAGATGGCATCTTAAAAGCGGAGTGCCTAGAAGTCTATGATGAAGGCATTCGCATTATGAAATTTATTTATAAAGGTATCTTTTTAGAAATATTAAACGAAGTTGGCAATATGCCTCTTCCTCCATATATTAAAAAGCAGTGCGAAGATAATGATTCCTATCAAACAGTCTACGCCAAAGTGCTAGGCAGCGCCGCCGCGCCGACCGCGGGGTTTCATTTTACAAAAGAATTATTACAACGCATTCAAGAAAAAGGCGTAGAAATATTGGATATAACCTTAACAATTGGCTTAGGTACGTTTAAACCAGTCAAAGAAAAAGATGTTGAGAAACATCATATGCACACTGAACATTACGAAATATCTAAAGAAGTAGCTAATAGGCTTAATCTAGCGAAAAAAGAACATCGAAGGATAATCGCTGTTGGAACAACTGCGACGAGAACTTTGGAAGCTAATATCCAAAAATACGGAGTCTTTAAAGAAACAAGTGAAGATACAAATATTTACATCATGCCTGGTTATACCTATAAAGCCATCGATGCTTTGATTACTAATTTCCATCTTCCTAAATCCACGCTTATCATGCTCGTCAGCGCCTTTATGGGAAGAGAATTTACCATGGAAGTCTATCATCACGCGATAGAACAAAGATATCGCTTCTTCTCATTTGGCGATTCAATGTTTATTTATGGAGAAGATTAATTATTATAAAAAATCTCGCGAAATCTTGGCAAATCTCCAAGAAAGCAATGAAAAACCGCGTCTTTTACTCCATGCCTGCTGCGGGCCATGCTCAACTTTTCCTTTAAAAGATTTGACCCCGCATTTTAAAGTGACAATCTATTTTAATAATTCAAATATCTACCCCAAGGAAGAATATCTTAGACGTCTTGAAGAGCTTAAAAAATTCTTAATATATTTTGAAAACGATTATCATGAGCACGTCGATATAATCGTTACTGATTATGATAACGATAAATATAATATTGATTTAGAGCCTTATAAAGATATGCCTGAGGGAAATAAAAGATGCTTTATTTGCTATGAGAAGAGAATGGATGAAGCGATGAATTACGCCTCGAAAAATGGTTATGATTATTTCACGACTGTTATGAGCATTTCCAGGCAAAAGAATTCGCAGGTTTTAAATCAAATTGGTGAAAAAATTTCAAAGAAATATCCGAATGTTTCATATTTTTATTCCGACTTTAAAAAGAATAAAGGCATCGACGTAGCTCGAGAGATGAGAATTCAATATAACCTCTATCAACAACTCTACTGCGGATGCAAATATTCTTATGAGAAGTTTTTAACAAAGGCTAAGGAAAAGAATGATTAAATTTTTGTTGCGTTTTCTTTTTAAATTAACTGGGATTCCTTCCTTCTTTTTATTTATTCGCCAGCGTTATTATTATGAAAATCCTTCTAAGAAGACGCCTATAGTTAAAGGCAAAGCAATATTCATTTCAAATCACACTCATATCTTAGATTTCTTTACGATTATTTTTATGCATCCATTTAGAAAACAAAGGATGCTCGTAAGCGAAGCAATATATGCTCATCCTTTTTTAGGTTTTATGTGCAAGATTATGAATTGCATCTGCGTTCATAGAGAAAGGAGCGATCTATCGTTTTTCTCTGAAGCTGAGAACACTCTTTCTAAAGGTGGAGTCATAACAATTTTCCCTGAAGGGCATTTAGTAAAGAATGGTAAATTGGACACTTTTAAACCTTCTGTTGTTTATCTTGCTTTAAGAAGTGGGGCTCCAATTATTCCTCATTATATTGAACCGCATTACGGATCGCTAAAAAGAACGCGAATAATTATGGGTGAGCCAATTTATCTAAGAGATTATGTTAAAAGTGATAAACCATCTACTGAAGAGGTTAAAGAGTTATGCGAACTACTAAGAAACAAGACTCTCGAACTCAAACGTAAGATGAATTTATATAAGAAATATCACACTCAGGATTTGTTTTATCCGAAGAGTTGGTTTTTAGAATTAACTAAGTTTTTGTTATTCATACCTACGAAAATAATATTTCCAACGAAATTTCATTATGTTGATGGAGCAACAAAAAAAGATAGAAAGATAAAAGGCAGAGGTTTGATTGCCTCTAAGCATCGCGGTTTTAGCGATGCGCCAATCCTAGCGATGCATTATTTATCTAGACGTGTACATATAGTGGTTGGTAAAGAAATCTATGATACGATGCCATTTATCCTTAAACATTTATTAAGTATTAAATACGATAGGAATACAGCATCAAGCGACCCATCATGTTTCTTAGAAGTTATCAACACCTTAAAAGCGGAAGGGGTTGTTGCTATCTATCCTGAAGGACATATCAAACCTAATGAATTTGGAGAATTTCACGATGGAACGGCTTATTTCTCTCTTATGAGTGGTTCTCCAATCTATTTTTATTACATGGTTAAACCATATAGGTTATTTCATATTAATCATGTGCTAATTTCAAAAAGCATTGATCCTAAGAATATATTTACTGAAGATGAGTTAAAAGATAAAAAGACAATTTCTTCGTTCACTGATATAATCAAAGAACAGTTTATTAAACTGGAAAATGATGGAAGGAAATACATAAAAGTTAAGAACAAATAAGAAACAAATGTTGTGTTATACAACAATTCATATTTCTTAATTGTTTATTTAATGTAAATATAAAATCTGCATGAGAAAGAAGAATATAATCGCTAA
>CAVILR010000022.1:13129-15713 GCA_963643725.1 Lachnospiraceae bacterium | reverse complement strand
CTTAACAATTCTAATAACAACACCATTATAATTACTTCAGTAATAGTAATTGCTATGACTGCCCTATCTATTGGAGGATTCATCCTTTTAAAGAAGAAAAGAATGAAAAAACAATAAGCATGACAAATATCTATGATGTTGCTGAACTAGCGGGTGTTTCTAAATCGAGTGTATCTCGTTATTTCAACGGGGGCTCGCTTTCGAAAAAAAGCGCGAAGAAGATTGAGGAAGCTATTAAAAAACTCAATTATAAACCTAACTTTGTTGGGAAGGTTCTTAAAGATAATTCCACTCATCTAATCGGAATATGTATTCCTTTGATGAGCCATCCATTCTTCGCTAAATTCATTCAAGCGGTCAATAAGGAAGTATATAAACACAACTATTCACTCATCATCTTAGAAAGCGACAATAAATTAGAGAAAGAAAAAGAATCGATTGATTTGATTCATCATAACAAAGTTGATGGTCTTATCTTTGTTACTCATAACGCCAATCTACCATTTGACTTCAACATTCCGGTAGTGACAATCGATCGTCACATCAAAGACGTTCCTTGCATAACATCAAATAACTACGATTCAACAATAAACGCATTGGAATATTTGTATAAGAAAGGTAGACGACACATTGGCTTTATCGGAGGTAAACCAGAGATGTCATCTGAGGTTAATCTACGATATGAAGCATATATTGACTTCATCAACAAACATCATTTAGAAAATCATTCATCATTCTTAGTTATGAAACACGGAGAGGAATATAAATTGGCCAAGAATTACCTAGAAAAAGAAAAAGCTATCGATGCTTGTTTTGCCTCTAGTGATGCCTTTGCCTTTGCAATACATCGTCTAAATCCAAAACTTGATATCATTGCTTTTGATGGTTGCATGCAAGATTGGATTCAAATTCCTGTATTTACATCAATTAAGCAAGATATTCCTGCCTTAGCAAAAAAAGCGGTGGAAGTATTGCTTGAACGCATTAATAAAAAACCAGTTAAAGACAAATATATCTTAGATACAACATTTATTCAGGGAGAAACAGCGTAATATGGCTAGTTTATCACTTAAACACATTTATAAGATTTATCCTTCTAGAGAAAAGGTCTCTTTATTTAAGAAGATATTTAAGAAGGGTAAATATGAAGAACCTAAAGATGTCGTTGCTGTCAATGATTTCTCCATGGATATCAAAGATGGCGAATTCATCGTCTTTGTTGGACCTTCTGGATGTGGAAAATCGACGACGCTTCGCATGATCGCTGGTCTAGAAGATATATCCGCGGGCGAGCTATATATCGACGATAAACTCATGAACAATGTCGAACCGATGAACCGCGATATCGCGATGGTCTTCCAAAGCTATGCCTTATATCCACATATGAACGTCTACGATAATATCGCCTTCTCGCTTAAGCTTAGAAAAGTTGAAGAGACAATTACCTTAGAAGATGGAACAGAAAAGACAATTCATCGACATTTAACTAAAGAAGAGATTGATGAAAAGGTGCATTGGGCTGCCGATATCTTAGGTATTAATGATTTGCTCAACCGCAAACCCTCGCAGATGAGCGGCGGTCAATGCCAACGTGTCGCCTTAGGTCGAGCGATGGTTAGAGGCCCTAAAGTATTTTTATTCGATGAGCCATTGTCAAATCTTGACGCTAAATTACGCGCGTCGATGCGTTCAGAAATCGTTAAACTTCACAACTCAATCAAGAGCACATTTATCTATGTTACGCACGATCAAATTGAAGCGATGACGATGGGAACGCGCATTGTCGTGATGAAGGATGGTTTCATTCAACAAATCGACACTCCTACGAATTTATTCAATTATCCAACGAATATGTTTGTCGCAGGATTCATTGGAACTCCTCAGATGAATTTCTTTGATGTATCACTTCATTCATCAAAAGATAAAACTGTAACTCTCACCTTTAAAAATGGTTTTAAGAAAAGACTAGATGCAAAGAAGATGCGAAAAATGGATGATAGTTATCTCGATGGCAAAGAACATCAAGTTATTTTTGGCATTCGCGCGGAGCATCTTAAATTATCTCCAACTGGTTTAAAAGCCCTTGTAAGCGTTTATGAAGTGCTAGGTTCATCAAGTCAAATCTATGCTTCGCTTGATAAAGAAGAGGAAGAAGTAGTTGTTGTATCTAATCATGTTAAGACATATGTTAATGGCGATATCATCCATCTAGATTTTGATGAAAAAGATATCCATCTATTTGACAAAATTAGTCAAAATTCAATTTTAAAAAGAAGTAAATAATTATGGTCGCAGTCATTGGTGAAATTCTCGTTGATATGATCGGAATAGAAAAAGATGGCATTTCCACTTTTGAACGACGCGTTGGGGGAGCACCTTTTAACGTGGCGATGGCGATAAATAAATTAGGTGGTCATTCCTCATTTGTCGGGGCTGTTGGTAACGACTTAATGGGAACGTTCCTAATCAATTATGTTAAGAATTCATCACTAGATGACTATTTCATCGATACAATCGAAGATCGAAATACGACGATGGCTTTTGTCGCGCTTGATAGCAAAGGAGAAAGGTCGTTTTCTTTCTT
>CAVILR010000022.1:0-12801 GCA_963643725.1 Lachnospiraceae bacterium | reverse complement strand
TCTTTAGGCGAAAAAGGAAGCGCTTACCGTTATAATTCTTTATCTAATACAGTTCATTCAATAAAGATTAACCCTGTTGATACAACCGGCGCGGGCGATGCTTTCTTTGGGGCGATTTTATATCAATTAGATGGTAAGAAATTAGATGAACTCGATAAAGATACATTAGATAAGATATTTGCTATTGCTAATATTGTGGGCTCGCTTAACACTCTTGGGTTTGGTGCGGTCGATCATCTCCCTTCATTAGATGAGGTTTTATCGATTTATGATAAGGAGTTTAAGCCATGCTAGAGAAAGCTTTACTTCTTTTAACAGTGTTTACTAGCGTTGTCGCTCCTCTTTCTAGCTCTTCTAGTTATAGCTATGAAAGTGAAGGAGATGGTTTTCATCTTCTTGATAACTCCTATCAAGATAATGAAAGCTTTTGCTTTACGAGCAAGATTAGTTTTGTTTCTGGCCAAGCCGGAGGCGTATTAATTGGTTCAGAAGAAGATTCGCATTATTGGCTATTCAACGTTGATAGATATGAGAATAAGAGTAAACTCATCTATTTCTCTAAAAGTGAAGGCGTATTAAATAGTACGGTCTATAAAGAAGAAAACTTCATTGGTTCAGCAACTACAACTGATAGTGAATTTAAGATGATTAAAAGAGGATTGTCCTCTAATAGCGACTTCTATTTCAAGGTTATTTTAACAATTGAAGATAGTCACGCTTATGCTGAATTTTATATCGATAATATCAAACGTTTTGGAGTTGATTCTAAGATTGATTTAAATGCATTAGATACTTACACTGGTGGTTATATCGGATTTAACACCTTTAATTCAAAGATTAATGTTAGCGAAATTGAAATCGGTAAATCAGATTATGCCTATTATAGCGAACTATATCGAGAAGTATATCACTACTCACAATTCGCCCACTGGAATAATGACCCAAATGGTTTAGTTTATTTCAATGGTTATTATCATCTCTATTATCAAACTAATCCATTTTCTAAATATTGGGGCGATATGTATTGGGGGCATGCAAGAAGTGAAGATTTGCTTCATTGGGAAGAACTTCCTTATGCTTTATTTCCTGATGATGGGACGCTCGGATTTGGAAGCGGGGATGGTTATGCTTGGTCTGGCAGCGCATTTGTTTACCATAGAGGTATGTCTACGTTAATCGATTCATATAATTGGTTTAGTAATGATGATGGATTATTCGCGATTTACACTCGTGATGGGAGTAAGCAAGACCAAGTTATCATTACTAGCGATGATGGATTTTCCTGGACAAGACGAGCATTGATTAGCCAAGACATAGTTGCTCCAGGCGACAAAGTAGATTGCCGCGACCCGAAGATATTTGATTTATCATCCGTTAGTGAAACACGCTTTGGGATGTGCGTTTCTAATATGGGAGAGAATACTGTTTATTTCTTGACGTCTACTGATTTAGTTAATTGGAGTAGCGCCGGATCGTTTAAAGTCTATCGCCCTGAATGCGTTGATGTTGTTAAGTTATCTACTGATGATGGAAAAAAAGATGTTTTAACAATATCAGGACGTGAATATTTTGTTGGAAGCATTAGCTATGATGGTTCTAATATCGTTTTTACTGATGATAAGTTAGGTGATTTATCACAGTTATCTTTATCGAGTGGAAAAAAGATGGATTATGGATGCGATAGATATGCAACCCAAACATTTTATATCGATGATAGTTCATCTTCTTTTGTTGGCGAATCGATTGCGATGAGCTGGTTTAGTGGTGTGCCCAATTCCTCTGACTCAGTTGATAGCGGCATCTTCGCTAATGTCCGTTCTTCCTGGAATGGCGGAGGCCAAACGATACCTGTTAAATATGGCTTAAGCGAGGTTAATGGTGAATACGTTTTAACCGAGACACCGATTATTAAAGACAATACATCTTTAAAAACTGAATTGGTTAATAAAACAAATGTAACGATTAATCCCGATGATGATTTATTAAGCGAAGTTAATTCCCACACTTTAGAGGTTGAATTATCTTTTAAGGGTGAAGTTGAATTTGAATTACGCGTCAATGTTGGTGAGGATGAATATACATCAATTGGTTATTTAAAAGCTGATGGTTATTTTGTTAGCAGAGAGCACACAAGTGACGCCGGGTTATCGTTTAATAATTATCACCGTAAATATATAACGGGAAAGATTGATGAGGAAAACACAAACATCTATCTTCTTGTTGATAACGGTTCAGTTGAACTATTTGCTGGAGATTATAAATATCCATTTTATGTATTGACGCTTGCCTCACCTACTTCGTTAGGCGCTTCACTAAAAGTGAATGAAGAAGCGACGATTAATTCACTAAAAGTTAATAACATTTCCTCGATTTGGAAAGATGGAAATAGCGATGAAAGTGTCATCTATCTCAACGATGATGAGATTAATTTAGATATGTCTTTATCGACATCGAAAAAGATAATTGCTCATGATAGCTTAAATAAACCGTTGAGTTGGGCTATTACCTCTGGCGAAGATGTTGTTTCCCTTGAAAAGAAAAGCTATGGGGCCATCATCACCTCGAAGGCGATGGGAAATGCTCTAATTGAAGTTAGTAACGGAACAAAGAATAAAATCATCAATGTCAATGTTTTAGGCGGTTCAGCTAGCACCGATTTATCTTTTGCATCATCATCGATTAAATCTGGACAATGGTATTTAACATCTTCTGGAATCATTGGAGAGCAATCTTCAGGCGATGGATTTATCTTATCAAGCAATAGCGAATCTGATTTCTCTTTAACTAGCGAATTGTCGCTTAATGAAGGTGTCGCCTTTGGCATCGTCTTTAGAGCGAACTTCGATATGAGCGAATATATCATCGCCAATTACGATAATAATTCAAAGATAACAAAGTTATGGTCGAATAAAAGAGAGATAGCAAATGTCTATGTAGGCAATATTGATTTAAACAATATTATCTTTAGCGTCGATGTGATGGGTAATGATGTAGTTGTTAGGATTAATAATGTTACCTATATCAATGCAACGCTAAACGAAGATGAACCGAAAAATGGCTACCTCGGACTTAATGTCTGCGCCTCAAAAGTTACCTTTAAATCGCTATGTCTAGGCAAGAAATATTACGATTATTCATCTGGAAATTTAACGATTGTTACAAGTAGCGATCAATACGTTAACGAAATTATCAATGCCACGAATAAGAACGCTAAAATCGATAGGGATTTATATAAAGTCAATGGTCGAAATATCACAATTGATGAAAATTATTTAAAGACCTTAAAAGATAATCAAACATATGAATTTATCGTCAAGGGTGAAAATATTGATTTCACCTTTAACGTTAAGACAGGTTCAATTGATCGAGGTTATGTCTTTAATGATTTAGAAGCCATTGAAGGAAATAATGTCAATATCTTTATTAATTCTTATCAAATTAATTCTATATCTATTAACGATGTCTCCTTAACTAGTGAACAATACACGATTAATAATGGTGTGTTAACTCTTCCTGGCTCACTATTTAAGGTTGGTTCAAATTCAGTTACCATCAATGAAACTACAACATTTTATGTTGAAGTTAAAGCGATTAATTCTTTACCTAATAAAGACGCGGAAGATAAATCATCATTCAATCCTTTATGGGTAATTATTCCTTGTTTAAGCGCGGTTCTACTTATTGGAATCGCTTTAATAATATTCTTCATCATTAGAAAGAAAAAAATGCAAACAAGAAAGGATGACTAATACTTATGAAAAAACACATTTTACTTCTTTTATCATTATCATCTTTGTTAGCTAGCTGCGGAGGAGGGACAAGTTCTGCCTCAAGCGAAGCTGAAAAGGATAGCGAAGGTAACACGATTGTTAAAATCATGTTCCATGTCGACTCTAAATCTAAGGAGGGACAAGCGTATAAAAAACGTATCGACGCGTTCAATAGCGAATATTCCTCGAAAAAGATAAAAGCGAGAGCGACCTTTAAAGCGCGAACTACTGGCGCTTCATCATATGAGACTGAGCTAATTAATTTAAAGACTGAAGGAACTCTTCCTGATATCGTCACTTTTGACGCGCCAAACTGCGCATCATATGCTGAAGGAAATATTCTTTATGATTTATCGAGTATCGTCTCTAGCGATGAGACATCTTCGTTTATTTCAACTCCGAAATATAAAGGCGATCTTTATGGCCTTCCAATTCAAGAATCTAGCGCCGGATTTTATTACAACAAGAAAATTTTCTCCGACTGCGGCATCGATGTGAGTAAATACACAGTCGATAATCCATGGACTTATTCGGAATTTAAAGAAGTTTGTGAAAAGCTTAAAAATAGCGGAAAGACCGCGGTCGATATGCGACTTGACGCGACAAAAGATGAGATGGCAGTTTATCTACTCTATCCATTTATTTATGCCTCTGGTGGCGCATTCACCTCTGAGGATGGCTTAACCGCGACTGGTTATTTTGATAAAACCGAAACGAAAAATGGTTTCCAATTCTTAAAAGATTTAGTCAATTCAGGCTATACAAGCTATGCGATTGGCGCGACCGACTTCTTCACCGGAAAAGTTGGCATGTATTTATCTAGCGGTTGGACAATTCCTGATTTAGACAACGAATATAAGAGCACTTTCCCAGATCGCGATTCATGGGGATTACTTCCTTATCCTCAAGATGTTGCTAAAGCCAGTGCGACTGGTTCGTGGTGCTATGGCATTACCGACAATGGTGTTAGCGATAAATCCGCGGCGAAAGAATTATTGCTTTATATGTCTTCAAAGGATTCAAGCAACGTCATCACCGACGCGACAGGGATGATTCCAGCGCGTAGTGATGTTGATAAAAACTATGAAGCAAATTCACCAGAAGAAGTGCTTTATGAGCAACTTCAAAAAACCGGCAAATCGAGGCCATCTACCGTCGCTTATCCAAAATTCTCCACGATTTTCAATCAAATTATCACCGAGATGAAAGATGGCGACGTCAGCACGATTGTCGATCAAAAAACCTCGCAACTTCAAAGCGAACTCAATAAATATAAATAATTAGGTAAAAAGAAAATGGCTTCAATTGCATTAATTATATTTGCTGTCTTTACCCTCTTGTTTTTAGTTTTCCTTATCAGCGATTTACTCAAGGCTAAAAAGAGGGGAGAGCACTTTAAGATTAAAGCTAGTCTTATCGCGATGGCGATGTTAATCCCCGCAGTTGTTTTAGCCTTTATATTTGTCTTATTGCCAATTTTATATTCATTAGGCTATGCCTTCACCGATTACAATTTATTCCACCCCGACAAAATTCAGATGAATGGTTTTGCTAACTTTGAGCAATTATTCACCGAATTTAAAGATCATGGCGACATTTATCACGCCTTTATCAATACGACAATCTTTGTTGTTCTCGTCGTCCCATTACAAATTGCATTGGCGTTAGGTTTAGCTATTTTCTCAAATCGTAAGGTTAAAGGTGCAGGCATCTTTAAAGTTTGTTTCTTTACGCCTGTTGTCATCTCCTTGACGGTTACATCTTATCTATGGGTTCAAATCCTCTCACCTAGTGAGACGGGTTTACTCAATTCGATGCTATCGATATTTAATATTCCAGCGCAAGATTTTTTAAATAATACTGAAACAGCAATGCTTTGGATTGTTTTAATTAGCGCTTGGCAAGGCTGCGGTTATCAAATGCTAATTTTCCTATCGGCCTTAGCCAATATTCCCAAGGATTTATATGAGGCTGCATCACTTGATGGAGCAAATAAATGGAAACAATTTGTTCACATCACTTTGCCGGCGTTAAGGCCGACGATGCTTTATATTTTAATTACCGTCTTTATCGGCGCGTGCCGCGTCATGGTCCAACCGATGTTGATGACCGGCTATAAGAGCCATACGATGACCCTTTCATATTATATGTATACGGAAGGTTATACCAATCACTGGGTTGGCTATTCCTCTGCGGTAGCGCTTATTATGACGATATTCATTGGAGCAATTACTCTATTACAACGTCGTTTACTCAAGGAGAAAAAATAAGATGAAAACAAAAGACTTAGAAAAGATAGTTTCTCCTGAAACAGTTATCATTAAAAAAGCGAAGAAAAAGACGATTTCTAACATCGTTTATTACGTATGTGGAACGTTGATGTCGCTATTATTCCTCTTTCCAATTTTCTATATGCTTGCAACGAGCACCAAAACAGAAGAGGTTTATGCGAATAACGCAGGGACTATCATGATGTTTTTACCTGATTTTTCTAGCATTGGAACATGGCTAAGTAACTATAGTGTCATTTTTGGCGAATATAACATTTGGCAATACGCGCTTAATAGCTTAATCTACGCGGCGATTGTTATCGTCTTAAATATCCTTGTTAACGGGTTAGCTGCCTATGCCTTGTCAAAACTTAAATTCCCTGGTAGCAATTTCTTTATGTTCATCATCTTGTTTTTAATTGTCGTGCCGGTGGAGACATCGATAATTCCTTTATACGCAATTTGTAAAAACATGTTAGGTCTTAAAGGTACGATGTCGGTAATGGCGATTATTATGCCTGCTTCAATATCGGTGTTTAATATCTTCTTATTTATTCAATTCTTCACATCAATTCCGAAAGAATATCAAGAGGCTGCGCGCATCGATGGGGCGAGCACGTTGACGATCTTCTTTAAGATTATTCTTCCATTATCTAAGCCAATTATCGCCACGGTTGCCGTGTTCTGCTTTATCGGCGTATGGAACGATTATCTATGGCCGGCGATGGTACTGCCTTATGCTGGAGAAGGTGAATATTCGTTACTCCCAATTCAAGCGGCGTTAACAACTATTCAAAGTATCGAAGGAATTACCACTGGACAAATTATGGCTTCCTTAGTCGTGACATCGTTACCGATATTTATCGTTTATATCATCGCTCAAAAATATATTGTGAAAGGTTTTGGCTCAGCCGGATTAAAATTTTAAAGTATGAAAAAGACATTGTTTTCATTGTTATTTACTTCTCTTCTTTTGGTTAGCTGCGGAGACACCTCCACAACAAGTGAAGAGCAAAAGAACCAGGATTTACCATTGTTTTTAGAATATACATTTGATGATATTGAGGATAATAAGACAGTAGAAACCGTTTCTAATTCCTCATATAAAATCGATTATGTATTCTCTAGCGATAACCAAGATAAGATTTTTAAACCTTCTAATGATGTCTTAACAAGAAAGGGCGTTCGCAATGATGCCTTATATATGGATGGCTTTTCCACGAAAATTACTAACCGAGACTTTGATGAGTTAGATGATACGTTTACTCTTTCTAGTTGGATCGCGCCTCGAGGATTCGAGAATTTAGCTAATTACGATGATAATTCATTAGCTAAAGGACTCCCTCGATTGACTTCAATTTTAAATAAAGGTGATGTCGAAAGCGGTGAAGGATTTGTTTTTGGTTATGGAAGACTTGGCTTATGGGGCATTGAACTTGCTTTGCATAATAACGAATCAGATGAAGATGTCGTCGTTGGCTTCTTTGATCCATTAAATGCCTTACCTTTATATCAATGGAGTTACATTACCGCATCATTTAACGGGAAGACTGGTTATATTTCTTTGTCATATAACGGCAAGATTTCATATGAAGCAGTTATTCCTGATTTAGTTAATACTTCGATTATTCCGTCAAGTGAGCCTTTGTATTTAAGCTATTATTCAAATCCTCAAACTGAATATAGCATCGATAGGCAGATGGTTTCTGGTTTAATCGACGAGGTGAGGATTTATAAAGACGCGTTAAATCCTAATCAAGTGAACGAGGAATATTGCGCATATTTAGAAAACAATGCTCATCCTTCACTTGACTATGAGGACATTCAAATCGATAGAAGCGTTTATGAAGGCGATCGATATCGACCGATTTATCATGGTCTACCTCCAGGAGTGTGGATGAATGAACCACACGCCCCATTTTATTACAAAGGTTATTATCATGTCTTTTATCAACACAACCCGATTGGACCGTATTGGTCAGAGATTCGTTGGGGACATCTAGTAAGTAAAGATATGATTCATTGGCTAAGTGTTAAAGACGCCGTTATCCCAACCAAGGGTGTTGCTCCTGAAGGCGTTTGGACTGGTGGAGCTTGTATAGGACCTGATGGAGTGCCTTGGCTAACTGTCACCGCGGGTACGAATACTGCTTCTTGGTCAGGACAAAATGTCGCTTACGCTCATGCAGTTGATGCTAATGACCCATATTTAACAGATTGGGTGTTAGAAGAAAACTGTGTCATCACTCAACCTAATGACGATTCACAAGGCGAACGCGACCAATTCCGCGACCCATTTGTTTGGTATGATGATGGAGTTTATTACATGCTTGTTTCAACTTCCGTTCCCGGTAGAGGAGGAAGCGCGAATATCTATACATCTAGCGATATGCGAGATTGGACGTATAAAGGATATTTATATGAATGTGACTTCAACCTTTATCCTGAACAAGGTGCGCATTGGGAGTGTGTAATTCTTCTTCCAATATCCAGCAAAGATGGAAGCAAAACGAAATACATTTTATTCGATTGCCCTCAATATACAGTCGATGGTTATGTCGTCGATTGCTATTATTGGATTGGCACGTTTGATAAGAACACATGTCGCTTTATTGCTGACGATGATAAACCGCGACTATTCGATATGGGTCGAGGCGTCTTCACCGGGCAAACCGGTTATTGCTATCTAACTGATGAGGATATTGCTAATGGAAAGACTTCCTATGAACAAGGTCGAACAGTGATTTATGCGATCGCTCAAGGCAAAAGCGCGGGAACTCAACAAAATTATTATTCTGGATGGGCGCATAATTTTGCGATGCCTGTCGACTTATATTTAAGTGATGATGGAAGCGATGTATTACGCGAACCGATTAGAGAATTGTCTTCACTATATGATGAAACGCTCTTTGAATACGAGGGAGAAGCAATTGATGCTTCAAATATGAACGATAAAATACAAAATGTTCGTGGCGACGCCTTAGAGATAAAAGCTACTATTTCATTAAATCCATCAACTAGCGAATATAATTCAGGACTATATGTTCGTTATAACAAACACGAAGTTAATGGCGAAACCGAAAGGACAGCGATTAGATTTGTTAATGATGGTATCTATATCGATAGATTAAAATCGTCGATGCTCGACTATGTTGAAAAAGGTGATTCGTATACATATAGCACTTCAAAAAGAGAATTTAATTTAACGATTTTATTAGATAGGTCGATGCTTGAAGTTTATATCGATGATGAAATGACATTTACGACTCGAATTTATCCTAAATATGGTAATTCAGACTATTTGTCTTTCTTCGATGATAACGGAGGTTTATCTATTTCTAAACTTACGGTTAAATCGATGAAATCAGCATATTATGATACAGTTACTCCTAGCTATTATGGAAGTAACGGAAATTTAGGAGAATAGGCATGAAACCACGTAAAGTTTTATTATTACTTTTCTCTTCTTTATTTCTTGTTAGCTGCGGAGGTGACGCCAGTTCTTCTAGCGAGGAAATTAAAAAGCCGATTACTATTCAAAATGGTGGTTTTGAGACTAGCGATTTAAGTGGATGGACAGTCGAATATGGCGATGCTTATTGCGATGATTCAGTATCATCAAAATCGACCTTTAGTTTTGCTGATGACAAAGACCATAACGAGATTGAAATTGGGAAAACTGGTCAATGGTTTTTAAGTGGAAAAGGTTATGATGAATCATTTAGGTCATCGCGTACTGGCGCGATTCGCTCATCCTCGTTTACTCTAAGCGGAGATGGGACAATCTCGATGAAGCTCGCTGGAGGCGCGAAAACCAAAGGCAAGGGTGAAGATGCTAGTCTTAAAAGCGAAGAATCTATTTGTTTTGTTGGCATTTATCTCGTTAGTTCTAATGAAATGATTGCTAGACAAACCAATGAATATTTCATTGAGCACACCGAAAATTATGTCGATAAATCTAAATATGAGAAAGGCGTTTATTTAACAGATAACTTCTATGAATATTCCTTAGATTTATCATCATATTTAAATCAAGAAATGTATATCCGTATCGTCGATTGCGATAGCGATTATTATTATGGCTATCTCTCAGTTGATGATATCCGTATCGGCGGAGAAGATTCACAAGCTGATGGTGAATTCTATGTTAAGAGCAAGCATTATGTTGAAGACGTCGAATCCAATAGCGTTTACGAAATTAAAAATCCTGGCTTTGAATGCGGTTCATTAGCTGGTTGGGATGTACTTGAAGGAGAAGCTTTTTCTAATGATGGAGTAAATAGAGAATCGACCTGGTGGAACGAAAACATAACCTATAACAAGGATGGTGATTATCATTACGGATTTTATAAGCCTAGTGCTATCGGGAGGATGAAATCATCAACGTTTACCCTCGGAGGAAGCGGATATATTTCTTTTAAACTAGGCGGATGCAAGGATAACTCAACAACGTATTTAAGTATTCATGTCCTAAAGGATGAAAATGATATCGAAGTTGCTCGATATTCTAATTCGAAATATATCGATATTCAATTTCCATATGTTAATAATGGCATGCGCTTATTAAATATGGTTCAATACGTCGTCGATTTATCAGCCTATTTAGGTGAGAGCATGTATATTGAAGTCGTTGATAATAATGATTCTTCAGATGATTTAGGTTGCATTACCCTCGATAGCGTCTTTACATATCACTATACGAAACCAAATTTTGCATTAACCGAAAATTGTTATAATGCCGTTTCTATCGTAGATATTGATGCTGAAGTGCCAAGCATTTATCAAGTGAAAAACGGGACATTTGAAACGGGAGATTTAACTGGTTGGAGCTCATCTTACACTAGCGAAAGCGAGGCAATTGGTGAAGTGACTAATAAAGATGGTTGGTGGAGCGAATCATTCCCGTTTAATAAGAAAGGTCAATATCTATTCTCAGGAGAAAGCAAAGAGAACAACACCGGTTATATAATGAGTTCATCATTTGAAATCGGTGGTTCAGGCTTTATAACTTTCCTTCTAGGAGGAGGCAATGATCCTCGACTATGCTACGTCTCGATTATTGAAAGCGAAACAAATAGCGAATTAGCGAGATTTGCTAATCGATATTTTAACGATTTAGGCACATCGCTAATCAACAATGGTTCAAATTTGCTCAATATGGTGTTTTATAAAGCGGATCTATCTAAATTTATTGGAAAGAATGTTTATATTAAAGTTACTGATAACGCTTCTAGTGACTGGGGTTTAATCGCTGTGGATAGCTTTATCACCTATTATCCGAGCGTTGATGGAGTTCCTTCAAACGCACATTTAGCGAGAAATATGCTCGATAGTTCTATCTATGATGGGAGTGATACTTATCAAGTTCAAAACGGCAATTTTGAAACTGGTGATTTAACTGGTTGGACGTTAACTGGGAACATTGGAAATATTGAATGCCGCGATGTTTGGTGGGCTGAATATTATGACTATGAAAAAGAAGGGACATATTTCTTCTCTGGTTGGAAGGGCATAGAAAGCGCGACTGGCTCGCTTGTTTCGTCTTCCTTTATCGTAAATGATTTCGGACATATTAGTTTTAGATTTGGTGGAGCGAAAAATAGCGATGAGGTTTATGTTGAAATTATCGATGCGCTTACCGAAGAGATTTATTACAGGTTCTCTAATAGCCTATTTAAAGATTTAAATGGTAATAGATATTTCTATAAAGGTGTGCCTAACGTATTATCAACTGATGACTATTATCTTGCGAATATGGGAGTTTATTACGCAGACATTTCTAACCTAAGTGGTAAAGAAATTAAGATACGTATTGTAGATAATGCGACAAATGATTGGGGATTAGTTTTTGCTGATGACTTCATTACTAACTATTCTTCATTTGATGAATTACCAAATAACTCTGTCGAAGCGGTCAATTTGCTTTAAGTTTTCATTCTCGATTTTTTTCAAGGTTTATAATGAATACCATAAAACAAGGAAGAAATTTTATTCATTATGAAAAAATCCAAAACTCTAAGCTTATTATGCTTAGCACTTCTTCTTCTTACTAGTTGCTCAAATTCTAGCAAAGAAGAATACATCGAATGGCTCGAATCAAGCGATTCCAATATCATTTCTATAAGTAAATACTGCACTTCTTATTATGATGCTGAATTAGATAAGTATATGATTGCTTTATACGTCGGCACTGGTTTAGAAGAAAGCGTTTTAGCTGGAACAGATACAAAAGCTAGTGATTTCCTATACGTTGTTGGACCTCAAAAGAGTAAGGATGAATTTGCAATAGATTTCACAAGCGATAATGCAAAATATTATTTAAATTGTGGAATTAGTAACTCTAATATTCTTTTCCAATCTCCAAATCCAAGCGCGAGTTCTAAACAAAAACTTGATCTTTATTCGACACTTCCTGCAGCCGCCCAAAGAACAGTATTAAATGAGTTCTTCAATAAATATGAAGTTACTTTTACTAAACGTAGTTTTGATGATAGTAAATCCTATGAAGTTAATAAGGATGCGAGAAAAAATGATTTTGCTGAACAAACATGGACAATTAAATGTGAAGATATAACATACGTTACCTCTTCTAGAGGCGTTATCCGTTCTAAGAGTGCGCCTAAGGAAAGCATCTTTTCTATTACAGTAGATAAAGCCTTTTATTACAAGGGTATCACTGAAGACTCAACATTCGATGATATTACTAATTTCATTAATCAAAAAATTGCCGGCAACCTTAAAACTGACGAAGATAAAGGCGT
>CAVILR010000021.1:8131-17713 GCA_963643725.1 Lachnospiraceae bacterium | reverse complement strand
AAAATTATGATGACAGATCCAATTGCAGATATGCTCACCAGAATTCGTAACGCGAACCAATTACGTTATGCCTCTGTTAGCATGCCAAGCAGCAAAATGAAAACCGAAATCGCTCGCATTCTTCTTGACGAAGGATTTATCAGCGATTTCAAAAATGAAGGCGATGTTAAAAAGACCTTAACCATTTCATTAAAATATGGTGTCAATGGTCAACGTATCATCTCCGGACTTAAGAAAATCTCAAAACCAGGTTTACGAGTTACCGTTAAGGCTGATAGCCTCCCACGCGTCCTCGGCGGACTTGGCATTGCGATTGTTTCCACAAGTAAAGGAGTCGTAAGCGACAAAACTGCTCGCACCCTCGGGGTTGGCGGTGAAGTTTTAGCTTACGTATGGTAATTTAATATGTCACGTATTGGTTTAAAAGTTATCAACCTTCCTAGTGGAGTTACATTAACTCAAAATGGTGGAGTTATGAACGTCAAAGGACCTAAAGGTTCATTAGATGTAGTTATTCCTTCTTTAATCGAAGTTAAAATTGATGGTGAACACGTCTCTTGCACACGTAAGAACGATGAAAAGCACACCAAACAATTACATGGAACAACTAGAGCTAACCTCAATGACGCGATCATTGGTGTTACTACTGGTTTCAAAAAGGAACTTGTTATCGTTGGTATTGGTTATCGTGCAGCGATGCGCGGGGAGAACATTGTTATGAATGTTGGTTATTCTCACGAAATCGTTATCACACCAGTGCCTAACAGCAAAGTTTCCTGCACTTCTCCAACAGAAATTGTTGTTGAAGGTATTAGCAAACAAGCAGTTGGACAAACTGCCGCGTTAATCCGTGGTACAAGAGAACCTGAACCATATAATGGTAAAGGTGTCATGTACAAGGGTGAACATATCATCCGCAAAGAAGGTAAACGCGCTGGAGCTAAGGCATAAAGGAGAATAGATTATGATTAATAAAGAATCTAAGAATGCAGTGCGTGTTAGAAAACACGCTCGTGTACGCGCTAAAATCTCTGGCACTCATGAGTGTCCTCGTCTTGTTGTCTTCCGCTCCAACAAACATATCGAAGCGCAAGTTATCGATGATACTAAAGGCACAACACTTGCCTCAGCTTCTTCATTAGCTTTAAAACTTCCTAATGGTGGTAATATTGAAGCAGCGAAGTCTGTCGGAAGTGAACTAGCCAAAGTTTGCAAAGCGAAAAAGATTTCTAAAGTGGTCTTTGACCGCGGTGGATATCTCTATCATGGTCGTGTCGCTGCGTTAGCGGATGCTGCTCGTGAAGGCGGCCTCAAATTCTAAGGAGAAAAACGATGGAACAAGAAAAAGTTAATACCCCTGAAGAAAAGGTTGAGGCAGATAAAACTGTCGAAACTGCTCCAGAAGCTAATGCAAAACCTGCTCATCGCGAGCATAACGGCAAAGCTCCACGAAAAGATGATCGTCGTCCTCGTCGTCCTCGCAGTGAAGAGGTTAAAGAATACGAAGAAGTCGTCGTCGATATCAATCGTATTGCTAAAACCGTTAAAGGTGGACGTAGAATGCGCTTCTCCGCATTAGTCGTCATCGGCAATAAAAAAGGTAAATTTGGTTATGGAACTGGTAAAGCTAGCGAAGTACCAGATGCGATTAAAAAAGCTCTTGAAGCCGCGAAGCGCAATACCTTTGAAATCCACATTGTCAAGAAGGGCTCAACTATTGCCCACGAGACAATCGGTAAATTCGGTGCTTGCAACGTCTTCTTAAAACCAGCCCCTGAAGGTACTGGAATTATCGCTGGCGGACCAGTCCGTGCGATCTTAGAACTTGCAGGTATTCGTAACGTCACATCAAAAGTTTATGGTTCACGCGCTCCGATCAATGTCATTCGCGCGACAACCAATGGCTTAACTGGCTTAAAATCTTATGCCCAAGTGCAAGCACTTCGTGGCAAAGAAGCCAAATGAGGAGGCTAGTTATGAAACTTAATGAACTTAAACATAATGAAGGAGCTACTACTAAAGCATATCGCAAAGGTCGTGGCGTCGGTTCTGGTAACGGTAAAAATGCCGGTACTGGTAACAAAGGACAAAAATCCCGTTCCGGTGGACTTAAAGCCCCTGGATTTGAAGGTGGACAAACTCCTTTATATCGTCGTCTTCCTAAATTCGGCTTTACAAATGGCTCACGTGTTGAATACGCTATCGTGAATATTTCTTCATTAAATTTATTCAAAGATGGCACAACTGTCACTCCAACATTACTCATTGAAAATGGCTTGGTTAAAAAGGAATTTGATGGTGTCAAAATCCTTGGAAATGGTGAATTAACAAAAAAACTCACCGTTCAAGCTAACAAATTTTCTAAGAGTGCTGTCAAAGCCATCGAAAATGCTGGCGGCAAAGCTGAGGTAATCTAACCATGAAAAAAATCGCCTCTATCTTCAAGAACAAAGAAATTGTCAATCGTATTTTCTTTACGATTATGATTCTCCTTGTCATTCGTATTGGTGCGGCGATTACCGTCCCTGGAGTTTCGACGCAAGGTGAACTATCTGATGCTCTTAATAGCGCATCAGCCATTGCCTTAATGGATCTTCTTGGTGGCGGAGCGTTAGCTAACTTCTCTATATTTGCTCTCGGCGTCTCGCCATATATCACCGCCCAAATCATCATCCAATTGCTACAAAAGGATGTTCTTCCTGCCTTAACTGAACTTACCAAACAAGGACAGTATGGTAGAAAGAAAACGGAAATGGCGACGCGTTATTTAACCTTAATGCTTGGAGCAGTTCAAGCTTATGGAATTATTAAGACGATGGAAAATAGCGAATATATTGCTATTAACATGGATCTTAATTTCTGGACATATGCCTACATTATTACCATCATGCTCGCTGGAGCAATGACCGTAATGTGGCTTGGTGATCAAATCACTGAAAAAGGCTTAGGCAATGGTATTTCTGTTATTATCTTTGCCGGATGTATTCGTTCGCTACCTATTCAAATCTCAGGAGCGTTCAATATGTGGATTAATCCTGGCTATTATAAAGCCACTCCAGAACTCATCAAAGGTTCATTCCAATTCGCTTTATATATTCTCGCCTTCTTATTGATTTTGGCATTTGTCATCTTCATTGAATTATCGGTGAGAAAAATCCCTGTTCAACACAGTGGAAAAAGCGGTGGACAAACCTCATCAATGGCGAAAGCAAGCTTTCTACCTATTAAGCTTAATTCCGCCGGGGTCATTCCTGTCATCTTCGCCTCGTCAATCATGATGGCGCCAAGTGTTATCGCTTCATTTATCTCAAGCGATAGTCAAGCGGAATGGCTAAAAATCTTCTCCTATAGTGAAACTGTCACGATGCCGTGGTTTGATGGTTCCACTTGGCAGATGCCATGGGGATTAATTATCTATATTACATTGATCCTCTTATTTGCTTTCTTCTATGCTTCGATTCAAATCGATCCAGAGACTCTCGCGGAGAACTTCCGCAAGAACGGCAGTTATATTCCAGGAATTCGTCCAGGTAATGAAACTGAAAGATATGTTAAGAAAGTAGTTAATCGAGTTACTTGTATCGGTGCGATTGCTCTTGCATTTATCGCCGCCTTACCAGTCATTCTTACTCTCTCAGGTATCTTTGGTAGCAATTCTTCTCTTGCTATCGGCGGAACTGGTCTAATCATCTCCGTTGGTGTTTCCATTGAAGTAATGAATCAAATTGATGGTTTATTAGCAGGGAAAACTTACGACGAAGTTCAAGCGACAGCAGGAAGGAGCTAATTCATGGCAAATAAACTTAACATGATTATCATGGGCCCTCCAGGTGCTGGAAAAGGCACCCAGGCCAAACTCATCATTAAAGAACATAACATCCCTCATATTTCAACAGGTGATATGTTCCGTGAAGCGATTGAGGAAAAAACTCCTCTTGGACTATTAGCTCAAAAATACATTAACGATGGTCATTTAGTACCTGATGATGTAACGATTGGCTTAGTCAAAGAGCGTCTTGCAAAAGATGATTGCAAAAATGGATTCTTACTCGATGGCTTCCCACGCACAATTCCTCAAGCCGAAGCTTTAGATAAAATGTCTAAAGAAATCGGTAGAGAAATTGGCTTAGTGTTGAGCATTAACACTCCGAAAGAGGAACTCATTCGCCGCATCACCGGCCGCCTCGTTTGCAAAAATTGTGGTGCGCCATATCACAAAGATAGCCGTAAACCAAAAGTTGAAGGCGTCTGCGATATATGCGGTGGCGAGCTCATCCAAAGGAAGGATGATAATAAGGAAGCGCTTGAAGTACGCTTAGAGCATTACGACAAGCAAACAAAACCTCTTCTTGAATTTTATGAAAATAAAGGGTTACTTCACGTTTTAGACGGCGTTAAAGGTGTTGATGCCCTGATGCTTGACATCAATAAAATTTTGGAGGAATAAAGACTGTGATTAATATCAAATCACCTCGAGAAATCGAATTGATGAAAGAAGCGGGCCATGTTGTTGGGCTAGTCTTCGAAGGTATTAAAGACAAAATCAAACCAGGAATGTCGACGCTCGATGTTGCGGATATGTGTGAGAAGATTATTCGCGACAATGGCGCTTATCCAACCTTCCTAAATTATCAAGGTTATCCTGGCGCAGTCTGCGTCTCAGTTAATGAAGAACTTGTTCACGGAATTCCTTCCGCGCATCGAATTCTTCGTGAAGGAGACATCGTCTCAGTGGATGTTGGAGCCACTTTAAATGGCTACGTTGGCGATGCATGTAGGACCTATCCTGTTGGGATATGCACTGAAAATGCTCTTCGCCTCATCCAAGTTACTGAGGAAAGCTTCTTTGAAGGCGTTAAACACGCCTACCCAGGAGCGCATCTAGGCGACATCTCACATGCCATTCAAGAATATTGTGAGAAACACGGTTATTCTCTACCTCGAGAATACACCGGTCACGGAGTCGGCTCTCATTTGCATGAAGATCCCTATATTCCCAATTATGGAAGTGCGGGAACAGGGCCAATTCTTAAAGAGGGAATGTGTCTAGCTATCGAACCTATGGTAGCGGAAGGGCACTTCGCTGTTCGCGTCCTTAAAGACGGTTGGACAGCCAAGATGAAAGATGGCAAATTATCTAGCCATTATGAAAATTCCATCGTTATCACCAAAGATGGATACGAAATTCTTACAAAATGAGGAGGAATTGATTGATGGCAAAAGATGGTGTCATTGAGGTGGAAGCGACCGTCGTTGAGACTTTACCTAACACGATGTTCAAGGTTAAGTTAGAAAACGGTGTCGTAATTCTGGCCTGCGTTTCTGGTAAAATCCGTATGCATTACATTCGCATCTTACCAGGTGATAGAGTTACAGTTGAAATTTCACCTTACGATTTAACACGCGGGCGTATCACATTTAGATACAAAAAATGATTTGTAGCACAGGCTACTAGGAGGAAAAATTATGAAAGTACGACCTTCAGTCAAACCTATGTGCGACAAGTGCAAGGTTATCAAACGCCATGGCAAAATTATGGTGATTTGTGAAAACCCAAAGCACAAGCAACGCCAAGGTTAATAAAAGGAGACTAAATTATGGCACGTATTGTCGGGGTTGATATCCCAAATGATAAGCGCGTTGTCGTTTCCATCACCTATATTTACGGTATTGGAAATACAACTGCGAAAAAGATTTGTAAAGCGGCTAAAGTTGACGAAGATATTCGCGTCAAGAACTTAACCGAAGAACAATTGAGTGCAATTCGCCAAGAAATTGCAAAGATTAAAGTCGAAGGTGACTTACGTCGTGAAGTCGCTTTGAACATCAAACGTTTAACCGAAATTGGTTGTTATCGTGGAATGAGACATCGCCGTGGTCTACCAGTTCGCGGACAACGCACAAGAACGAATGCTCGTACACGTAAGGGCAAACGTAAAACCATCGCTAACAAGAAAGTAGCGACTCAAGGTTAATGAAAGGAGTTATGCATTATGGCTACTAAAACCACTGCGCGTAAGAAAAAAATCAAACGCTCATACACTAAAGGTGTCGCACATGTGCACAGCACCTTTAATAACACCATTGTTACCATCTCTGATGAAAAGGGTAATGTCATCTCTTGGAGCAGCGCCGGTGCGCTTGGCTTCAAAGGTGCAAAGAAATCCACACCATTCGCCGCACAACTCGCTGGCGAAGCGGCTGCGAAAGTGGCATTTGATCAAGGACTTCGTCAAGTTGATGTCGACGTCAAAGGTCCAGGTCCAGGCCGTGAAGGTGCAGTTCGCGCATTAGCGACAGCTGGACTTCAAGTATTATCCATCAGCGATTCAACACCTGTGCCACATAATGGCTGCCGTCCACCTAAGAGACCACGTGGATAAAAGGAGAGAGAAAAATGGCAAATTTAGCAAAACCATTCGAACGCGCTTCGTTTACAATCACTAAAGTTGATGAATCCACCAATTACGGTAAATTCGTCATCGAACCTCTTGAAAGAGGCTTTGGCTTGACCATTGGTAATTCTCTTCGCCGTATCTTATTAGCAAGTCTTCCTGGTGCCTCGGTCTTCGCTTTAGAAATCGAAGGCGCGAAACACGAATTCAGCGCACTTCCAGGCATCGAAGAAGATGTTACTTCCATCATCTTGAATCTCAAAGATTTAGTTCTTCGCATCGATGATGATGAAAACGAAATTAAAGTTCTTAAAGTCAATGTCAAAGGCCCTAAAACCGTTTTGGCTAGCGATTTAGAACTTCCACATCAAGTCAGCATTATCAATCCTGATTTAGTTATCGCTCACGTCGCTGAAGGCGGAAACCTCAATATGACAGTTTATGCTTGCAATGGTCGAGGTTATGTCACTAGCGATATGAACAAGAGTGAACACGTCAAAGAACGTGTCATCTCTTCTGAAGGTAATCGCATTACTACCGATTCCAATTATTCACCAGTTACAAGAGCTTCATATTCTGTCGAACCAACTCGTGTTGGACACGACTCCCGTTTCGATAGATTGACACTTGAAGTTTGGACTGATGGTAGCATTCTTCCTCAAAAGGCTGTTGCCTTAGCTAGCGAAATGCTCGTTATTAACCTTCAACCATTCGTCAATCTTGAAAAGACTGTTGAAGAAGTCAATATGCTCAAAGAAGAAGAAACAATTGTTGAAGATAAATTCGACAACATGCCAATTGAAGACCTCGATCTATCAGTTCGTAGCTACAATTGCTTAAAAAGAGCTAACATCACCACAGTGGCGGAGTTAACTCAAAAGACCGAAGATGAAATGATGAAAGTCAAAAATCTCGGTAAAAAATCACTCAAGGAAGTCAAGGAAAAGCTAGCCGAAAGCGGCTTAGCCTTCCGCGAATTTAATCCAGATTTAGGAGACTAATTATGGCAGCACAAGGACGTAAAAATGTTCATGGTAAAACCGGTGTAAGATTTAAAGCCGCGTATACCAAATCAAAACACGAGAATAAATTAAGAAATCTCGCCACCACGATGGTAATGAATGAACGTGTTACCGTTACAAGTGGCATGGTTAAAGAGCTTAAGACACTATCCGATCATCTTATCACTTTAGCCAAACGTGGAGATCTTCACGCTCGTCGACAAGCCGCTGCGGTGCTCCGCTCTGGCGATGCCGTTAAGAAATTATTCGATACACTTGGACCGCGCTTTGCCTCTCGTAATGGTGGCTACACCCGTGCCTTAAAAGCCGGTGTTCGCCGTGGAGACAACGCTCAAGTCGTCGTTGTTACATTTGTTGAATAATTGAACTTATTTATCAAATAAACCAGGTTTTGCCTGGTTTTTTGTTTTGTTTTGCAGCGATATTGAATCTCAATGATTAACGATGAATTACAATGAATGACGAAAAAATATAATTATTTCTTAGTAATGAATTGCCACAAAAATAATCAAGAAATCACAAAATATATCATTTTCTCCAATAGAATGGATATGTTTTATTGTTAAACAAATAAGGGAGAAAATGATTATGAAACACAAAAAGATTATATGGGCATTAGCCTTAACAACCCTATTAGCAGGATGCGGAACAGTTGATGGTTTAAATAGCGATAATTCAGATTCTGAGACTAGTTCAGATATTGGTAGTAGTACCTCTACTTATTCTTATAGCGATATTACTGTCGATTCGACATTTTCAAAAGCTGAATACACGGATAGCGATACGTTGGTCGCGACAATTACTCTTGATGGCGATAATGCATCAATAACTGGCGACACATCATCTTCAGTCACTATTAATGATGATGGCGATGTTGTTATATCGGCGATTGGAACATATTTAATCGAAGGAAATAGTTTATTTAATAAACACATTTTAATTACCGCTGCGACTAAAGATGAATGGGTTGAACTCATTTTAAATGGTGTTGGTATTTCAACATCATCAGGCAGTGCGCCTATTTATTCATCGGGGAAATCAAAACTCAAAATTAAGAAATATAAGGGTAGCACTAATTATATTTATGATGGAAGAAGTGATGATCCGGATACATATACAGGCGACGATACTGCGGCAATTTTCTCTGATAAGGCGATGAAAGTAGTTGGCGATGGCTCGTTAACTGTTATTTCAACATTTAATAATGGTATCGGCAGCGATAAAGGCATTTCTTTAAAAAACGGAACTTTGACAGTTGTTTCTACGAATAACTGCATCAAATCAAATAAATCTGTGACAATTGGCGAAATTAGTGATGGCGTAAGCGAGGGTGGAACATTTGCTCTTCAATCTAACGCTGGTCAATGCATTAAAAGTGATTATGATGACGAAGATACCACAACCGGAACAATTGATATTGTTGATGGCGATTTCATTTTAATCGCTAAGCAAGATGGCATTGAAGCTGAAGGAAATATTACAATCTCTGGTGGAAAAATTGAACTTACCACAAACGGCGGAGGCAATGGAACGCTCGATAAAGTCAATGGCGATTCCTGCAAAGGTATTAAAAGCGATTTAGCTATCACTATTACCGGTGGCGAATTTCATATTAATTCCTTAGATGATTCAATTCATTCAAATACTTCAATTTCGATAAGCGGTGGCACCTTTGACATCTATAGCGGTGATGATGGCATTCACGCGGATGATACATTTACCTTAACTGATGGAACGATAGTTATTTATAAATCCTACGAAGGTATTGAAGCGGAAACTGTTAATTTTAACGGAGGCAATGTTTCTATTACCTCTAGCGATGATGGCATAAATGCTGCGGGAGGAAGCGACACCACTTCCACCGATACCGATAAACCTTGGAGCACATCTTCTTCGACTGGAACAATAAATATTACTGATGGTTATATTTTCATTAATGCATCAGGTGATGGCATTGATAGTAATGGTAATATTTATGTTACCGGAGGCTACACTGTTGTCGCTGGGCCGACTAGTGATGGTGATGGACCGCTTGATATCGGCGATGGAGGCTCATGCGTTTTATCCCAAAGCGGCGGAACACTCATCGCCTATGGTAGTTCAGGAATGGCAATTAATGCCTCAGCTGGATCGCAAAAAACGATGCTATTCAAACATACGTCTAT
>CAVILR010000021.1:0-7878 GCA_963643725.1 Lachnospiraceae bacterium | reverse complement strand
GGTAATTATGGCTCATCTCAAGGTGGCGGAGGTGGACAAGGTGGCGGAGGCCACGGAGGTCCAGGAGGCCGTTAATTAATAATCTAAACGTTCACTCGATAAATTGTTGTGAACGTTTTTCTTTGCATTTTTAACTATATATTTATATAGTGAATACATGAATGAATTAGACCTATTAGAGCCTTTAAAATTATTCAACAGTCAACTAAAGGATAAACATCATCAAACAGTTGTTGATTATTTTAAAGAACTTACTGATACTTCAAAGGTTGATATCGCAAAAAACAAAGAAATTTGTACTAAATATTACGATAAGAAAGCAAAGGTTGATGTATTGAATAAGAAGCTTGGTTCAAGCAAAGCCAAAAGAGGCTTTTTCATCTTCTTATTAATATTTTCTATTGTTGTTGTAATTGTTTCATTGCTCGTCGGGATAAGCGGTGTTTCTTCTAAAGATGTTACGATGTCTATAGTCGCTTTTTCCTTATGCGCGATTCATATCGCTTTTATTCCTTTATCTATTTATTGGTTACGCCTTGTTAAAAAGTCGATTGAATCATTGTCAAAGACTTTAGCAAGCGAACAAGAAATGATGAACAAATATTTATCTGAAGCTTATGCATCGTTGCTTCCGTTGAATAATTTATATTTAGATAATATCCAAGCCATTTTATATTCAAAGACCATTCCTTTAATTCAAATGGACCAATATTTTAATATTAGCCGTTATGAATCGATGATTAAAAATTATGGTTTTAATGATGCTTATGATGAGACGATGTCTACGGTTTATGTTCAATCGGGTTCAATATTAGGCAATCCATTTCTCTTTGCTAAAACCTTTAATATGGAGATGGTTAACCATGTTTATACGGGAACACTTGTTATCTCCTGGGTGACATATTCTCGCGATAGTAAGGGTAGAAGTTATCCAGTTACGCATACTCAAACATTGACAGCGACTGTCACTAAACCTAAACCATCCTACTATTATGATCAATTATTGATTTACGGCAATGAGGCTGCGCCTAATTTATCGTTCTCAAGGACGCCGAGTTCAATTTCAAATCTAGGTAAAGAGAAGATTGAAAAATATGTACGTAGCCACGAGAAAGATTTGACCTCGATGGCGGAGAAAGCCTTAGGAAAAGGTAAAACGTTTACACCTTTAGGCAATAGCGAATTCGAACTCGTGTTTGGAGGGCTTAACCGCGATCACGAAATTGAATATCGACTACTGTTTACTCCACTTGCTCAAAAGGCGATGCTAGAACTTTTGAAGACTCCTCTTCCATATGGCGATGACTTCTCATTTAAGAAAAGTAAATGCATCAATTATATATCTTCAAAACATGCGCAGAACTTCAATATGTTTGTAAATCCTGGTTATTTTAGACATTTTGACTACGAAAAAGCTAAAGACAATTTCCTTAAATATAATGATGAATATTTCCAATCGGTATTCTTTGATTTTGCTCCTTTATTAAGCATTCCTTTATATCAACAACACAAGGCTCGTGAATACATTTATCAAGGGACAATTAAAAGTAACATCTCTCCTATGGAACATGAATGTTTAGCTAATAGGTTTGATAAATCTCTTCTTGAACACGAAAAAACGAAAACCGATGTCATCTTAAAAACATCGTTTGTCGGTAAGAATAACGATATTGATACAGTTGAGGTTAGCGCGCATAGTTTTGATGCGATTCCTCAAACAACTTTTATACCAGTTTTAGGTGGAGATGGAAGAACGCATCCTGTACCAGTTCATTGGATTGAATACGAACCATTGATGAAGAAAACTATCATCGGCGCCTCAATTGTCGGAGGTGACAATATTAAATATCGAAACGTTTCAAATGATTCTAGTAGCGGTGACGTCGTTTACGAAAGAGGATTATTATCTTACATTATTGGAAATAATCACTTGAATATTGATGTTAAATCGCTTAAGAATAAAATGTCTAAAGATTAAGGAGGACATGAATAATGGCTAATGAATTAGACGAAATGACTGGACCAGTCAATGAAGAAGGTCGCGATGTCGCTGTTATTGAAAAACAAATCCCAGTTAAGGTTGGAGGCGGATCCAAAGCTTTTGAAATTATCCTTTGGTGTTTAGCCATCATCCCTGGACTCATCTTTTTGTTTTGCAAAATTAATGCCGGCAAATACTTGTCTCAACTTCAACAAAAAGTTCAACAAGCTGCATCTCAAGTTGATAATTATTTAGAGCAACGCGTGAACATCTTGAAAAATGCCGCCCGTTTAGTGGAAAAAGGTATTGATCTAGATCAAACCACATTCACCGAAATTGCTCGTTTAAGAACTGAAGGTTCTAAGGGCAGCGCAGGTTTTGCTGAAGCAAATAGAGAAATTGAAAACGTCAACGCAAAAATCAATGTGGCGATGGAAAGATATCCTGAACTCAAAGCTCATCAAGAACTTGCGGATGCGATGCAACAAAACAGTTACACCCAAAGAGAAATCACCGCGGCAAGAGAACATTATAATGATGTCGTCACCGAATGGAACAAAGCGATTTTTGAGTGGCCTGCAAAACAAATTGTCGCCGCGAAACGTGGATATACAACTCGTATCCCATTCTCAGCGAGTAAAGAAACCAAAGAAGCAGCGCGTGGCGTATTCTTCTAAGAAATTATCTATTCTAAAAAGGAGCGATTTGTCGCTTCTTTTTTCTTTTGTTTTGAATTTTAATATTTTATTTCATTATTTTTGAACATTAATTTGTTAATCTTTTAGTTATGAAGAAAACAAAATTATTAATATTTACCTTATTTCCATTATTGCTAAGCAGTTGCTCGCTTTTTAAACCATTCACTCTTATAACTAGTGATTCATCAAATAGTGTTACCTCCGATGACTCGAATACGACTTCTAGTGATGATAGTTCGTCTACTGATTCAGGAACCTCTGGAGATGATGTAGACGATGACGATGAACCTACTTCTACAGTTGAACTAACAAATGGTGATTCAATTATCAACTCTAGTAAGACATATACAGCCGGTAATTATTCAAATATTTATAAGTCTGAGGAAAATAACATATTAAATAAAGATGAGATTCAATTCGAATTATATCGAGGTGTGCAATCGTCCACAGAATTTATAACCTTGATGCCGAGCACTTCTGATTCGGATGAAAATGGATGCGATGGAGCCCTTTTCAATACAACTCCGATTAAATTAAAAACAATAGAATTAACTTATACAACTTCATCAACTGATAGCAAACTTTATTATGGCGATAAAGCATCTACTGATAAATATGCAGTTATTGAATCTACATCAAATCAAATAACGGAGTCATTTAAGATAGATAATTCTTTGTATTTTCGAATAACATCAGGTTCTGAAGGTTTAACTATTTATAGCTTGAAAATTAATTATTCGAAAGTATCTTCAAGTTATACCGCCGAGACTCAAACGTCATATCGCATCGAATACGCTAAATATAGTGGTGCATTAGTAAGTGGTGAATCACAAGTTACGGTTCCGTTTGGTGATGTTGTTAATGGTGTATTTGTTAAAAATGGTGAAAAGACACTTACTTACTATGACCAAGCTACTGTTATAAGCAATAGCATTCAACCAAGCGTTTGCTCATACACCGATCCATTCGATGTTGCCGCCTACATTTTGGCATTTGGCAAGGCGCCAGTTAATTATTATTCAGAAGGCACAAGTGTTAAATCTTATTTTGGCGATTATGCCCGTAAACAATCATATTATGACTATAACAGCGGTTATGTTAACGCCATCGATGGCGTTGATGGTTCTTCTGGTTACACTGAATATGATATTTATTATCCAGAAAAAAGTATTCGCGGCGTTGGGCGAATAGTGGTATTTAATTCTGGTCCTTATTCTAACAATGCATTTGCTGTTTACACAGATGATCACTACGCTACATTCCAAGAATTTTCTGGATTTGGCTTTAATTATCGATTTGATGCTCAAACGCATCGAACTGGCTATAAATGGAGTGAGGCTACTTTGCTAGCTAATTAATAAATAGTTGATTTAATCATTATTTTTGAATTTATCAATTTCATTTTTTATTGCTCATTTTTTCGTTAGCCATTATTTTTAATTGGCTAAGGAAAGGAGTTTTATATGAAAAGATATTTAAATATGATTATTTATGCTTCCGCTATATTGGTTGTCATCATCATGTTTTTACTTCTATTAGGACCGTTATTTAGTAAAGAAACTGTGGAAATTGCAGGGAAATTAAGTGGGACAATTGATATTTCTCATCCATTAAATTTTTATGAATATATAAATAGTAATAACGCGGAGAATGGATATAAATTTGTCGCTATTCTCATTATAGTTTTGTTGGTGGTTCTACTTGCGTTATTACTCGCTTTATTTGTCTATGAAGGTAGCAAAAAGAAAAAGAATAAGAAAAGTTACGTTTATTATCTTCCTATATTTATCTTCTTTGTTGTTGGTATCTTGATATTTCTTCTTCCTTTAGTAGCAAGAAAGGTGAATACATCATTAACAGTTAAAACCGTCACAACATACACTTTTTCGCCTTATCCAATAATCGCTGGAATATTATCGATATTAACTTCGCTTGGGCTAATGATTGCTTTGCTTTATAAAAGAAAACATTGAGGCCCTTTGCCGTTGCGTCTTTATTGTTTAGGAAATTTTCGATAAACTAAATAACGAAAGGAATATTATATGAATCAAAAATATAACAAAGATTTTGAGCAATCTTTTACACCTTTAACAGTGTGCGAAGAAGCGTCGCGTTGTTTATTGTGTTTAGATGCTCCTTGTTCGAAAGAATGCCCGGCAGGAACAAACCCAGATAAGTTTATCCGTTCCGTCCGTTTTAGAAATTTTAAAGGGGCGGCGGAGACGATTAGAGAAAATAATGCTTTAGGTAGTATTTGTGCAAGAGTTTGTCCAACTGAGAAATATTGTCAGAAAGGCTGCTCTAGAAGCGGGATTGACCGACCTATCGATATCGGCCGTATCCAAAGATATGTTACTGATTATGAAGAAGCGTTGAAGATGGAAATCCTAAAACCAGGAAAAGACATCGATAAATCTGTTGGCATCATCGGCAGTGGACCAGCAGCTTTACAAGCGGCGACCTCTTTACGAGTATTAGGCTATAAAGTTGTGGTATATGAAAAGGGAGATGTTCTAGGAGGAATGCTTAGATTAATTCCTGAATATCGTCTTCCAAATAGAGTTGTTGATGTTGAGATTAAACGCATTGAAGATTTAGGTGTTAAGTTTGTTAAAAATACTCATGTTGGTAAGGATGTTTCCTTAGATGAGTTAAAAAAGAAACACGATGCGATTATCCTCGCTCCTGGCTATTCATATGGGAAGATGTTACCAATGTTTGAAAACAACAAACATGTTGTATTAGCTATCGATTTTCTAAAAGAGGTCAAAGCTAAACAAGGCGATGTTAAAGTTCCTAACAATGTTCTTGTCATCGGAGGTGGCGATGTTGCAATGGATGTCGTTACGACATTAAAGCTATTAGGTGTCAAAAATGTAACCGATGTCGTCTATGAAGAATTAGATGAATTCAAAGCGAGCAAGAAAGAGCTCGATGGCGCGCGTAAAGTTGGAGCGACAATCATCGATGGTTACGCCCCGATGGAGGTTAAAGATAACGTCGTTACCTTTGCTCATCGCGTTATTAAAAGCGAACTCAAACTTGAAGCGGATTTAATTATTCTTGCCGTTGGGCAAAGACCTGATGTCACCGGTTTAGGCGTTGAACTTATTAAAGGTGAGGTCAATACGGGAAAGAATTATTTTACTAGCGACCCGAAAGTCTTTGTCTGTGGTGACATCGCTCATTCAAAATTTGATAAAACGGTTGTCGGGGGCGTTAGAACCGGCAAAGAAGTTGCAATATATGTCGATAATTTCTTAGGAGGAAAATAAGATGGTGAAGAAAGATTTATCTGTTGAATTCTTAGGAGTTCATTTCGAAAACCCGTTTTGTCTATCTTCCTCTCCAGTTGGCAATTGCTACGATATGTGTAAGAAGGCGTATGAAGTCGGTTGGGGAGGCGTCGTCTTTAAAACTATCGGCCCTAAATCTTATTTCATCGATGAGGTTTCACCTCGCTTTGATAAGTTAAATAAAGAAAATACTCCATTTGTCGGCTTTAAAAATATGGAGCAAATCGCTGAGCATCCATTAGAGGAAAATCTTGCTGACTTAGCAAGGCTTAAAAAGGAATTTCCTAATAAAGTGTTAATTGCTTCGATCATGGGAAATGATGAGGAGACTTGGGAAGATTTAGCTCGTAAAGTAACTGATGCCGGGGCGGATATGATTGAAATGAACTTGTCTTGTCCTCAAATGACCTCTCACGCGATGGGTAGCGATGTTGGAACAAACGCTGAATTATGTAAGAAATATTGTCAGGCTGTTAAGCGCGGAAGTAAGCTTCCGATGATGGCAAAGATGACACCTAATATCACTGATATGGTTCCGGTTGCTCTGGCTTGTTTAGAAGGTGGAGCTGATGGAATCGCTGCGATTAACACGATTAAATCAATTTGTAATATCGATTTAGAGAAGAAAATTGGCCTTCCTATCGTCGATGGCAAATCATCTATTTCCGGTTATTCAGGTAAAGCGGTTAAGCCAGTTGCATTACGTTTTATTCAACAAATGCGTCAAGATCCTCGACTTAAGGATTTACAAATTTCTGGCATCGGAGGCATTGAAACGTGGGAAGACGCAGCTGAATTCATTCTTGTCGGTGCGACTACTTTACAAGTGACAACTGGCATTATGCAATATGGTTATCGCATCGTTGAAGACATGAAAAATGGTTTGATGCATTATATGGAAGAACAAGGCGTTGATCATCTTTCTGATTTGATTGGTTTAGCCAATAAGAACATCATTCCTGCAGAGAATCTAAATCGTGATTATATTGTTTATCCTGAGATTGATTTAGATAAATGCATCAAATGCGGACGTTGTTATATCTCCTGCTACGATGGAGCGCATCAAGCAATTGAGTGGGACGAGAAGAAGCGTGAACCTTCTTGCAATAAAGATAAATGTGTTGGCTGCCATTTATGTGGACATGTTTGTCCTGTTGGAGCGATTAGTCAAGGTGAGATTAAAATTAAACCTGGGCGAAAAACAAAAATCGAAGATATTCGTTTATAATCAATTTATTTATTAAGGCGTTTCAGCAATGGGACGTCTTTTCTTATTCTTCATTAGCGTTTATCATCTTGATAGTTCATAATTATCTTCATGAAAAAAGAAAAGAAAAAATTAGACGAATTAACAAAAGCTAAATTATTAATCCAAGGTGAATATTTAGTTATATCTATCATCTTTTTAGTATTAGGAATATTAAAACTTGTTGGTGTTTATGGAACTAACGAGATACGAGGGCGCATCTTTAACTTTGTTACTCTTGCTGGAGGCTTATGGACTGTAACTGATTTTTGCTGGTCAACATTTTCTAAGAAAAGAAGAGAAAAAGTTACTTATTTAGATAAAGTTATCGCCCTACCTCTTGGTTTATTCTTAATACCTTATAACATCATTTCGATTGTTGTTTGGAATAATGTCTCACAATGGTATCAATATGGAATAGGTTTTGTCTTTATCTATGCTTTCTTAATGCTCTCCTTTGAAGCGGTGTATCATTGGTTCTATCCTACAAAGGCATTTCTGGAGGCTATTAAGGATGATGAGAAAGAGAAGATAAATAGTGACGCTTCAACAATTAATGATAATAAAGATGAACCAAAATCTGATGAAAATTTAAACTAACAAATATTGAATTCGTGGCAATTTGCCACGTTTTTAATATCTTTAATTAATTATCTT
>CAVILR010000020.1:13680-18028 GCA_963643725.1 Lachnospiraceae bacterium | reverse complement strand
CAATTCCTTGGGATTTATGTTATATAAGCGATTAATATTGCATTAAAACATAAAAGGAGAAACTCCTATACCAAGCCAACTGAATTGGAATTTTATATTGAATTTTAGTGGGTATTATTATGCATAAACGCGTCATTTAACTAACTTAAAAATAAAAAAATATCGATATTTCCTGTATTTCTATAATAATTGAGCCAAATTTATTATTTTGAAAAAGAAATTGTTCTAATTAATGCTGAGATTAATATGAGAAAAAGCAATTTCATATACTGGATTTTGCCTATGATATTTGTAATGAATGTTGCTATTGTTTTCTTAAGTGCAAATTGCACTTTGAAGTTGCACCTTTGGAATATATTTGCAATAATATTTCTATGAACAAGAACAAATATGTCATCGAAACTGGCATCGGCTTACAAGATGTCGACCGACTAAAAAATTCCTCATATTTTTCAAGTGAAGCAAATCGATATATTAACGGTGAAATTTCTTTAGAAGAATTAGACGATATTATTTCTTCTTATTACATAAATAAACCTTCGGAAAATGATAGAAGCGATGAAGCGGATATAGTTGCCGTTAGAATTGCTAAACTTATATCTTCGAATTCGTTTACATTTAGCGTTGGAGAGTTAATGTCTATTCATAAATATTTATTCGATGGCTTAATCGATAATCCTGGTCAACTGCGGAAATATAACATCACTAAGAAAGAATGGGTTTTAAATGGTGAAACTGTGGTATACGCTGATTATCGTGAACTAGACACGATTCTTCAATACGACTTTCAAGAGGAAAGAAAATTTGATTATCGAGGTTTATCGATTGACCAAGCGATTGAGCATCTAGCTTTCTTTGCCGCCAATATATGGCAAATACACGCTTTTATAGAGGGCAATACAAGGACAACCGCTGTATTTTTAATTAAGTATTTAAAAAGTCTAGGCTTTGATGTTACAAATGATGCATTTGCTAAATATTCATGGTATTTTCGAAATTCGTTGGTGCGAGCTAATTATAGTAATCTTGTTAAAGGTATATATGAAGATAGGACTTATTTGATTAAATTTTTAAGAAATTTATTATTAAATGAAAACAATACTTTAGAAAATAAATATCTACATGTATCAATGGATAAAAAACGTTCGAAAAACGATTCTAGAAATATAAAAATATTAGATGCCATCAAGAGAAATGCTAATATAACTACGGATGCATTATCTAAAGAAATCGGCGTTTCTTTACGTACGATTAAGTGCGATTTAAAGGCGATGGAAAACGACAAACAAATCAAGAGAGTTAACGGGAAACGTTACGGGCATTGGAAGATTTTATAATAATATGTTTATTGCCTAGAAATTACTTTTTTAACGATTTTATATGATATAAAAATTCCTCATTCGTTTCGTCAATGTTGCAAATATGCATATTTCTTAGAGATTTAGCATTGCAAATATGCATATTTCTTAGAGATTCTGCATTGCAAATATAACATTTTGCCTTGTTGTGTTATTATAAAAATATGTTCAAATAATACTCGTTTTGGAATGGTAAATAATTATGAAATATTTGAAAATTAAAATTGCTGATGTCGAATACAAAGATACCTTTTATCGAACGGTATTAATCAACCCGAAATTGAACTTATATCAATTTAGCATCTACATCGAACTCCTTTTTAAAGCGGCTTTTTGCCATATGGCGATGTTTATAGGCGATAATGTTGAATACATCGATAAATTGTGGCTTGATGAGTTCGCAAGTTTATATTCAAAAGCTCTTGACTATACAAAAGTCACCATTGGCATGGCTTTTAGACATAGCCCTAAATTATCATTTGTTTACGATACCGGCGATAATTATCAATTTGATTTAAATTTATTAGAAGAATTAGACTTTCCTTCCCGTAAAAATTTAATAATTTTAGAAGCCTCTGGCGATGGTATATGGGAAGATAATCACGGTGACCTTTTTGAATATTTAGATGGAAGATTAGCTAACAAAGATATCTATGCATGGAATTTGAATATTCCTGATAAAAAGGCATATAACTTCTTCGCTCCGATTGACGTTGACAAAATGAACGAGAAATTGGAATCAAAAAGAAGATATATAATTAATCTCTTAAAACGTAATAAACAATATTCTGATCATTGATAGATTATAAAAAACTTCGATGATTGCTGTATCGTGTTTTCTTGACAGCAATATAAATTCATTTATTTTACTTGAAGGTTTTTATTGGAGTCACATTTGTTTGCTCCATTATCATTAATGGCTATGCCTCGTGTTATTGCTACTATAGAAATGGATGAATAATATCCAATTGAAACAACTATTTTGGTACCCTATCAAATTCAATTAAAACAAGACTCATTATTAATGTCGCTTTAAGAGGTGTTGAATTAAACTCTATTGAATAGAAGGAATCTGAACATGCTTGCCCTTGCTGCGCCTATCCTCTTCAAAAAAGAAGTTCTAACTTTTAATGTAATTTAATAGTTATTGGATAATAGATGTTAAGAATGTTTGTTGATGATGTATAAAACATTATTGGCTGAATAAATAAGATAGTACACCTTATAGGGTATAATTTTAATCATTATTTGTTGACATTATACCTTTTAGGGTATATTTTATATTTAAGAGATCAATTATGAATCCGATTGCAGAATATGTTAAAAGAAGCAGAAAAGAAGCTGGTTTAACTCAAGAAGAGTTTGCTATTCGCTCTGGCTTAGGACTACGTTTTGTTCGTGAGTTAGAACAGGGGAAAGCCACTGTTAGGATGGACAAGGTTAATGTCGCTCTCTCGATGTTTGGTAAGACCGTTGGAGTTATTGATAAATGATTTATCGAGAAGCTAATGTCTATGTTAATGATGTCTTCGCTGGCACTTTATCAGAAACTGACGAGGGTTATTGCTTTTATTATGATGAAGACTATTTATCTAAAGATAATGCTAGTCCAGTTTCACTCACTTTGCCCTTGCAGAAAGAAAAATATTTTTCTAAAACATTATTCCCTTTCTTTGATGGCCTTATTCCTGAAGGCTGGTTATTAAATGTTGTTAGCAAGAATTGGAAGATCAACATAAATGATCGTTTTAGTATATTACTCGTCGCCTGCAAGGATAGTATTGGCAATGTGAGTATCGTAGAGAAAAAGTTATGAATAAATGTTTATGCTGTGGAAAGATTTTAAAGAAAGATGAAGTTAATGGTTGGCACGTTTCATGCATCAAAAAATATTTTGGTGTTAAACATTTTCCTGTAGTTAGTTTAGATAAAGACGCGATAGAACGTATTGCTTTAAGCAATGTTCAATCGGGATTAACGATTCCAGGTGTCCAAAAGAAATTATCACTTCATTTAAGTGTTTTTGGTAAAGATGCTAGATTAACACTTGTCGATTATCCTACCAGTTATATCTTAAAGCCTCCGGTTGATGAATATGAATGTTTGCCTGAACTCGAACAATTGTCGATGGCGATGGCGGATTATCTTTCTATATCTACAGTTCCTCACGCTTTGATTAAGGTCGATGATGAATTTGCTTATATTAGTAAACGCATTGATAGGATTATTGATGGTGAGACAATTAGTAAGTTAGCGATGGAAGACTTCTGTCAATTAGATTTAAGGAATACCATCGATAAATATAAGGGCTCATACGAGAGGTGCGTTAAGATTATTAAACGTTATTCATCTCGCCCTGGATTAGATTTAAGTGAATTATTCATGAGAGTGGTTTTCTCTTATATTATCGGTAACTCAGATATGCATTTAAAGAATCTATCTATGATAGAGACTAAATGCGGCAGTGGAACATATATTCTTTCCCCAGCATATGATTTGCTCGCAGTTCAGGTTGTGTTAATTGAAGATGATGAGGAATTTGCCTTATCACTCAACGGGAAAAAGAAGAATATTACAATGAACGATTTCTATGACTTTGCCTCTACATGTGGTATTTCAAAGATAGCATCAGAGAAAATGATTCATAAGATCGTTTCATCAAAAGACAAACTTATTGATTTAGTAAATGAATCGTTTATAAGCGAAAAAATGAAGAAACGTTTTAATGGTTTGATTATATCTAGATGCAAAACGTTTGAATAAGGTTATACTCATTAAAGATGAAAAAAGAAACTGTCAGAATATTATTAGACTTTAGACAAGGTCCGATTTGGATTAGTGATTTTAACACAGGCGAACCTATTACAGGTGTCGATGTTGTTGATAACGATAAAATAATTAGAGAAATAAATTACAAAATCTCTCATTTGTACGATTCTTATTACGAATTTGATTCTCACGATATGCCATGTTGGTTTAACAAAGAACAA
>CAVILR010000020.1:0-13325 GCA_963643725.1 Lachnospiraceae bacterium | reverse complement strand
AATGACGGAGCAGGACTCAAACATATATTAAATAATCACGCCGCTGATTTTGAAAAAGCATTTGGTTTAATACCTAATGAGATTGGTGCATTTCTTAGTGAAGTAATAAGCCATGGTTTAATTTACAAAAATGAGGTTAAACATATTAACGGGATTGATGGTTATGAACGAATTTATAAATACAAAACCAAATATTATCTGTTGGTTGGAATTGGATTGAATGGGTTTATTGTATCGGCTTATCCGATAGGAGGAATAGATTAAATGTATACGATTAAATTAATGAACGAATATCTGCATGGTGCACTTTGGGTTTATGAAGATGATGGTGTTCCATCATATTATGACTTAATTGATGAAGATGAAGATCTTCAAAGAATTAATAATCAAATTATGGAACTCTTTAGTTCTTATTACGAATTTGATTCTCATGATATGCCGTGCTGGTTTAACAAAGAACAAGAGAAAGCTGATAAATATAAAATGCTTGAATTGCTAAAACAACTTAATGACAGATTGAACGAGATTAATGATGGCTCATTTGTTGTTGAGGATTTAGAAACAGAGAGAGTTAAAAATCTTTGATTACATATTTATATTGTTTGTAACATTTTCTTGCATACGTATAAAAGAAATCGTGAAATGATTTGCTTTTGGCGGTTAAAGGTTTATTTAAAAGGAAAAATGATAAACTTCTTTAAGAGGTGATTTTATGGAATACATTAAGGTTCGTTTTGATTTTCTCTACACTGAAAGAGGGAGGTTTTATCGCACCTTTCTAGTTAAAGAGGACACCAATTTAAATGCGTTGTGTGTAGCGTTTTTAAAATCAGTTCATTCCGATTTCGATCACATTTATCAAATCATCGATAAAAAGAAGAAGAGATATTATGCCTTTTATCCAGAATATGATGAAGAAAGAGACTTGTCCAAGAGTCATTTACATCAACTATCTGATTCATTCATATTTGAATACGATATGGGCGATGGTTGGAAATTCAAAACGCATCAATTTAAGAAAAAAGTCGAGTGTGATTCATCTAAATCCATCATTCTTATCGACGGAAAGGGGCAATGTATCTTTGAGGATAATATTCGTGGATTATGTGCTTATCTAGCTGGACGTGTCGATGGAGACTGCACTGATGAAGATATTTTGCCTTGTAATTATGCTTTTTCAAAAATAAGCGATTTTGATTTGCCATTAGACATTGAGGCATTGAATAACATAATTTCTAAGTAAATCAGCTAAAGTAAAACCATCAGCGATTTACATTTACTTGATGGGTTTTAATTTTTGATTAGGAAATAGAAAAAAACTGCGAACTGGTAGTAAAAAACTGCGAACTGTTGCAAAAAACTGCGAACTGATATAGAATTGAGTTGCAAACTGGAGGACAGGTTATGCGCATTGATTTCTATAAAAGAGAAGCTAATGAATACTTAAAGGAAAGAAAAGCTGAATGTTCTCATATCGAATATAAGAGCAGCGAAGTGCAATTAGATAAAATACTTAAAACATTATGCGCGTTCGCAAATAATTACTATGATAATGAATATTCATTTATTTTTATCGGTGTTGAAGAAATTGATAACGATGATGAAAAAGCCATCCCTCTATTGCCGATTAAAGGAATAGATGAAGCTCATTTAGAAATAGCCAAGAACAAGATTAATTCGTTAAGAGGCTATATTTATCCAAATGCAAAATTTGAAATTTTAACAAACGAATTTGAAGGTAAAAAATATCTGCTTGTAGTTATGGAAAAGCAAAGCAATGGACCTTACGCCGTTTCAGATAAAGTGCTTCACAATAAAATGATTTCATTAAAACCAGGACGATATGTGAGAATTGAAAGCGATACAAGAATTGCAAAAATCAGCGAAGAATATGATCTTCTTAGAAAGTTTTCCAATTATCACTACACAAGTGATGTGAACGAAAGAGCAACGTTAGATGATTTAGATTATGACTATATGAGGGAATATATTCGAAACACAAGCCATCGTAATTTAGCCGATACATTATCTAAACACGAAATTGCTTCAATATTAAAATTGTTTCCTAAGAACGAAGTCACTACCACTAGGGTGACAAATTTTGCCGTTTTAATGTTTGCAAAAAGGCCGGATGATTTTATTCCTTATTCTTATATCGAAATAATTAGCGACACTCTTGGGAGTAAAAGTCGTATGGAAGCCAAGGAATTTAAAGGCCCTATTTGGAAACAATATTACATGGCTTTGAAATATATTGATGATACGTTTATTAGAACAATTACGCTTAGAGAAGATAATAAAGCAATCAACAAAAAGATAAGCAATTTCCCATTCAAGGCGGTTGAAGAATTATTAGCTAATGCCGTCGTTCATAAAAATTATGAAGAAGGTAAGAGCGTGCAAGTTTATGTAAGCGATGACGAAATTAATATTATTAATTATAACAAGCCTCTTCCTCCAATCACTTTAGAAGACCTTAATAGTAAGACGATATTTAAAGAAAGAGATTCTATAAATCCTGAGCTTAGAGATATGTTTAAAGATTTAGGAATAATCGAAAGCTATGGAACAGGCGTTGGCGAAGCAAAACGAGCGTGTATAGAAAACGGCAATCGCGCGCTTTATTACAAGTTGTTTGATGGCAATGCGAATATTACCTCTGTAGTTATTCCTGTCAATGACGAATATCGTGAACTTCGAGGAGAAAAAGTTCAAAACGTTAACGATAAATTGAAAAATGACAATAGCAATTTTAAAACTAAGGGAATTATATCTAATAGTCCATATTCAGAAAACGTTAGAAATAATATGGATAAAATCTACATCGCGTTTTGTGAAAATGTATTTTCTCCAAAAGATATTATGAGATTATTGAATGTTTCACCCAACACTGCTACAAGTTATTTAGATAAGTTTTTAAACCTTGGATTAATCAATAAAGTTAAAGGATTAGGACAAAGTAGATACACATTTAGGTAATAATAATGATTTAATCGAGATTATCGGCAATAGCATTATCTTAAAATTGACTTAAAAGGATGTAACAATTTCCGGATAAACGGAAAAACTCTCAATACTTTTTCAGCAAAAACGGAAAAACTCTTCATTTTTTATTGAGTTTGAAATAAACAATATGTGGATGATAATGATGAATTTAAATTGGTTTTTTATACTATTTTAAAGTCGAATATGTCTTAAATTATTTAGCCAATAAGGCGATATCCGCTATTGAGAAGGCGATAGGAATATTGCTATAATAACAAAGTTATTTATGATTATTAAATATCGTCTATCAAATTGTTTATCTAAAACAGAATTTGTTGGTTTAAAATTAGCGGGCGATGGGCTCGTTTCTTTAAAATCGCGGGATAATAATAAGTTCGTTTGTCTTATTAAATACGAGGATAAAACATATGAAGTCGAATTGACAATTGACAAAAATTCATATGCCGATTTAAGCAATATTAAAGATGAAAATGGTCAATTTGTAAAAGACTCCACAACCCAATATATTTTGCTATATGCCGCTATCGTTTTCTTAAGAAAACTTGATGATAAACCATCTGGACTCGATATCGCCACACGCCTTAAAAGGATTATTACTTCCTATACTTCATCGATGCGAGAAAAGAACATTGCACCTTCTTATCTTTTTCTTTTGTTCGCTCCGACGATAACTAATGAGGAAAGAAAAGACAAAGTCAAAACATTAAAGGCTTTTCAAAGCGCATTAAATGTTGCTACAAAGAATTTATATCGCATGCAGGATCGCATATATCTTATTTACGCTCTCGCGGATTATTTAGGTTATAGCGATAAAGAATTCTCTGAATTAACTTCGCGTTTATATCCGTATCTAATAACCAATTTATATAGTTATGAACTTTGTTGGTGCATTAGTAAGACTTTCTCCGCGGTTAACACTAAGCACAAAAACGCGATACTTGAGGCTATTACTCCGTTATTAGATTTAAAATCACCGAGGATTAATTTAACTAAATATAAGCAAATTGTGGATGTTAGCTTGGCGTTATTAAAAGAAGGCGTCCTCAATCAGGAAATTATGCTATTTATCTTTAAAAATAAACAATATCAGTATTCGTTCATGCCTGATAGATATATCGAATATGCCTTAAAGCACGGCTTTACAACTGTTTTAGAAACTCTTAACGAAAAAGACCTTCAGAGTTTAGATTCTGATACGCTTAAAGAATTTATTCGCTACGCCGTCAACCACAATTTTAAAAATGCATCGATATTAGTTGAAAATCTTCTCTATAGTTCATCATTTGATTTTTATGATTACATTTGGTTTTCTAGGATGTTTCCTAATAGAGCTAATGGCGAGGATAAAGAGAAATTGGAGGCTGTCGCTAAAAACGCTGGGTTTTATCCAGCATATAAGATATATAGTCATGATAAATCAGTGTCCGTAAAAGATATCAAAAATCTTAGCTATGATGAATTTATCTTTTTAAAGGATATTTTGCTTAAAGAATATAAGAATGCGACAGTTCAAAGCCTTTGCGATACGATTATTCGCAAATTATCGCTTAAATATATCGATGAGAAAACGGCGTTAGATTCAATGTCTTTTCTCAAGGAATTTGCGCCGATTGAATACGCGAAGATGCGTAACAACGCAAAAGTTAAAACTTATTTATCGAAAGCGTCGATGTTCCGTTATGATGATTTACTTTCTCTTTCTAATAACGGTTTACTCGATAAAAACCATATTTATATTTATAGGAAATGACGATGTTCGCATATAAAAATAAACCAACATACGAATCTGGCATTGCTAATGATTTATTAAATGCCTTAGAAAATGATAAATATTTTATTTTTTACCATTTTGACATAGAGACAGAAAATATCGTCTACGAGGCCATTATGCGTCCAGAATATTTTTATGATTATCCGAAACTGCCAAAATACGTTAGCTTTTTATTGCCTCCTAGTAGCGAGGTCACGGAAAACAATAAATACGTTGATTATGGTGATTATGATTACAGTTATCGCGAATACGCCTTAACCTTCGCTCATTTTATTGCTTTGCAAGAACAATCGATTACGACAAGCGATCAATTTTTAGAAAAATATAAGGATATTGAAGAAGAGATTAAACCATTAATATCGTTATCGAGCTCTGAGATGCAAAAAAGAGCGTCGACGAGAAAAGATTTCCTTGAACTTGTCAATTCGTTGTCTTCTTCGGCACTTAGCATGCAAGAGAAGGTTGTCGCTCATTTAACGCCGATTATCGTTTTTGATAGATATTATAAAAATGCAAGGATTGATTTAAGAATTAATCTTAAGGATCAACGTTCATATAAAGTTAGTTCGATTAACAAACTTTGCGACGCGATTAATAGTGAATCGACAATTTCTTACGGTAAAGAATGTGCGTTTAAACATTGTTTATCCTCCTTTGATAAGGAAAGTCAGTTTCTAATCGATTTACTCAATTCGAGGTTTAATAGATTTAGTTATTATCGAGATAATGATATCGACTATAAGTCTGTTGAGGCGATTATTAATGCATATCGCGGACATAGCTTATTTCTTTTTTATACTTTGGATAGTAGGGGCTACTATCACGGTGACAAAATCGACGAATATAAGATAAATGAAGAAGAAGTTGTCGCCGATATTTCTATCGATGAAAACGGAAAATTAGTTGTTAATCCATCGATTAATAAAGATGTCGATATTTTCGAACTTAAACGTAAATATTTGTTTATCAATAAGGTCAATAAGGAAATTACGCTCGTATCATTTAGTAACGATATAACTAAGAAAATCTTCGATTACCTCCGCGAACATCCTTCGATTAATTATGACTACATCAAAGACATATTTATGGAGAAGCTCATTCCGCTTGTCCAAGACAATTTAAAGGTCGATAAGAAATTCCAAGAAGAGCATCAAGATATCGTCTTTAAAATTAATTATTATGTCGACATCAACGATGATGATGCTTTAGAGGTGAAGACGCTTTTCTTTAAAGGTAAAGAGGAGATAAGTGTATCTAGGGTCAGTGAAAATAAGGCTTATGAATTTAAATATCATTCATTTGTCACCTTATTAAATTCATTAAAACTTATAGAGAATGGTTTGATCGAAGATGAAGATGTGATTTTAGCTTTGCTTACGATGCATATTGAGACGCTTAGCAAATTTGCTGATGTCTATATAAGCGATAAACTCAAAGCTATCCAAGTGAAAAAAGTTGGTAAAATTGCCATTAAATCTAAGTTTGATGTTAATTTAATTGATGTCTCATTAATTAGCGAAGAATATAGCGATGAAGAGATACGCAAGATTTTATCGGCGTATAAAAAGAAGCGTAAATTCATTCGCATTCGCGATAACATTGTGACCTTAGATGATGATACCGTTTCATCCTTATCAGCGTTTTCTGATGAATTTGACTTAGATAAAAAAGAAGAAGTCAAAGTACCTTTACATGAATTATTCAAATTATCTTCCTATAGCGATAAACTCGACGTCTCTTATGATGATAAGATTAAAGACATCTTAGACGATATTAAAAATTATGATAAATCATCGTTTGAAGTTGAAGAAAAATATAAAGATATTCTTCGACCATATCAATTATCGGCATTTAAATGGCTTTCATCGTTAAAGAAATACCACTTAAGTGGTATCCTTGCCGATGATATGGGCTTAGGCAAAACTCTTGAGATGATATCGTTTATTTCCTCATTTAAAGAAAAAGAGCCAATTTTAATCGTCACGCCTAAGAATGTTTTATATAACTGGGAGAACGAATTTAAGACGTGGGATGATAGTGAAGAGGTCAAAATTATTCTCGGTAGTAGAGTGGAACGACATCGCTTAATTAAACATATTAAGAAAAATGAAAAAGTTATATATATTACCTCTTATGACGCATTAAGGATAGATGTTGAGCAATATAAAGACGCCCATTTCTCGTTGATGGTCTTAGATGAAGCTCAATACATTAAAAATGTATCGGCATTAAAAACAAAAGCGGTTAAGGCTATCGATTCAGAGTTCCGTTTCGCTTTAACCGGTACCCCGATTGAGAATTCGCTTGTCGATTTATGGTCGATATTCGACTTCTTAATGCCGAATTATCTTTCAGGATTTCATGGCTTTGAAAGCGAATATGTGAATTTAGTGATGGCTAATGATGAAGTGGCGACGAAGCGCTTAAAGGCGAAGATTAAGCCATTTATCCTCCGTCGAGTTAAAGAAGATGTCTTAAAAGAATTGCCTCTTAAAACTGAGACTATTTTCACTAGCGATATGATTCCTTCTCAAAGAGAACTATATAACGTGGAATTAGCAAAGATTAAAAATAGCTTAGATGAAAAGGGCAAGCTTCAAATCTTAGCATCATTGACTAGACTTCGCGAACTTTGTATCGATCCATCGATGCTATATGAGAATTTTGAAGAACAATCTGGAAAGATTTCTAGCGTTTTAGATTTGCTAAGCGAAGCACTTTTAGGCGGACATAAAGTTCTTGTTTTCTCCGCGTTTACAAAATCGCTTGAACACTTAAAAGAAATTCTTGACGAAGAAAATGTTGCCTCCTATTACATCTATGGCGGGACTAACGCCAAAGAAAGAGTGGACATCGCTAAATCGTTTAATAAAAACGATGATGTTAAAATCGTCTTAATTTCTTTGAAAGCTGGTGGGGTTGGTCTTAACCTTGTCGGAGCAGATATCGTTATTCATCTTGACCCTTGGTGGAATGTGGCCGCGGAAAATCAAGCTAGCGATAGAGCTCATCGCATCGGACAAACGCGACCAGTTACGATTATTAAGATGGTGACGAAAGACTCAATCGAGGAGAAGGTATTAAACCTTCAAAAAAAGAAAGCTGAACTCGTTAACGCGGTCATCTCCTCTAAGGATAGCGGTGTCTCTTCTCTTAGCGATGAAGACATTTCATATTTATTAAGTTAGATATATAGGAAGAACACGCCGATAGCTTGAAGGATGCTTCCTAATAAGACAAAGACATGAAACACGGCGTGAAACCAAAGGTTTTTCTTTCCAATTCCATATAAAATTGAACCTAGAGTATAGGCAATTCCTCCAAAGAGGATGAGATAAAAAGCATTTGTTGGTAGATAGATAAAGCCCGTTGAATATAAAATCATCCAACCAAGAGCGATATATAAAATCATCGATATGACTTTGATGACTTTGTTTTTAAGATCGTAGGCATTAAGAAAGGCGCCGAGCAAAGCTAGTGACCATTGAAGGATTAAAAGGACTAAGCCGATGACGTTTTTTTCATAGATGTAGATGCAGATAGGCGTATACGTACCAGCGATTAATAGATAAATTGTTGAATGGTCGAGCGCTCGTTTAATCTTTTTGCTCTTCGAATCGATAGGTGTTTTGTGGTATGAGGCACTTACTGAATAAAGTAGTATGGCAGTTATTCCAAAAATTAATAAACCGATTAATGAATTTACATTTATCAATTGTTTTAAATACATGACGATACCGATAGAAAATATCGCGATGCCAACTGGCACGCCTAATAGATGAGAATAGAAGTTAAAGTCTTCTTGCTCTTTGCTATAGGTTGGGATGTCTAGATTTTCAATATTCTGTTTCCATTTGTTCATAAAACTACCTCACGAGGAATAAGTTTATTTAACTAACAAATAAAAGCACTAAACACATTCAATTTTTATTTCTACACCTTAAATTGTTTTCTCTACTTTGAGTAGAGTGAAATAAAAAGTATACATTTTATCGATATTAATCGTGTATTTTTTAGTATCTAGCAATTCTTCTTCTTTATTTAAAAAAGAAGAGTATAATCTCTCCTTGTATGGATAGAGCACAAAAAGAAGAATATTTATTCTCTAAGGAAAAAGTACTTAAGTCGCTATTGTTCTTGGCGCCTCCGGTGATGATATCGCAACTCATCCAAGCTTTATATAATGTTGTTGATTCATTATTCTTAGGCCATTATTCCGATAACGCCTTAAACGCTTTAACGATTATTTATCCGTTTCAATATATCGCCATCGCCTTATCGATTGGTATCGGAGTCGGCGTCAATACGTTTATGGCTAGGCAATACGCTTTAAAGGAGAATGAGAAAGCCGAGCACACGGTTTTTGTGGGAATGATTATCGCTTTAATCTTTTGGCTAGTTTTTGCTTTAATTTCTCTTTTTACAATTCGCTATTACGTTTCATCGATGGCTAGCAATGAGGCGACGATTAACGATGGCGTGATTTATGGTCTTATCACCTGCGTCGGTTCACCTTTTATTTTTCTTGAGCAAGTATTTTCTCGTTCCCATCAAGCGCGCGGCAATATGATTCAACCGATGATCGCTCAGATATCTGGAGCGATTACTAACATCATTTTAGACCCGTTGCTCATATTTACTTTTAATATGGGCGTTGCCGGGGCTGCGCTTGCCACTGTCATCGGCCAACTTGTATCTTTTCTTATCGCTTTAATTCATGGTTATCGAAAAGGCCCTAAATTATCGGAATATTCCTTTTATACTAAAGAGATTTTCTTCTATGGTTATTCAGCGATGCTACAGCAATTATTGATGAGCTTTTATATTGTTATACTCAATCTTATACTCGCTAAATTCGGCGAAGACGCTATTACGGTTTTAGGGCTATATTACAAACTTCAATCGTTCTTCTTTATTCCTCTATTTGGTTTAACGACATGCATTATTCCCTTTTTATCTTATAACGCTGCGCGAAATGATCATAAACGTTGCGTAGAAATAATGAAATATACTTGGCTTATATGCGCATTGCTCATGAGCATTGGTATGATTTGTTTCATCTTTTTTCCTCAAGCGATGGTGCATATATTCACCAATAACGAAGAGGTTACTCGTATTGGCGTCATTGCCTTTCCAATTATTGGTCTTAGTTTTCTTGGAGCGATATTCTCATTGTCATTACCAACCTTTTTCCAGGCGATTGGTAAGGGCATTAAGAGCACAATTCTTGTCTTATTAAGGCAAGTTGTATGCTTGATTCCAATTATGTATGCATTTTCTTTTGTCGGCGTGGAATACGTTTGGATTGCTTTTCCAATCGCTGAGAGTTTAACTGCGATTATCGGCTTAATTTTATATTTCATCCAGGTAAGAGTATGGAAGAAAAGCGATGGTGTATCGCTAAGATATAGTCATAATTAGGATTATTTTTATAATTTTGATAATGTTATGATTTATAGCATTCAAAAATTTTTTAATAAATTGATATTCTGAAATATAGCCTCATTTTTATTCAATGTTAATTATTCTCTTATATAACTGCACGTTTTATTGATTTTATAGAAATTGTGCAGTTATTCTTAAACCGACAACAACTTTAATTACTGGTAAATTAATAGAATCAATTAATTCTTTAATTTCGTTACTTCTTTCAAAAATGATGTCATCAACTTTATTGGTCATATATTTTTAGTCCGTCCTTCAATAATTCAGCAAACGAATAATAGATTAATCCGTTGCTATCAAATTGAATTCTATCAATGACATCTAGCGAAACCATTATCTTAGGCAGCAATGATGGAGTTAATTTAACCTTATTTAATGTTTTTTCATCAATTGTTTCAGTTATAAAAAGAATAAATGTCTGATTGTTTTTTCTAACGATAAAACCAGCATCAGTATTGTTATTGAATGTCTTTTTGTTACGTTGAGATATATATGTATATATCCCTTTTTGAATCGACCAACCATCATATAATAGTTTAGTGATTGCTGATGAAATCATACGTTTATTAAAATCGTTAACAAAATTAAAATAATTATAAAAACGATTATCTATCGGATAAACTAATTTACCTGCGACTATTTTATTTCTTTTTATATCGAACCTATCGATTAAATACATAACACCCATTTCATCGATGTGATTTATAGCTTCTTGAGCAAGATAATTTGAAAATGTTTTATTTTTTTCACTTATTTCTTTAGCTAAGCTTCGATATGTTAATGGCTCATAATCGTGGTTTAAAGCCATGTTTAGACAAATTATTTCATTTTCATTTAACTGCGATAGATTTTTGCTAATGACGTCTTTATCTAAATCATTTTTATAAAGAAAATCTCTGACATTTTTGTTTGGATAAATATTTATGTAATCTTCATATAGTGTTGAAGGAAAGTAAAAAGATTCAATCCTTCCTCTAATCAATGTTAATTTATCTAACGAATGATTGGGGAGTTTTGATGATGAAATGAAAAATAATGTTGAAGAATCTTTTGATTCGTCTCTTAAGATATTGTTCGAATTACTCATGCATTCCTCTTCAATATTTAGTAGTGTTAAATTTAATGAAAGTAACAAAATGTTTTTTGAACTATTAAAATTGTTCGCTTAACCGCGAAACATCTTTTTTGGGTTTTTGTTACTTACTTTTTAAGCGTTGGTAGAGGCAATGATTCAACGCATGTATCAAACATTTCTATCTCTGGATATTTCTTTGATATTTCTTGATATTTAGGATACGTATTGCTTTTTTTGAGATTTTTGAATCCGTTTTTAGCATATTCTTCAAAGCAATATGTTAGGAATTCTTTAGTTCCTGTATTCATGAAGTAGTGGCCTTTTTTTGAATTGAAATATTTAAGCGCTGTGTCGCATTTATATTCTTTTGGATTGTAGGTGTAAGAAGCGCTTAAAACATCAGCAACATATTCTAATGCATATTTGTATGGCATTCTTTTGGCTAGGATTCTTCCACTGAAGAAATCGGTCCAATATTCCCAATGATGAGGATTTCTTTTGGTATGGTGTTGACATACCTTAGAGAAATAATTATTGGACAATCTTTCTTCGAAAACTGGTGAATGATGACCGTTATAATATTTGGCTGATGTACAAAATTCGATTGGACTATATTTAGTTAAATCATGTTTTAATGAATGAAAAAATATGCCGAGATGAAAAGCGTTTTTGATGACGCGGTGGCGATGTGCGGTTATAAGGCGCAGATGTTTAAACGGATGTCTTTTCATTTATTTAACTCGTTAATGACTTTGATAATATCATCATGAATGAGGAAATTAAAGAAGTTATCTAATGGCGTTTCATCTTTATTGATGAGGATAGTGTGCTCGCCTTTAAATTCATATATTAAAGCGCTCGCGGGATAAACATTTAGCGATGAGCCGATGACAAGAAGAGTATCGGCGTTATGAAGTGCTTCTAAAGAAGCATATATATCATTTTCGTCGATCGATTCGTTGAATAAGACGACATCGGGTTTTATTAGACCGTGGCATTTATTGCATCGTGGCACGTCATTACTTTCAAGGATGTAACTTAGCGGATATTCTTCGTGACAATTTAGGCAATGATTTTTATATACGCTTCCATGGAATTCAATGACTTTAGATGAACCAGCAAGCGTATGCAAACCATCGATGTTTTGCGTGATGATGGTGACGTTATGATTTTTCTCTAATTCCTTTAGATAGTAGTGAGCTTTATTTGGTTTAGCATCTTTATGAACCATGACTTCTTTATAGTAACGGTAGAATTCTTTTGTATGGCTAAAGAAAAAATCATGAGAAACGATTGTTTCGTAGCTATATTTATATTTCTTTAATAAATTAACATCGTTCATCGCTCCGTTATTTGAACGGATGTCAGGGATACCGCTTGGCGTTGAAATGCCCGCACCGGTGATGACGACGATATTTTTGCTATTATTTAAAACGTTTTTGATCTGTTCTATTTGTTCCATTTAGATGCCTAAGAGTTGTTGGTATACTTCGTCAGCTTTTTCTTTGCCTATTAGTTTTGTGATTATGGCTAATGCGAAGGGGACACTAAAATACATGCTCCGGGCGGTGATGATATTTCCATCGATTTCAACTTCACTTTTTGTGTTTATTCCTGGGCCATCTTCACAATTGGCAAAGCATGTATATTTTTTGTCTTTGAGTAGATTTAATCTGCCTAACACTCCCGGCGCAGCGCATATCGCGGCGATTAATTTATTTTGTTCGTGAAATTTTAAAACGATATTAGCGACTTTTTTAGACGCTTTTAGATTTGTTGTTCCCATTCCTCCACCGGGAAGGACGAGGAAATCATATTTATCTATATTTATCTCATCGATAGTTAAATCCGATATAACTTTTAATCCGTGTGAAGATATGACAACTGATTCGTTAGTAATTGAAACTAAATCTATATTTAATTTCGCGCGTATTAAAACATCGCGTGTCGATAAAGCTTCGCTATCTTCAAAGCCGTTTGCTAGTAGCATTAATCCAAACATAGTTTTGCCTCCAGATACATTATATA
>CAVILR010000019.1:0-18833 GCA_963643725.1 Lachnospiraceae bacterium | reverse complement strand
GGCAAGATTTCTATCACTTGTAAAAGCGCTTACATTATGATAATCTAGATACGTGATAAGAGCTTTATACTTTTAGTTTCTAACCAATTCAGCAAGGAGATTGCTGTTTTTTGGTTTTGAAGAAAGAGAGGTAAGAAATGTATAAAAGTGAATATTTAAACACCGTTCTTAACGAGGTGAAAGCTAAGAATGGCGAGCAAAAAGAATTCATCGCTGCGGTTGAGGAATTCTTTGATTCAATGGATTTTCTTGTTGAGAAAGACCCTCGCATTGAAAAGAATGCGATATTAGAACGCATCGTGGTGCCTGAAAGAATCATCACATTCCGCGTTCCTTGGGTTAATGACAAAGGCGAGATTAAAGTTAACACCGGTTATCGCGTTGAATTTAATTCCGCGATTGGTCCATATAAAGGTGGAATGAGATTTGATAAGTCAGTTAATTTATCAATTCTTAAATTCCTTGGATTTGAGCAGACATTTAAAAATAGTTTAACTGGTCTACCGATGGGTGGAGGCAAAGGTGGTTCTGATTTTGATCCTCGCGGGAAAAGCGATGGCGAGGTCATGCGTTTTTGTCAAGCCTTTATGGCGGAACTTTATCGCCATATCGGCCCTAATACTGATGTTCCAGCTGGCGATTTAGGTTTTGGGGCTCGCGAGATCGGCTATATGTTTGGCTATTATAAAAAGTTAGCCAATGAATTCACAGGCGTCTTCACAGGCAAAGGTATGAGTTATGGCGGTTCCCTTGCTCGCCCTGAAGCGACGGGCTATGGCTTATTATATTTCACTGAGGAAATGCTCAAAACTTATAAAAATAGTACGTTAAAAGATAAACGTATCATCATTTCTGGTTCTGGCAAGGTTGGCGGCATGGCCGCGGAGAAGGCTCATCAACTCGGCGCAAAACTAGTTGCTATGAGCGACATCGAGGGATTTGTCTATGATGAAAATGGTCTTGACGTTCCTTATATTGTTGAACACGCGAAAGCTAAAGGCATGTTCTCAAAAGAGTACGCAAGAGATCATAAAGGCGTTAAATTTATTGACGACCCTCACAAGATGTGGAACACACCTTGCGATATTGCTCTTCCATGTGCCACGCAAGGCGAGATACATTTAGAAGATGCGAAATTATTGAAGAAAAATGGTTGCTATATGCTCGTAGAAGGAGCTAATATGCCAACCGATGTTGAAGCTATTCGCTTTTTCAATGAAAATGGTGTTTTATTTGCTCCTGGCAAAGCGAGCAATGCCGGAGGCGTCGCAGTTTCTGGATTAGAAATGAGTCAAAACGCTCTTCATTTGTCTTGGACATTTGAAGAGGTTGATGCTAAATTACATGAGATTATGAAAGACATCTTTAGAAAGTGTCATGAGACTGCTGTTAAATATGGTCAACCAAACAATCTAGCACTTGGAGCAAATATTGCTGGATTTAATAAAGTGCTAGATGCCATGCTCGCTCAAGGAGTTTGTTAATGGAATTTACGACTATTAAAGCACCTCATATTCTCCTTCCTAATAAGAATGTTGATTTATCTTCCTTCGCGGTTATTGCCTGCGACCAGTTCACATCCAATTTAGATTATTGGAAAAGCGTCGAGGAAATAGCTAAAGATAGGCCATCAACATTACACATGATGTTCCCAGAGGCTTATTTAGGTCGCGTTGATGAGAAAAAATATATCGATAATATCAACAAAACTATCGATAATTATCTTCGAGATGGAACATTAGTAGATGAAGGTGAGTGCTTTATATTAGTGGACCGTAAAACTAGTTCAACTCCTCGTCGATTAGGCTTAGTTATATCCATTGATTTAGAAGACTACACTTATCAAAAAGGGGTAAAAAGTTTAATTAGAGCAAGTGAAGCAACAATAGTTGAACGCATTCCTCCTCGATTAAAGATTAGAGAGAATGCATCTATTGAACTTCCTCATGTCTTATTCTTATTTGATGATAAAGATAGAACGATCATTGAAGAACTTTATAAGAATAGAAACTCATTAGAAAAGGTTTATGACTTTGATCTTAATATGGATGGCGGTCATCTAACCGGTTATAAAATTAGCGATACTAAATCAATTATCGATAAATTCAAGAAATTATTTATCAAAAATAACAATGGTCTTTTGTTTATCGTTGGCGATGGCAATCATTCCTTAGCAACCGCGAAAGCGCATTGGGATAAAATTAAAACTAATTTAAGCGAAGAGGAAAGAAAGAATCATCCTGCAAGATACGCATTGGTTGAAGCGCTTAATATTTATGATGAAGGGCTGATATTTGAACCGATACATCGCTTAATATTTAATCCTCATCCTGATTTCTTAGATGGGCTAACAAAGCTATTAAAAGGCGATTATAAAAGCTATGCATATTGTAAAATTGATGGTAAAACTCCATTAAATATGCCTATTAACGCCCCGATGGCGTATAAAATTGTGCAAAATTATATCGACGAATATCTAAAGAAATATCCTGATGTAACCGTTGATTATATTCATGATGAAGATGAACTTTTATTAACCGCGGATAAGAATCCTAATTCAATAGCTATTAGGATGCCTGCGTTAACCAAAAGCGATATCTTTGACTATATTGCTAAAGATGAAGTCTTACCTCGTAAAGCCTTCTCAATGGGAAGAGCTAATGAGAAGCGTTATTATCTTGAATCTAAATTAATTAAATAAATAGAAAGGAAAACATATGAAAAACAATCGTATTTACAATTTCTCAGCAGGTCCAGCGATGCTTCCAGAAGAAGTTTTAGAGACCGCCTCAAATGAGATGCTTGATTATCATGGATCAGGCATGTCCGTTATGGAGATGTCGCATCGTTCCAAAGTTTATCAAGGAATTATCGATGAGGCCGAGAAGGATTTGCGCGAACTTATCGGCATTCCTGATAACTACAAAGTTCTCTTCCTTCAAGGAGGCGCCACACTTCAATTTGCCTTGATTCCATTGAACTTTATGGTCAACGGAAAAGCCGACTACATCAACACTGGTGTTTGGACTAAAAAAGCAATTAAGGATGCTAAATTATATGGTGAAGTCAATGTTGTTGCCACTGGCGAGGGCGATAATTTTAAGACTATTCCAGATGTTAAATCAATTAAATTTGATAAAGATGCTGATTATGTTTATATGTGCGATAACAACACAATTTATGGTTCTAAATATAAAGAATATCCAGACACAGGAGATATTCCTTTAATTTGTGATATGTCCTCATGTTTCTTAAGTGAACCCATTGATATTAAAAAGTTTGGTATGGTCTATGCTGGTGCACAGAAAAATGTTGGCCCAGCCGGAGTGACGATTTGTATTATTCGTGACGACTTATTAGAAAGAACGCCAAAAAATCCATTGCCAGCTTATTTTGATTATCGTCTCCACGCAGAAAATGGTTCGATGTATAATACGCCTCCAACATATGGCATTTATATTTGTGGGCTCGTCTTTAAATGGCTACTTAAAAATGGTGGATTAAAAGCAAGAGAGAAAGCTAACGAAGAAAAAGCTAAAATTCTTTATGATTATCTCGATAATAGCAAACTTTTCACCCCATATGTCAATAAGAATAACCGTTCTTTGATGAATGTGACATTCCGCACTTCTAGCGACGAACTCGATGCTGAATTCTTAGAGGGAGCGAAGAAATATCGTTTCACTAACTTAAAAGGACACCGTTCAACTGGCGGACTTCGCGCGTCGATTTATAATGCGATGCCTAAAGAAGGTGTTGAAGCCTTAGTTAAATATATGAAGGAATTTGAGGAGGCTCACCATAATGCGTAAAATTCATTGTTTAAATAAGATATCGCCTGTTGGTTTAAAGGCCCTTCCTTCTGATTATTCCTTAACTGATAATTTAGAAGAAGCAGATGCTATCTTAGTTCGTTCATTCAATATGCTCGAGATGGATATGCCATCAAAGCTATTGGCTGTCGCTAGAGCAGGGGCTGGAGTTAACAACATTCCATTAGAAAAATGTGCAAAGGAAGGCATTGTCGTTTTTAACACTCCAGGAGCAAATGCAAATGCGGTTAAAGAATTGACGATCGCCGGAATGCTCCTCGCTTGTCGCGATATTAAAGGATCGATGAAATGGGTTGATGATAATAAGGATGATGAACTCATTAATAAATCGATGGAAAAGGCTAAAAGTGCATTTGCTGGAACTGAAATTCTTGGTAAAACCCTTGGAATTATTGGCTTAGGCGCGATTGGCGCGTTAGTTGCAAATGCTGCTGGAGCACTTGGAATGCATGTTGTTGCGGTGGAACCAAGTTTAGCAACAGTTGAAAGAAATAAACATTTATTACCATGCGACATAGAGATTGTTGACTATGACACTTTATATAAGAAATCTGATTTTATTTCCGTTCACGTTCCTCTATTAGATGCGACAAGAGGAATGTTAAATGAAACTGCTTTTAATAAGATGAAAGATGGTGTTGTTATCATTAACTGTGCGCGTGATGCAATCGTGAATGATGATGACATCGCTAAAGCCATTGAATCAGGGAAAGTTCGTAAATATGTGACCGACTTCCCTAATCATAAAACAGCGAATATGAAAGGCGTTATCGCTATTTCTCATTTAGGTGCATCGACTGAAGAGGCTGAAGATAATTGCGCATTTATGGCCGTTAAACAAACTGTTGATTTCCTAAATAATGGCAACATCATCAATAGCGTGAACTTCCCTAGATTGGATTTAGGTGTTAAAGATGGCGTTCGTCTATTAGTTTTGTTTGAAGGCGACAAAGCAAAAGATATTGAAAATATCGTTACTTCTAATGCGACGATTAAAAAGATGGTTTCAGCAAACAAAGGAAACTTTGGAGCGTCATTATTCGAACTTGATAAAGCGATTTCTCCATCGTTATTTGATACTATTTCAATCAAGACCAGAGTTATTGAATAGCTGTATTCGATAACTTCCTAGGAGCGCACTGAGCGCTCCTTTTTCCTAAGATTTCTTTCAAGTACACCATCAATGCTGTCTTACTTTAATATGTAGGCAAGAATAAACACCGATTTTCGTTTCATTTACTCAAAAGCATCGTTAAACATAACGACATAATCAGATTGAATAAATACAGCAATTGTAGGTTTATTTGATTATGGTTCCAGCATTCATCGCAAAAGCATCATTTGCTTTCTCTAATGAAGAAATAACAGCAGTTTTGCCAGGTTTTTGCTCTAAAAACATAATGCAAGCATTTACTTTTGGATACATGCTGCCTTTAGCAAAATAGTCAGTATTTAGATAATCTTTCATTTCTTTTAATGAAACATTTTCTAGTTTCTTTTGATCAGGTTTATTGTAGTTAATATATACGTTATCAACGGCGGTTAAAATCATTAATACATCTGCGTCAACTAGCTCGGCCACTTTTGCTGATGCATAATCTTTATCAATGACCGCGGCGATACCTTCAATTTGATTACCATTTTTAATTACAGGTATTCCTCCACCTCCTGCGCAGATGACGATGTCACCATTTTTGACTAATGTTTTAATACTTTCTTTTTCAATGACATCGATTGGAAGAGGTGAAGCGACCACTCTTCGATATCCTCGACCAGCATCTTCTTTCATCGTATAGCCCTTTTCATTAGCGATTTTCATCGCTTCTTCTTTGCTATAGAATGAGCCGATTGGTTTGGATGGATTGTTAAATAACGGATCATTTTTATCGACAAGAACTTGCGTTACTAAAGTAACGACATTTCTATTTATACCCTCTTCATTTAATGCGTTATCGATCGCGTTTTGGATATGGAAACCGATATAGCCTTCGCTCATGGCGCCACATTCAGGGAACGGCATATCCGGCGATGATGGTGATTCGCTAAATGCTAAATTAATCATCCCCACTTGCGGACCATTTCCATGAACGATAATAACTTCATGATGGTCTTTAATTAGATGGACGATTGATTTGGCAACACCTTTTAATAATTCTTTTTGTTGTTCTGGAGTCTTGCCTAAAGCGTTTCCTCCAAGCGATACGACATATCTCATGTTTTTCTCCTTGATGCTAACAATATTATTCTACCTGTTCTTTTCCTAACATAAATGATGTAATTGATATTGAACAAGCTAAATTATATAGTTTTTGTAAACAAAAAACTCTCTTAAATAGTTTGATGAGATAACTAACACGCTAAACATTGTCTCATAAATTTTGTTAATAAAATTCAAGGTTAATTTTCGTGCGCGTGCTTGCCTATGAAAGCGTTTTCCTATAAAATAATAAGGCATGGTTACAGGTATTGTTTTAGCTGGTGGTAAATCATCTCGAGTTGCCACGAACAAAATGATGTTAGATTTTTCGTTTAAACCAATGATTATTCAAACTATCGAAAGCATTAAACCTTTTGTTGATAAATTAGTTGTTGTTACAGGTCGATATCATGATGAATTGGCTATCTTACTGCATGACTATAATGTTGTTTATAACGATGATTATGAAAAAGGGATGTTTTCTAGTGTTTTAAAAGGCGTTAAAGAAGCAGAAGGCGATTTTTTCATTTTGCCCGGAGATTGTCCATTTGTTAAAAAGGAAACATTTGAAAAATTATTGAATTCTAAATCATTTAATATTCGTATTCCTTCCTTTAATGGAAAGAATGGACATCCATCCTTATTCAATGCTTCTATGAAGGATAAATTATTGAATGAAGATTTATCGAGTAATTTAAAAGCATTTAGGGATAAGATTGGTTATGAACAAGTACCTGTTGATGACGTAAATATATTAAATGATGTCGATACAATCGAGGAATATGAAAGATTAAAAATGGAAAAGGAAAATATTGAGCATGGAAGTTAAAAATTATGTACGCGTAAATTCATTAGAGGAAGCTTATTCGCTTTTAAAAGAAAATCCTCTTAACAAGATTTTAGGAGGAGGTCTTTGGCTTAAAAAAGGAAATGCATCGATTAATACATTGATTGATTTATCAAATTTGTCATTAGATAAAATCGAAGATGTTGGCGATAGAATAAGCGTTGGCGCCCTCGTGAGTCAAAGACAATTTGAGACAAGTCCTCTAGTAAAAGAAGTTTATCGTGGCATGCTCTCTTACGCCACCTCATTAATCATGGGTCCAGCATTTAGAGAAAGCGCGACCATCGGCGGATCCATCGTCGGCAAATATGGTTTTTCTGATTTGATAACCGCTTTATTAGCTTGTGATGTCGTATTAAAGTTTTACCCTAGTGGCGAGAAAACACTTGAAGAATATCTTTCTGAACCAGGTGTTAGTCGCGAGATATTAACGCATATTCTCATCAAGAAATGTCATCGTAAATCATATTTTAAAAAGGTCGCATTAACCGCGTTAGATTATCCGACGATTAATGTTGCTGTTACCCATTGTATTAAGCACGATCAATACACGATTGCTGTCGGCTCAAGAGCAGGCGTTGCTTCCTTAGCTAAGGAGGTTATGGAATTAGTTAATAATGGTGAGAAGGATTTTGCTAAGGCCGCAGAAAAGGTTAAATGTCTTAAATTCACCGATAACTTAACAGCCAAAGCTGATTATCGTGCCCATCTAGCGGAAGTTTATGTCCGTCGCGGACTCGAGGAGGTTAATAAATAATGTTATTAAGTTTTAAATTAAATGGTTTAACTAAAGAAGTTAACGTTAAACCTAATGAATATTTATTAGACACTTTGAAAAATCTTGGCATTGAATCTCTAAAAAAAGGGTGTGATGGCTCCTCTTGCGGAGTGTGCACTGTCTTAGTTAATGGTCATCCGATGCTATCTTGTTCAGTTTTATCACTAACTTGTGAAGGAAAAGAGATAACAACCGTTGAAGGCATCCAAGAAGAGGCAGATAAAATTGCTGATTGCTTTGCAAAAGAAGGTGCTGATCAATGCGGATACTGTAATGCTTCCTTCGCTCTAACAATTTATGCGTTGAGCAAGGAATTAAATAATCCGACAGATGAAGAAATTAAGCATTATCTAGTTGGCAATTTATGCCGTTGCACAGGCTATCATTCCCAGCTTAAAGCCACGAAGAGATATTTGGAGGGGAAATAAATGAAAAAGAAATTCAAAATTGTTAATAATCCGACCCCTTCAATCGATGGAAAGGGCTTGATGATGGGTCGTCCGTTTTATACGGATGATTTAGCGGAAAAGAATTCTTTAATTATAAAGGTCTTGAGAAGTCCGCATGCCTTTGCACGCATTAAAAATATTGACACAACTGAAGCTGAAAAACTCCCAGGTGTCGAATGCGTATTGACGCATAAAAACGTTCCCCACGTCTCTTATTCTCGTGCAGGACAAGGCTATCCTGAACCGTCTCCTCACGACAAATTTATCCTCGATGAATATGTCCGTTATGTTGGCGATGAGGTCGCCGCGGTGGCTGCGATTAATGAAGAAATCGCCTCAAAAGCCCTCAAACTTATTAAAGTTGACTACGAAATATTAGAACCTGTTCTCGATTTTGAAAAGGCTTATAAAAATAAAAGCGTTATCCATCCTGAAGATGGAATTCATGAAATGTTTCCAATTGGTTTTGAACCAAAAAATAACGTGGCTGCAAGCTATGAAATGCACGTTGGTGATGTGGATGGAGAATTTAAAAAATGTGACTATGTCGTTGAAGAGGTTTTCTATTCTCAAGCTCAAGCCCATGCGATGCTTGAACCGCACGCATGTAATGCTAGACTCGATGTGAGAAATCGATTAGTTATTTATTCGACAACGCAAACACCATTCCATATGCGACGCATTATGGCTAAAACGCTTGGTTTACCTATTGAAAAAATTCGCTTTATTAAACCTCGTGTCGGCGGCGGTTTCGGCGGTAAGCAAGCTTTCCATGGCGAGATGTTTGCTGCATTAGTTACACTAAGGACAAAGAAACCTTCTAAATGTGTTTATACTCGTGAAGAAGTATTTGGCTCGACATATACTCGTCATCCAATGCGCATAACGATGAAAATCGGGGCGAATAAAGACGGAAAGATACAAGTCATCGATTGTCATTCATTAAGTGATACAGGCGCTTATGGCGAGCATTCATTAACAGTCTTTATGATTGTTGGTAGCAAAGTTTTGCCTTTATATAACAAAGTTAAAGCCGTTAGATATGGTGGAAAAGTCGTTTACACCAATCACGTTTCTGCGGGTGCGTTTAGAGGTTATGGAGCGATCCAGGGCAATTATGCTTTAGAAGCAACAATTGATGTCTTAGCTAAGAAGATGGGATTTGATCCAATTAAACTTCGCGAGATTAATTCGATGAAGGAAAAAGAAACCTCGCCAATTTTTGAAATCATGGGCGAAGGAACTAAAGGCACAGCGATGATCATGGAAAGCTGCAAGCTTCCTTATTGCATTAAGCGCGGAAAAGAACTTATTAATTGGGATGAAAAATATCCATCTAAACAAGTCGGACCGCATACGATTCGCTCGGTCGGCATGGCGATTGCTATGCAAGGCAGTGGCATTCCATTTTTAGATATGGGAAGTTGCTCAATTAAACTTAATGATGGCGGTTCATATATGGTAACGGTTGGAGCTACCGATATCGGACAAGGTTCAGATACGGCGATTGCTCAAATCGTGGCCGAAGAACTTATGACAACGGTTGATAAAGTCTTAATTTATTCCTCTGATACTGATTTAACGCCATATGACTGTGGTGCTTATGCCTCATCAACGACTTATGTAAGCGGAAATGCTGCGTATAAAGCTGCGTGTAAAATGAAAGAAAGACTCATTGATGAAGCTGCTGCCTTCTTAGAAGTTAAACCTTCAACAGTGACATTTGATGGTAAGGAATTTGTTTCTAATGATAAAAAAGTCAGTCTAGACGAATTATCCACTCGCCGCTTATATAACACCGACACGCATCAAATCGCGGTTGTAGAGAGCTTCCATGGCAAAGTTTCTCCACCTCCTTTTATGGCGGGCTTTGCTGAAATCGAAATCGATACCGAAACTTATGAATATAAAGTATTAAATTATGTCAGTGTTGTCGACTGCGGAACGACGATTAATCCTCTTTTAGCAAAAGGACAAGTTGAAGGAGGCATTATCCAAGGTTTAGGTATGGCTTCATATGAAGAAGTTAAATATTCATTAAAAGGCAAATTGTTATCTAATACTTTTGATACATATCATGTTCCTACATGTATGGAAGTTAATGAATTGACGACAGAATTTGCTGATTCCTATGAGCAAAGTGGACCTTTCGGAGCAAAATCTGTTGGTGAAATCGGTATTGATACTCCTCCAGCTGTTATTTGTAATGCAATTTATAACGCTTTAGGAGTTAGACTCCACTCTCTTCCAATTACTCCTGAGAAAATATTTGAGGCGATGAAGGAGAAAAAATGAAATATTCTCTCGCATTAAAAAATGGATTGGCTTTTGTTGACGGCTCTTTTAAGAAGCTTAATATAGGCGTTAATAAAGATAAAATCGCTTATATCGGATGCGAAGATATCGATGCCAGCGAGGTTATCGATTGCGCTGGTTTAAAGATTATTCCGGGGCTAATCGATCCGCACGTCCATTTTGAACTCAACTGTGGAAAGCTTACTTCTATAGATGACTTTTATTTTGGAAGTGTTGCTGCTGCATACGGAGGCGTAACCACAATTGTTGATTTTCTCGACCCGAGCAGAAATGCAGATGAATTAGTTAATAGCTATTATGAACGTCTTGAATTGGCGAAGAAAAGTCTAGTTGATTATCATCTTCACGCCTGTATCAAAGATCCTGATGGCGATTTAGAAGAATATGTGAAGATGGTAAGAAAATTAGGTATACGTACCATTAAACTTTTTACCACTTATAGTGATACGGGTAGAAGAACATATGATAAAGACATCATTGAACTTCTTAAATTGAGCGAGAAATATAAGGTGCTTATTTTAGCTCATATCGAAGCGGATGATATGATTAAAATTAAGCCTGAATATACATACAAGAATTTAACGGAATCTCGACCTTCATACGCCGAGACGAGCGAAGCGCTTAAACTTGCTTCTTATGTAAGAAAATACGGCGGATATTTATATATGGTTCATTGTTCTAGCGGTGAAACGCTTAGACAACTTAAAGAAGAATATGGCGATATTTTAAATAAACGTTTCTTCATCGAATCTTGTCCTCAATATTTCGTCTTTAACGATACATTTATTCAAGGCGACAATGGTCAATTGTTTACTTTTGCTCCACCGCTTAGAAGTGAAAGAGAAAGACAATTGCTCGTAGCGAACTTTGATGATGTGTTCACTATTGGTACAGATCATTGCTCATTTAACAAAGAGGATAAGAATCATCCTACTCTTTCTAACTTCCCATTAGGTGTAGGAGGAATTGAATATTCCTTTGCTCTTATGTATAAAAGATTTGGCGATAAGGTAATCGAGAAAATGAGCAAAAACGTGGCAAAAGTAGAACATTTTACTAATAAAGGTGAAATTAAAGTTGGCTTTGATGCTGATTTAGCAATTTTCAAAGAAGATGATGATTATTTAATTAAAGAGAACCACGGAAGATGCGATTATACAATTTATGAAAATGTTCTCGCGGGTGGCGAATTTATTCATACGCTTGTGCGAGGACAATTTGTATTAAAAGATCGACAAATTATTCCTCATCAAGGAATTGAAATTAAATGTGAGGGCTAATATGAAAGCACTTATTAATGTTCGTATTTATGATTATCAAAACTACATTGAAAATGGTTTTGTTATCTTTGATAAAAAAATCGTTAAGGTTGGAAAGATGTCTGACTTCAAAAATGATAACTACACCTTAATCGATGGGAAAGGCTCGTTACTACTTCCTTCATTTGTGTGCTCACATGCTCATATATATTCAATATTTGCTCGCGGATTATCGCTTCCATTTAATCCAGTTAATTTCTTAGAAATATTGGAGCAGATGTGGTGGAAAATTGACTCGAAATTAACAAATGAGATGACATATTATTCAGCGATAGCCGCGTCTAGTGAATTCTTACTTAATGGAGTGACTACTGTTATTGATCATCATGCTTCTGGCGAAATTATTGGCTCATTAGATGCGTTGAAAAGAGGCGTTATAAAAGTAGCAAAAATGCGCGGTATATTCTGTTTTGAAACTAGCGATAGATACGATGCTAGAAACTGCATCAAAGAAAATAAGTCCTTCGCTAAGAAGAATCACAGCGAAGATGTCTCTGGGTTATTTGGTATGCACGCATCGATGACTCTATGTGATAAAACACTTAAATTGATTAAGAAAAATCTTGGAGATATCCCTTTGCATGTTCACGTCGCTGAAAGCGTCATGGATGAGGAAGATTCATTATCTAAATACAATACATCAATTATTAAAAGATTCGATAGTTATGGACTTTTAAATAAGGATTCTTTAATTGTTCACGGAGTGTTTCTTAATGATGAAGAATTAGATATTTTGAAGAATCGAAATTGTTATTTAGTAGTTAACACCACGAGCAATATGAATAACGCAGTCGGCCTACCTAATGTTAAAAATTATTTAAATCATGGGCTTAAAGTAATGGTTGGCAATGATGGATTAAATTCGAATATGGCAAGCGAATATATGAATGTATTCTATACATCGCATTTAAAGAATGATTCACCATTATGCTTAAATTTAGATGATGTTAAAGAGATGATATTAAATTCATATGAATATGCATCGAAGAGATTGAATATTAAATTAGGACGAATTTTAGAAGGGTATGAAGCTGATTTTCAATTAGTTAAATATAATCCGTTTACTCATATGGATGAAAATAATGCTTTTGGTCATGTCTTTTATGGGCTATTTCCTTCATTTAAGCCTAGCGATGTTTTCTCTCATGGGCAAAGGGTTGTTTCATCTTATTCATTAACAAATAAAAAACTACTTAACGAATTAAAAAATGCGAATGATTTCGCGAATAAATTATGGACTGAATTAAAGGAGACAAATTGAGATGGACATTAAAACAAGTTTTGATGGATTGAAGTTAGATAATCCTCTTATGCCGGCGGCAGGTCCGCTTGTTGGCGACGCTCAAAAGATGCTTTTCTTAGAAAAAGAAGGATGTGGAGCCATCGTTTCAAAGACGATTTCGACAAAGGATGCTCACATTCCTCATCCATGCATTTATGGCGATCGCGATTACATCATGAACTGCGAGCTTTGGACTGAATACAGTAAAGAAAAATGGATTGATGAATTCCTTCCTTATTTTAAAAAGCATAGCGATGGTCGCCCATTAATTATCTCTGTTGGTTATACCAAAGAAGATATGAAGGTTTTAATTCCATTATTGGATAAATTTGCTGATGCCTTTGAGGTTTCCACTCATTATGTTGGCAATGATTTAAGTGAAATTGGGCGAACAGTTGCTACGATCAGATCATTAACTAAGAAACCAATTTATATGAAGATAAGCGCTCATATGCCCGACCCAGAAGGATTTGCAAAAACGATTAAAGAAAATGGGGCAAATGGTGTTGTCGCCGTTAATTCGCTTGGACCAAGCATGAAAATCGACATTCCTTCTCGTTCGATTATTTATGGTAACGCAAAAGGGTTTGCCTGGACGAGCGGTCCATATATTAAAAATATTGCTCTAGCAACAGTATATACAATTAAGCAAGCTGAACCCTCGTTAACCGTTATCGGTGTCGGCGGCATTCAATCCGCGGATGATGTGATTGAGTTTCTTCTCGCCGGGGCAAGTGGAGTGCAAATGCTCTCCGCAGCGATGCTAAAAGGAAAAGGGCTATATCGCAAAATTATTGGTGATTTACCAGCATCTTTAGAAAAATATGGCTTTAAATCTGTTCAAGAAGTCATCGATACTCAACTTGAAAATCATGCAGTATTTGGCAAGGGTAAAACGCCAGAACTCAACAAAGAAAAATGCGTTAGCTGCGGAACCTGTGAAAAGGTGTGCCCGTATTTTGCCATCACTATGAGCGATGATGGACCTTTGTTTAATGATGAGAAATGCTTTAGATGTGGTCTATGCGTTTCTAAGTGTCCTACGAAAGCATTAAAATATACGAAAGTCGAATAAAATGTTGCCTTTTAAAACTAAATATCCAACATCAACTCCTAAGGTTGATCAAGAAATCAAAGTAAGAGGTGAAGCAAAATTCACTGATGATTTTGAAATGGATGATTTGCTGTTTGCTAAAACTGTCCGTTCAAGCATCGCAAAAGGCAAAATTTTAAAGATAACAAAACCTCAATTACCTGATGGTTATTATTGGATTGACCATCACGATATTAGAGGAGAAAACGTTACGAATATCATCTTCTCAGATTGGCCAGTGTTCGCCGAGGAACGTGTCAATTACATTGGCGAAGCCATCGCTATAATCGTCGGGCCTAATAAAGGTGAACTTGAGCGATTAATTAATGAAACAAAGATTGAATACGAAGAAGAAGAGCCTATTTTTGAACTAAAAGATAGTTATATTCATAAAGCATTTACGAAAGGTGATATTGAGGAAGCTAGAAAGAAAGCGACAAAAGTCATCAAAGAAGAATATTCCTCTTCTTATCAAGAGCAAGCATATTTAGAGACGCAGGGAATGATGGTTTATTTTGATGATGAGCATCGTCTAACTTGTGTCGGTTCAATTCAATGTCCATGGTATGTTCACCGTGCGGTTATGCGCGCGTGCAATCTTAAAAACGAAGAAGTGCGCGTTATTCAACCAGCAGTTGGTGGCGCTTTTGGTGGAAAAGAGCATTACCCATCGATGATAGGGGCTCAATTAGCAACGGCTCTACTTAAAATAAATAAACCGATTAAGATGATCTTAGAACGTCCTGAAGATTTAGCTTTTTCAACCAAAAGGCATCCTTCAAAAACTTATTACACAGCCTATATTGATGATGATAACAATATTTTGGGCATGGATGTTAAGGTTGGCCTTAATGGCGGAGCGTTTAAAGGATGTAGTGGTGTTGTGCTCTCACGCGCTTTAATTGCTTGTGTAAATGTTTATAACATTCCTTCTTTAGATGTTGTCGGTGATGTCTATATGACAAACACGGTTCCAACTGCCGCGTTTAGAGGATTTGGTTCACCACAAACTATCTTTGCTAGTGAAATGTTTATGCATCATATTGCAAAAGAGTTAGGAATCGATCCTTTAGAATTAAGACTTAAATATTTAGTTAAACAGGGCGACGTTACCACCAATAGCGGAACATTCCACGACCCGATTATTCTTCCTGAACTTATAAATAAAGCTATGGAAATGAGCGATTATAAGCGAAAAATCGTCGAATATTCAAAACCAGGATGCAATAAAGGCATTGGGATGAGTTTCTTCCTCCACGGCTGCGGTTTCACGGGAAGCGGTGAATCAGACATCATCAAAGGTAAGGTTAAACTCGTTAAAGATGAAAAGGATATCGTTCATGTCTACGCTTCAAGCGTCGATATGGGTCAAGGTAATAAAACTACTTTGAAACGAATTGTTGCTAGAACATTAGATATTCCTAATGAGCAAGTTGTATTTGATAATCCTGATACTTCTATCATCCCTGACAGCGGTCCCACCGCGGCGAGTAGAACAATAATTATCGTTGGTTTTCTAATGGAGAAAGCCGCGAAAAATCTTAAGAAAATATGGAAAAGCGGTGTTTATCAAGAACATGTTGAACCTTATGTTGGACCTAGTTATATCAAATGGGACGAAAATACAATGCACGGTGATGCTTATCCTTCATATTCGTGGGGTGTTAATGTTGTGGAAGTTGAATATGATCCCATTACTTATCAAATAGATATTAAGCATACTTGGTCGACTTATGATGTTGGTCGCGTTGTCGATGAGCGTATTGCTATCGGACAAGCCGATGGAGGCTTATTACAAGGACTAGGTTATGGCTATATGGAATCGATGCGCGTGAAAGAAGGAAGATTTATGCAGCGTTCATTAAGCGACTACATCATTCCGACTTTTGAAGATGCGCCGAAGATGGAAACGGCGTTTATTGATAATCCATTTATTTATGGAGCAAATGGCGCGAAGGGAATGGGCGAGCTCACATTAGTTGGCGGAGCACCAGCAATAGCATTAGCTATTGAAAACGCGATTGGATATAAGGTCAATGACATTCCATGCAATCCTGAACACATTATGGAGTTAATTAAAAATGGGAAGAATTAAGTTTACGTTAAATCATCAAATAATGGATATTGATATCGATTATTCTAAGCGTCTAATTGATTTTCTTCGCGATGATATGCATCTAAAAGGCACAAAAGAAGGATGTGGGGAAGGTAGCTGCGGAGCATGCGTTGTCTTACTCGATGGTTACGCGGTTAATTCTTGCCTATTGCCGATGGCAAATGTCGATGGACACGAAATTATTACTATTGAAGAATTTAAAAACACTGAACAATTTAAAATTTTATACACTTGTTTTTCGGAAGAAGGTGGCAGCCAATGTGGTTTCTGTACGCCTGGAATGATAATTGCTGCCCAATCGTTACTTAGCCACAATCCTCATCCTAGCGAGGATGAAATTCGTAAAGCTATGTCTGGAAATTTGTGTCGTTGTACAGGTTATCAAGCAATCGTTAACGCGATTAAATTAGCAGCGAAGATCGGAGATGGAGCATGGTAGAAAAAATTATTCCTTCATCGCTAATAGAAGCATTAACTCTTCTTGATAAGAGAGAATATGTTATCGTTGCCGGCGGTAGCGATATAATGCTACAAAAACGCAATGTTGCAGGCGAATTGCCTAGATTTTCAACGAATGTTATGTTCATTGCTAATCTAAAAGAACTTCATTATGAGCGAGTTGATAAAGATGGTCTTCATATCGGGGCGACAATGACTTTAGAAGAGATACTTAATAATGAATTAACCCCTAGTGTATTGAAAGATTGCTTATCAGAACTCGCCAGTGCAAATATTCGTCATTTTGCTACGCTTATTGGAAACATTGCCAATGCATCTCCAGCTGGCGATACGATAGTGGTCGATGTTCTTCTCGACGCCTATATCAAATTAACATCAATTCATGGGAGTCGTTTAGTTAAAGCATCGGATTTTGTTAAAGGCGTTCGCAAGATTGATAGACAAAGCAATGAATTGATTGAAGAAATTATTTTCCCACATTGTGATTTTACTAAGCTAACATGGTTTAAAGTTGGCTCGAGAAAATCTGAATCGATTTCGAAGGTTTCATTCGCGGGTGCGTATTTAATAAAGGATAATGTAATTAAAGATATTCGCCTCGCCTTTGGCTCAGTATTTATTAAAGCTATTCGCAGTTTAGAAATAGAAGATGAGATTAAGGGTCTTACTGTAAAAGAATTATCAATACGTATTGAAGAATTTGTTGATAAATATGGAAATTTCATCTCACCAATTGATGATCAAAGGTCTAATAAGGAATATCGACGCGATGTCGCAAAAAACATCGTGCGTAAATATTTAAATGATTTAGTAAATGAAGGAGGGAATAGATGAAATATATCAAAGGCTATCGCTGTACGATATGCCATAAGCTATTTAAGGAAGGCGAAGTAGAACTCACTTGTCCTGAGTGCGGAGAAAAAGGCATTCTTGATATCGAATACGACTACGATGCTTTGCGAAATATTTTAACTAAAGAATATTTTCAAAATAATCGTAATTATTCGATGTGGCGTTATTATCCGATTATGGGCATTGAAAAAGACCATATTCACAAAATGCTTCGCGTTGGCTGGACACCGCTTTACGAAGCTTATAACCTTGAAAAAGAATTTGGTTTAAAGAAGCTCTACATCAAAGATGATGGACTTAATCCTAGCGGCTCAAGCAAGGATAGAGCTTCCGGAGTTGCGGTTTTAAAAGCCATCGAAAAAGGAGCGAAGACTATTGCGTGTTCCTCAACTGGAAATGCTGCTTCTTCCTGTGCTTGTCAAGCTGCGAGGATGGGGCTCAATGCAGTTATCTTTGTGCCTAAACGGGCTCCGATAGGTAAAGTAACGCAGATATCGCTATATGGAGCAACGCTCATCTCCGTCGATGGCGATTATAAAGATGCCTTTAATTTGTCAAAGCAAGCAATTGCTAAATACGGCTGGTATAACCGTAATGCCGCGATTAATCCTTTTATGATTGAAGGCAAGAAAACTGTTGCTATGGAAATCGCTGAACAATTAGATTTTAAAGTCACTGATTGGGTGGCGGTAAGCGTTGGCGATGGTTGTACTGTTGGAGGAGTTTATAAGGGTTTTGCAGAGTTTTATAAACTTGGACTCATCGATAGAATACCAAAAATCCTTGGCGTTCAATCGACAGGTTGCGAACCATTTGTCATAGCTAGCAAAACTAATGAGCCATTAAAAGAATGCGAAGAAAATACCATCGCTGATTCGATTGCTGTTGGTATTCCACGAAACCCTATTAAGGCGCTTAATGCGATTAAATTATCTAATGGGGCGTGGATATCAGTAAGCGATGAGGATATCATTAAAGCAATGGCCCTTCTAGGAAAGAAGGAAGGAATATTTGGCGAACCGGCTGGGGTGGCCGCGATCGCTGGAATTAAAGAAGCTTTAAAACAAGGCATTATTAAACGCGATGAAACGGTGACAATGATTGTGACCGGGAATGGTCTCAAAGACCCAAATAATGCCCAAAAAGCAATTACCCCACCTAAATTAATGAAACCAAATCTAAATGAATTGGATAAATTTTTGAAAGAAAAAGGAGCAATTTAACATGTCAAAAATTCCATTTGGACCGACCTATGATGAAATGCTTAATCCAGCACATCAAGATCCAAAAAC
>CAVILR010000018.1:0-19032 GCA_963643725.1 Lachnospiraceae bacterium | reverse complement strand
CCAAAAACATTACACTAAATCGATTTTTATAACACTAAATTAATTTTAGTCATTTGATCATTGATAACGACCATCTATCATTAACCATTGTTTTTAAACTAAAACTTCGCCTTAATTGATATTTTATTAGCAAATATTAATTGGTCTTTTATAATTTATAACAACTTTGTTGTATAATGCTTACAAGTTATGAAGAAACACCTTAAACGTTATAAGATTACTGGTCTCATATTCGCTCTTATCGAAGCTGTTGGAGCCTCGCTTTTTGGCGTATTTTATTATTTGAACTTTTTCGATATTAGAGATTATGTTTCAATCGAAATGCTTTATATAGCTGTATGCGTTGTTATATTCATCAATATCATTCTTGTGCTTATTGTCGGAGGCATCTTCTCTTATATCCGTAAGCATAGCGATTTAAAAGCCGCAACCTTAATCGGCGGAGATATTCAAGAAGCTTATAACTTTGGGATGATCGGTTTAGTCATCGTCGATGAAGATAACCGCGTCATTTGGATTAACGATTTGTTCAAAGAAAGACAAATTGATATCCTCGATTCGAATATCTATGAATGGCAACCTAAATTAGAAGAATTTGCGACCTTAAGCTCTGATGCGATTATTAAAATCGAGATTAATTCTCGTAACTACGATGTCAAATATTTAGACGATGCTGGTTTATTTATCTTTAAAGACACTACTGAATATGAAAACTTGTTCGATTTAAATCGAAGACAAGCCATTGTTGTCGGCATTATCATGATCGATAATTATTCAGATATCTCTGGAACTGCTGATGATACAAATGACGTCATTTCTAAGATACGTAATGCAATTTTTAATTACGTCAAAGAATATAACGTCTTAGTTAGAAGGTATCGTAACGATGCTTATTTTGTCTTATGCAGTTATGAATCATTGGCCAAGATGGAGGATGATAAATTCTCTCTTCTTGAAAATATTCACCAATTAGGTGAAAAGCAAGACACTCCTCCAACCTTATCAATCGGGTTAGCCCATGGTTTCCCTGATGTTACTAAGCTTAACGAAATGGCGGAGAACGCGATCGACATCGCAATGTCGCGAGGTGGTGACCAAGTTGTCGTCTCGAAATATGGCGCGGAGCTTCAATTCTATGGTGGAAAAACCGAAGCACAGGAAAATCGTAATAAGGTCAAAGTACGCGTTATGGCGGATTCTGTCTTATCGCTCATCCGTAATTCATCAAATGTCTTAATCATGGGGCATACGAATATGGATATGGATGCGTTAGGGTCATGTCTAGGTATGAAAGCGATCGCTGACTATTGTAAGAAAGAAGCTTTAATCATTTACGATTCACGAATTACTGAACGCAAAACGCGTGGAGCGATAACGCAAGCCTTTAGTAGAGATGAAGTGTCGAAGATTATGATCTCACCTAACGATGCATTAGATAAGATTAAAGCTAACACCTTAATCATCGTTTGCGACGTTCATCGTCCGAGCATGACGATGGCTCCAAAAGTACTTGATAAAGCGGCGAAGGTTATGGTCATAGACCATCACAGGCGTAGCGAAGAATTTATTGAAACGCCGGTATTTAGTTATGTTGAGCCAAGCGCCTCATCCGCGTCGGAGATGGTTGCTGAACTCATTCACTATTCATCCGCGAACCCGCGCATAATTATTCCGTCAACTTATGCGACGATAATGCTCTCTGGTATCTTTATGGATAGCAATTATTTTAAGACTAAGAGTTGTGGTATACGCACCTTTGAAGCGTCGATGATCCTTAAAGATTTCGGCGCGGATAACGCAACCGCGGATGACTATTTAAAAGATGAATACGAAGAATATACGTTAATAACGAGAATTATATCGACATTAAAGACACCGTATTATGGTGTGGTCTATTGTCTAGCGGATGATGATGATATCATTGAACCAGCAACATTAGCAAAGGTCGGTAATCAATGCATGCAGATGAAGGGCGTGAATGCTTGCTTTGTTATCGGTAAGGTGAGCGAGCATGAAGTTCGCATATCATGTCGAAGCGATGGTTCAATTAATGTTCAGCTTATAGCTGAGCAACTTAATGGAGGTGGCCACTTCACGATGGCCGCGGGAAGCTTTAAAAATATGAGCATTGAGCAGGTGCGTGACCGCCTATTAGATGTCCTCGATGAACATTTAAATGATGCGAGAATGGTCAAAGATAAGAATTAGGAGTTAATGATTTATGAGAGTGATAATGTTAAAAGATGTTAAAGGGGTTGGTAAAGCCAATCAAATCCTTGAAGTTAAGGATGGCTATGCGAATAATTTTCTTATCCCGCGCGGCTTAGCCGTTTTAGAGTCGAAACGAAGCAAAGAAATATTAGCAAAGCAACAAGAAGATAAAGCCAAACAAGATGCCGCGGATAAAGCAAGCGCGGTTGAAATTGCTAATAAATTAAAAGATATCACTGTCGAATTCAGCGCGAATGCTGGAAAAGATGGAAAGATGTTTGGGGCGATATCTACAAAACAAATCGAAGAAGAACTTAAAAAGACATTTAATATCACTATCGATAAGCGTAAAATTATTTCAAAAATTGCAGTTGATAGATTAGGTTATACCACATTAGAAGTTGAACTATATAAAGGCGTAATCGGAACTATCCGCGTTCACGTAAGTGAGAATAAATAATTATGGCCAATAAGAAAAAAGTTGAACATCTACGAAGCGAACTTCCACATAACACCGAGGCGGAGAAGGCTGTTTTAGGAGCGATGATTCGCTCAAAGGAAAAGCTTCATGAAGGCTTTGGACTTTTAACGGTCGATGACTTTTTTGAAGACAATCTCAATCACCGAGCGATATTTTCAGCAATGAAGCGCCTCGACGATAGGGGAGAGCCAATCGATATCCAAACGCTGGTGAACGAACTAATTAACGCCAACGAAATTGATGTCTCCGGCGGAGCTGATTATCTTCTTGAATTAACTGATGCAGTCATCATCTTCTCCAATTTCCGTCAATATGCAACGATGGTCTCTCAACAAGCATTGCTTAGAAAATACCTATTAGCTATCGATGAAATAAATGACAAATATTATGCTGGTGATATTGGTGATGTCACATCATTTTTAGGCGATGCGGATAAAAAACTTAGAGAAATCGCTGAAAAAAGAGCGGTTGGTGATTTTTTCACTGCCAAGCAATTGAGCGCTTCGCTTGAAAAAGAATTTAATGATTTAAAAGAAGCGATATCTGATGATACCGTTTTAGGTACACCTACAGGTTATCAAAACTTAAATAGAATGACGCACGGATTTAAACCTGGTGAATTTATCGTTCTCGCCGCGCGTACCGGCGCGGGTAAAACGACCCTCGCCTTAAATCTAGCGTATAATGCCGCGGTTAGAGATCGACCAGTCGCTTATTTCTCTTTAGAGATGCCGGCGAATGATTTGGTCAAAAGAATTCTTTCAGGTGAATCGAATGTTCCTTATGATTCACTCATCACTGGATTTGGTTTAAATCGCGGCGATACAAGACTTAAATTAAAACAAGCGTGCGACCGCTTCTCAACGATTAAATTTTATGTCGATGAGACCAGCGGCATTCAACTCAACGATTTAGTTGCTAAAGTTCGCACCTTATACAATAAGGAGCCTGATTTAGGATTAATTGTTGTCGATCATATCGGTCTAGTTGGTTCGGGTTTAAAACGCCCTGATTCACGTCAACTTGAAGTCCAATACATTTCGCAAACTCTTAAGAAATTAGCCTTAGAAATTAAAGTTCCAATCATCGGGGTTACTCAGCTTAATCGTGACGTTGAAAAGCGTCCTGGCGGCATTCCAGTCATTGCTGACTTACGTGAATCTGGTTCAATTGAACAGGATGCGGATATTGTTTTACTTATCTATGAGCCAAAAGATGGCGATGAGAAGAAATCAAACAATTTATTCGATAAAAATGCTAGCGAGGTCGATGCTCTTGCAAATAAAGCGGTTAAAAATGAAGCCGGCCCTGAGGTGACAGTGGTCAATTTAATCATCGCCAAGAACCGTCAAGGTAAGAAGGGCACTATACCTTTACTTTTTAGAAAGAAATTTTATAAATTTGATTCGCCTTCTACTGAAAAAGAAGAAGAGATTGCCAAGATTAATTCTGAGCGAATTAAAATGTTTAGTCGCGACTAATGAAAATATACGTTATCGAATCAGGTTCCAAAGGGAACTGCACTTTGGTGGAAAATGAAGGAAGATTTCTCCTCATCGATATGGGAGTTAGTTTATGTACGTTAACTAACTTTTTAAAAGAGATTGACCACAATATCTATGATATCGATGCTTTATTATTAACTCACTCTCATGGCGACCATACAAAGGGTATAAAATATCTACCACCTCTTCCAATTTATTGTACGGAGGGGACATATGATGCGCTTAACATACGAATGATAACGCCATTTGAGGAATTTGAATTATGCGGGTTAACGATCACGCCGATTAAGACATCGCATGATGCGCCTAATTCTGTTGGCTTTGTTTTAAAAAATGATGTCGATTCTTTGGTTTTCCTTACAGATTCTGGTTATATTCCAGAGAAAACATTAAAATACATGCACAACGCAACCTATTATGTTATTGAGGCAAATCACAATTTAAAGATGCTTTATCAATCTCATAGACCAGCTGATTTAAAGGAGAGAATCGCTAGCGACGTTGGTCATCTATCTAATGAAGATGCAGCTTGCTATATGGTTGACCTAGTGGGTGAGAATACCAAAGAAATTATCTTAGCTCATCTATCCGAGGAAGCTAATACACCGGAATTAGCCTTAAAAGCATTTAATAAGAAATTTCGTAAATGTCATATCGACACGAATACGATCAAGATTCAATGCGCTTCACAACATCATGTGACAAAAATGGGATGATATGGAAATTGTTGAATTTAAGGATTTAAAAAGAATAGAAGATAAGAATAATCCTTTTTCCTTTTGCTATGAACTTGAGGATGGGAGCATCTTTTATGTTGAACCTCAATTTATAACTCAATTAATTAACTTAAAAGAAATGTATTCAATTATTGATTACACCCGTGTAGTGGAAAAGATGATTGAACTAGCGAAGAAGAATAAAAAAGTTATATTCACTTATGACTATGAACGTCCTTTAACTAAACGAGCGGATTTTGTTCATTTAGAACTCATTGATATCACTGATTTATTAGGTATTTATATCGAAGATAAATCACGTGGTTCCGACTATGGCGATTAATTGGTGAGGTATTATATCGTTAACCCTCATTCGTGTATATAGAAATTTAATGTCAATCTCTAAAAGATGAGTGAAATTGAGACTAATTTTCTATAGTGCCAATTATTTGCTAATATCTTAACAAAAAGCGATAATGATAATTGAAGTAGACGTATGGAAATAACAGTAATTGGTTTGGGATATGTTGGACTAGTTAACGCGGTTTATCTAGCGTCTTTAGGCCACCATATCATCGGTTATGATGTCGATAAAAATAAGATATCTTTGCTCAAACAAGGCGTCGCCACGTTAGAAGAGCCAAATCTACAAGAGATGCTCACGGAAAGTTATGAGAATATCCGTTTCACTTCTAACCATAAAGATGCGATTAGAACCGCTAAAATTATCTTTATATGCGTTGATACGCCTCAGGAAAAAGATGGTTCCGTAAATCTTAAAAATTATTATGATGTTTTAGATACGATCGTCTCAGATTCTATCGATGAGCAAACAATTGTTATCCGTTCAACCGTTCCAGTTGGTACGAATAAAATCACTAAGAAATATTTAGAAGATCGTTGTAAACATAAATTCATGGTCATCTCTTTCCCAGAATTTCTCTCTCAAGGTAAGGCGGTGGAGAATTTAGTGCATCCTTATCGCCTCATTTTAGGCGTCAATGGAGCGCATGCCTTAAATATGGCAAAGCAACTCGGTCAAGCTTTCTTAATCAAAAAAGCGACGGTGATGATAACAACGCCTGAAAACGCTGAATTAATTAAATACGCTTCGAATTGCTTTTTGGCGATGAAAATATCTTATATCAATGACATTGCCAAATTTTGTGAACTCGTAAATGCTGACGTCGATAAAGTTGCTAAGGGTATGGCGCTTGACCCGCGCATTGGCGATAGCTTTTTAAGCGCCGGGATCGGTTATGGCGGTTCATGTTTTCCAAAGGACACCAATGGGCTATATTGGCTAAGCAATAATTATCTTCACCCGATGGAATTAATTAAATCGACGATTAAAATCAATGAATCGATGGTGGATTTCTTCCTCGATAAGATTAATCGCCGTTTCCGAAGCGCCTCCAATTTAAGATGCGCGGTCTTGGGCGTGGGTTTTAAAGGGGGAAGCGAAGACGTTAGGAATAGCCAAGCAATCCCTATTGTAAAAGCATTGTTAGATAAAAATGTTCGATTGACAGTATATGACCCTCTAGCGATGGACAATTTTCACGCTATCTTCTCTCGTCATCAACACATTAAATATGTCGATTATCCAATTGACGCTTTGAAGAACACTGATTTTGCCATCATCTTAAATGACTCAAAAGAATTTAAACAATTAAAAGCTAGCGATTTCATCAACGCGATGAGAAAACCCATCATATTTGATGGGAGAAATCTATTTAAGGTTGAAGATATGCACGGCACCGAGTATTATTCAATAGGACGCAGTCCATCAAAAAAGAATAATCGAGGGAAGCATAGCTAGATATGGACATTAACACATTAATTAATTCGCTTCTTTATTACGCGAAGAAGCATTTATCTTTAAATTCGGACGATGAAATTTACATTAAAAACCAGTTGTTACATATCTTCAAAGTCGATAATCCTATCGATGTAGATATAGATACAAAAGCAATTGATGAATATAAAACCCCAGATGTTTTCTCTGAGGCGATGCAAGAATATTTTCTATCCTTAGGCTATTCTTCTAGTGATATCGATAAATTAATTACTCAAGTATATGGAATATTAACACCTTTACCAAGCGTCATTAATAAAACATTCTTTGATACATATAAATTAGATCCAGTTAAGGCTACGGATAATTTCTATGATTTATGCATTAAAAATGACTATGTTAAGAAAAGTCTCATCGAGAAAAACATTGTCATGAACGAAAAGATTGATGGGCATGATTTAGTTGTCACTATCAATTTGAGCAAGCCAGAAAAAAATAATAAGGATGTTCGAAAGGAAAAAGAAGCGAAGGCTACAAATTATCCTAAGTGTATGATTTGTTATGAAAATGAAGGGTGCTTTGGTAGTTTAAAAACTCCTCCAAGAAATAACCTTCGAGTTATCAATTTAAGGCTTAATAATCAAGATTGGTTTATGCAATATTCTCCTTACGGCTATTATAAAGAGCATTTGATTGTCATCTTAAAAAAACACGTTCCGTTGGCGATTTGCCAAGAATATTTAGGCGCATTATATGATTTTGTCGATATGTTCCCTCATTATTTCTTAGGTTCTAATGCGGCGTTACCAATTGTTGGAGGCTCTATTTTAAGTCATGAGCACTTCCAAGGCGGTAGATTTACCTTCCCAATTATGAAGGCCAAAACATTAGAGGAGATTGATATTTCTTCTAAGGATGTAAAAGCTTATTCGATCGACTATCCAGCATTTTGTATCAAACTCGTTAGTAAGGATAAAAAAGCATCGTTAGACGAAACATATAGAATTACTGAAATTTGGAAGAAATATTCTCGCATAGATTTAGGCTTTGTTGCCTTTGACAAAGAAGAGCACAACACTTCGACGATAATCGTGCGAAAAGTTGACGACAACTACGAAACGTTTATTCTCTTCCGTAATAACTGCATTGATGAAAAGCATCCTGAAGGGCTTTTCCACGTTCGCAATGAATATCTGCCGATTAAGAAGGAAGGTATTGGTTTAATCGAAGCTATGGGCTTATTTGTCCTCCCAGCAAGGCTGAAACGACAACTAAAAGTGTTAGATGATGTCGCTAGCAATAAGATAAGTTATGAACAAGCCTTAGAGGAAAACCCAGACATCGATATTTTTAAGCCTTTATTAAATGATGTTATTAATCATAAATACGAAAGCGTCCACGATTTACTCGTTAAAGCGTGCAACGCCATATTAAGCGATATCGCTCCGTTAAAAACAAAAGATGATCGAGACGATTTCTTTAAATTATTGAAAAAATGATCGCGCGCGTACGCGTTTCCTTCTTTAATATAATTGAAATTTTGAGCAAAACTAGCAAGTGATTTTTAAAGACGATTTTTCAAAATAGATGCGATTAAATCGTAATTTTTGATTTATATTACTCGAGATATATTGACAGAAAATTGCCAATATTTTTATATGAAATTGTCTCCTAGAAAAAGAGATAATTCGTTCTTTGTAATCTTATAGAGAAACAAGACTTAATTAACTCTTGTTAGGAGTAAGAAACTTGCGTTTAAATCTATCGATTTGATAGATGAAACAAAGTTGAACCTACGGCCTTCTATAAGAAGGTTTACGTAGTGCTCTTCTAGGGAAATAGTTTCTACGTCGTCCCCATTTCAATTGTGTTAATTTTTCCCTTATCAACGGCGTCTTAACATCATTTTCTCTAGAGAGAGCATCGGCATCTAATTGATGCCACTAAGGCACATCATTGGTGTGCCTTTTTCATTTCCTCTTTCCTATTATTTTTAGCGAGAACAAAAGAGGCAACGGATAAAGCGAATAAGAGGAAGCATAAACATAAATTATTGAATGGATATGCTTCGATGCTTATTGATAACGAAGGATTATGGATACTTAAGATAATGAATAAAACAATGCTTATCAACGTCTCAGCAAAAGCGATGATAAGTGTGAATAACGCCAATACGTATGTGGTTATTTTTAACCTGAACGCATTATTGTGATCATAAAAACATGATGCGAAGAATAGCGATATTATCACTAATGAAGCTATTTCTAAAAGTTGGAATGACACTAATGTGGCGGAGACAACAAAACAAGTGATATAGGCGTTTGAAGTATCAACAAATAATCCTTTGATAAAGAAGAACAATAGCCCTTGATATGAATAACTCTCCGATTCGATTCTTAAGGCCGAAACATTTATAAATAGAAGAATTAATACGATGGCAATTAATAAGGTTCCATAAATTGCTTTTTCGATGAGTTTATTGACTTGATGACGTCTATAACTTGTAAATGTGGCGATAAATACTTCAAATATCATGTCGATAATCAAAAGCGTTATAAGCATTTTCATCCCCCCTTCAACTGAAGGAATATCATCGGTTAAGGTTGGGCTAAATAAAAGAAGTAATTTCACCGTTAAGGTATACGATAAAAAGACGGTGATGAGATGCTTTTGATTATGAAGGCCATCACTATTTTTTAAACCTCTAATCGAACTTATTAATCCTTTGATGGAAAAGATGATGACGATAACTATATTAGCTATAACAATTAGCGAAGAAATAATCGCGCTTGTTAATTTAATAGCGTCTATTGAACCATTGCTAGATTTTGCAAATTCGAGGTATACATCAACTAAATAATAAAATGCTGATCCCTTAGCGGATAAAGATGAATAGTCTGTATAAGAAAGATAATTTCCGAAGCAAAACACCAGCGAAAGAGAAAAAACAACAATAGAGATAATGTTGGCTATGCGATTAAAAATGCGGCCAATTCTATTAATTTTATTGACATTCATCCCTCGTGGGGCGCATTCCTTAGCAAAATTGTCAATCTTATTTCCACATTTTGGGCAAGTTGTAACCTCTTCGATTATCTCTTCATTGCAGTTAGAGCAGTGATAAGGTTTTCTCCCGCAGTTAGGACAATATAAATCATCATAGCTATTTTCATAGCCGCAGAATGGACATTTTTTCATAAGTTCCCCTATATAGTAAGATTATAGTCGAACAAAGCGACAAATAAACGTGGAGATTGATTTATTTATCAATCGACATGTCAATAACCATTATCAAATGCATAGTTAATTGCTTGGAAATACGTTGATAAAATTAAATGAATTTTGACAAGTTGACTTATTCAATATTGTTTGTAAAATAATGTTTTTCATTTGAATTTGTGCAAAAATGTTGAAATTCAAACGGAAAAACACGATAATTTGTTTATGAAAACTATTAAAAGAGAGATTTATTTAAAAAGAATTCGGCCTTATTATGATTCTGATTTAATCAAAACCATCACCGGGATAAGAAGATGCGGAAAATCAGTTATTCTTTCGCAAATTATTGATGAAATTAAAGGCTATGTTGATGATAAACATATAATTGCGATCAATCTCGAAAGCATTCAAGATAGAAAGATTAATACTTGTGAGAAATTAGAAAAGAAAATCACTTCTTTAATAAAAGATAAATCAAAATATTATATTTTCATTGATGAAATTCAAAATATTCGAAATTTTGAAATAGCCATCGCCGCGGTTAGAGTTAGCTTTAATTGCTCAATTTTTGTAACTGGGAGCAATTCCAAATTATTGAAAGGTAAACTTCAAGATAGGCTTACCGGCAGAGCCAAAGAATTCGAGATACACCCATTTACTTTTGGAGAAGTTTTAGATTTATACAAAATGAATGGAATTGAACTTGATAAGACCGGGGCTTTTGATGAATATCTAAAACTTGGAGGAATGCCTCAACGATTTAATGAAAGTAATGAGGCAGAATCAAGAAAATATCTTAGAGGGATTTACGAATCAATAATCGAAAAAGATGTTTTTAAAATGCATAAGAAAATCAATAAAAATGAATTTTTGCGGGTGGCTAATTATGTTTTATCAGAGTCGGGAAAATTGTTCTCCGCATTGTCAACCGCTAAGCACATAAATCAAGGTATTACTAATAAGGAAGCCAAGGCAAAATCAATCACAATTAACAATTATTTAGACTATCTAGCTGAATGCTATTTAATTAGAGAATGTTGTCCTCATTACACTAAAGGCATCGAAAGATTAAACGGCACCAAAAAATATTATCCTTTAGATGTTGGGATTAAAAATTCTCTTGTGGGCTCTATATCTATAGATGAGACTTTTTCATTAGAAGCTATTATCTATAACGAATTGCTTGTAAGAGGATATGAAGTTTTTTATGAAAAATTAAGAGATGGTGAAATTGATTTCACTGTTATTAACGCTCAAAAGAAATGTTTTATTCAAGTATCTTATTATATGGAAAGTGAAGCCACTGTTAACCGCGAATACGGGGCGCTTACAAAAATTAAAGATGGATCGCCTAAATTTGTTATGTCACTTGATAAAAAAGACACATCAAGAAATGGTATTACACATCTTAATGTTATTGATTTTCTTATCGGGAAAGTAGATATTAATTTTTCGTAATTTGTGTTTGAATTTGTGCAAAAATGTAAAAATTCAAACGGAAAACTACATCTTTTGATTATGCATGATACCTTTTTTCTCTTTTCTAAAATTTTTTTAAATAAACAGTTTTTATTCATTGTTAGAAAAGCGTAAAAAAATTGTCTTTAAAAAATTGGAAAAGCGGAAAAACATATATTTTCATCTATTCTGACAAGTCGTTTGAGGGGTTTAAATATTGTGATTGAAGTTTTTTGGCCATGTTCTTTTTTGTCGATTTCAGGAAATGTCATAGATTTAGGTTTGACATGCAACTCTTAACAGTTAATAAGAATCTTTATTATTGATAAAAATATGAGACTAATTTAACTATTTTGCATTTAATTTATAACGGCGATGAGCAATAATTATTAGTAGTTAATTATGAAGATTATTCACACGGCGGATTTACATTTAGGCTCCAAGATAGAAGCGGGTTTTAAAACGATTTCTGACGAAAGAAAACTCGAGGTTAGAAATACATTTTTAAGACTTGTTGAATACGCAAAAAACAACGGTATTCATCATATTTTATTAAGCGGTGATATCTTCGATAGCGATAAACCATTTAAAAAGGATAAAGATTTCTTTTATTCATTAGTTAAATCAAATCCAGACATTAACTTCTATTATTTAAAAGGCAATCATGATCAAACAGAAATTTATAATGAAGCTTTCGATAATTTAAAGATTTTTTCAAATGAATGGACATCATATGAAATCGATGATGACATCGTCATAAATGGCATCGAAATTGATAAGAGCAATTATTCATCTTTTTATTCATCATTAAGATTAGATGCAAATAAGAAAAATATTGTTATGCTCCATGGCCAGATTTCTGATTCTATATCAGTTAATTCAATCAAATTATCAAAACTAAAAGATAAAAATATTGATTATTTAGCCTTAGGTCATGTTCATAAACATCAAGAAGGAATAATTGATAAGCGCGGAGAATACGTTTATCCAGGATGCTTAGAAGGACGAGGATTTGATGAAGAAGGAGAAAAAGGATTTATTCTTTTAGATGTCGCTGATAAAATCACGCATCAATTTATTCCTTTTTCTGAACGGACAATTCAGGAAGTAGAAGTTGATATATCTAAAGCTAAATGCATTATCGATATCCTAAATATCATTAAAGAAAAAGTTAGTTTTAATTTAAAAGATATTTACCGCATTATCTTATGTGGAGACACGATTGACGAACTGGATTTTAATGAAGTCGACATCGAAAAAGGACTAGATGGCTCTGCCTATTTTATCGACGTCAAAAATAATACTTTACCCATGATTGACCAGGATAAATATAAAAATGACCTGTCTTTACGCGGTGAATTTGTTCGAAAAGTTTATGAAAATGAGAAATTAACATATGAAGAAAAACGCAAAGTTGTTGCCTTAGGTCTTAATGTCTTGTCGGGTAGGGAGGTCAATTTATGAGATTAACCTCTTTGTATATCGCTGACTTTGGAAATCTTCATGATTACAAAATTGATTTTCAAAACAATCTCTACTCCGCATATGAAGAAAATGGCTTTGGAAAAAGCACTCTCTCGCTATTTATTAAGGCGATGTTTTATGGTCTAAAAAAGGGAAAGAAAACCGATTTGAGTGAACGCATTAGAGCTCTTCCTTATTCAAAACCTCAGTGCAGCGGTTCGATCGAATTTGTTCATAATGGTTCAAATTACAAAATTGAACGCGTTTTCTTTAAAAATGAAGCTGACGATGTTTTAAAAGCCTATCGAAACAATAAAGAAACTGATGAACTTGGTCCTATTCCTGGATTAATTATTTTTGCAATGGACGAGGAATCGTTTTTAAAAACAATTTCTATCTCTGCGAACGATTTAAAAATTGAACCAACTGAGTCATTAAGAATTAAGATGGGTCATTATGTTGAAAGTAGTGATGAATCAGTTGACTACGAGGAAGCAAAAAAGAAATTAGAAACATATAAAAAGACCCTTGTTCCCTCTAAGGGAGGAGAGGTTAAAGGCCTAATCGCGGAAAAGAAAAAACAAATTGAGAATCTAGAAAATAAAAAGAGCAATCTAAATACCTTAAAAGAAAGTCTTGAATCTAAATATGAATCTTTAAATAAATTAAATAATGATATAGCTGATTTAGATAAAAAGGTTAATTATGCCTCGAAAATTAATGACATTTTCTCTGATTGGGAAATGTTTGATAAATATGATTCTGATATAAAGGAAATTGAACAAAGTATCAATGCAATTAAAGCTTTATATCCATTTGGCATGCCTGATAAAGGTGAGAGTGATAAAGTCAACAAAGCTCTCGATGAAAATAAACATTTCTTTAAGGAAAAGGAATGGTATGAAACTAACATCAATAAAGACGAACTCGATAGATTAAAATCGCATTTTGGAAATTCTTTACCGACAGATGAGGAATTGGATTCATTAAATAAACTGCATCAACAATATTTAGACAATTCCAAGAAAAAGGAGTCAGCTTTATCTGTTAACGACATTGATTTAATTAAACGTTTTGATGATAAAAATAGTCTCATTGATAATATCGAGGAAAATATTCAAAAATATCGTTCATTTAATCAAATTACTTATAACGTATCTAAAGTTGATGCTCCTAAAACGAAGAAAAGCCACGCTCTAGAAATTGTTCTTCTTTCGTTGTCAATTGTTTTAATCGTTCTTGGTCTAATAATTTCTTTAACTAGCAAGAACTATCTTTTATTACTTATATCTGGCTTTGGATTATTACTTTTATTCGCAACTGGATTTATCTATTTTCAAAAACAACTTAAAGACAAATTAGACAATTCATCTAATGGCTCAATCGATGCCGTGAGAATTCAAAATCAAAACCGCCTTCTTTCGGATATTTCAAGTTCATTAAGTTTATTAAATTATAACGTTAGCGATGCCTCAAATATCGAAGGATTAATTAGCCAATATAAGAATGATTTAGCTTTATATAAATCCGCGAAAGCTAGGCAAAATGAGGCTGAAATTGGTGATAGAAAGCGAATAGAAGTTTTAGAAACAATTACTATTCAACTGCAATCTATTTATAAAAAATATCATTATGATGGCGATTTAATCAGCAATAATAAATCACTAAACGATGACATCTCTGTCTATAAGCAATTGATGAGGCAAATTAAGGAGAATAATGATCATTTAGAGCCAATAGAAAAGCAAATTAAAAGCAATAAGGAAATAATATTTGCTTTTACGGATAAATATCACGTTGAAAATATTGATGAATATTTAAAATTACTAGATAAAAACAGGTTACTACTATCAACGAAAAATGATGATTTAGAAAAGAAACACGTTGAAAAAGATAAATTTGCTAAGGAAAAAAATCTAACTACAAGGCCAGAAGTGCAAGATAAAATCGATGTACAAGATTTAAATAGTCAAATATCGAATTTAGTAGATAAAAAAATTAAATTATCAAATGAAATTGATGATGATGAGAGGAACATCGAAGCATTGTCTAACGATGTATCCTCTATCGATACATGCAAAGAAGAATTAAAAGAATTAAAAACAAAGGAATATATCGTTAAGAGCACTTTAGCGATGTTAGAAGAAGCTGAAACCTCACTCAAGAATCGATACATTGCTCCTTTAAAAAATTCCTTTGTTAAATATATTTCATTTTTAGAAGAGGCCATCGGAAAGAAAATAACGATGAATTCAGACTTTGAAATAAGCATTATTGAAGAAGGAATTCAACGAGATTATCGCCACTTAAGTAGTGGCCAATTAACGTTGGTGATGCTTTGCTATCGATTGGCTATTTTGGACAATATTTTCCCTACTGAAAAACCGTTTATTATTTTTGATGATGCCTTTGCCTATTTAGATGAAAAGCATTTACTAAAAGCGAATCAACTTGTTAAATCGCTATCTTCTACGCGACAAATTCTCTATTTCACCTGCCATCAAAGCCGAGAAATTAAATAGTGATTAATATGTAAATTATGCAAATTTTGCTTTTTTATATTGCTCAATAATGCGAATTTAACTATATTATATGTAGGAGTTTACTTATGACACTTAAGGAAATACGCAAAAATTGCAAATTAACACAAAAAGAGGCTAGCGATGTTGTCGGCGTGCCTCTTAGAACATTTGTGAGTTATGAAAACGATGAAATTAACGCTGATCAACTTAAATTAGAAAGAATTAAAGAAGTGCTTTTAGAATATGCATCAAAAGATGTTTCAATTTTAAAAGATAAAATACTCCTTATCACCGGAGGCACTGGCTCATTTGGCCATGCAGTCGTCGATCGATTCTTAAAAACTGATATTAAAGAAATACGCATTTTATCCCGCGATGAAAAAAAGCAAGATGATATGCGTAAGGCCTATAACAATTCTAAATTAAAATTCTATATCGGTGACGTCCGTAATCTCGATTCGATTATTGACGCGTTTAGAGGAGTTGATTATGTCTTCTCCGCCGCGGCATTAAAGCAAGTTCCATCATGCGAATTTTATCCGATGGAAGCGGTCAGAACGAATGTTTTAGGCTCCGATAATGTCATAACGGCCTGCATTCGTAACAAAGTAAAGAAAGCTATCTTTTTATCGACCGATAAAGCTGCTTACCCGATTAATGCGATGGGAATATCGAAGGCATTAATGGAGAAAAATGTTATCGCGCGAAGTAGGCAACTTCTTCCTGGCGACACCGTGTTATGTTTAACTCGCTATGGAAATGTTATGGCTTCTAGAGGTAGCGTTATTCCTCTATTCTTAAACCAAATTCATGAAGGCAAACCAATTACAATCACAAATCCAGAGATGACTAGATTTATGATGACTTTAGATGATGCTGTCGATTTAGTTTTATACGCTTTCGAACACGGCGAACAAGGAGATTTATTCGTCCAGAAGGCTCCCGCAGCGACGATTGAAACTCTTGCTCGCGCGGTCATATCTTTAACTGGTAGCAATACGGGAATTAATTATATTGGTACACGCCATGGTGAAAAGTTATATGAGACATTAGTTACTCAAGAAGAGATGATCAAATCGATTGATTTAGGTAATTTCTTCTGCGTAAAAGCGGATAACCGCGACCTCAATTACGATAAATATTTCTCAAAAGGAAATAAGAAATTGAACTTAAACGAATCATATACTTCACACAATACTCATCGCTTAGATGAAGAAGGTATGAAACAATTATTAAAGAAACTTGAACTTTTTGGTGGGCCTGTTAAACAACACGAATGAGGCTTTCTAGCCTAGAAAGGAATTGTTATTCAGTCTTCAAACCTGAATAAGATAAACATATGAAATTCTTAGATAATGGCAAACTTAAATTGATGATTATCGTCGGCACTCGCCCTGAAATAATTCGCCTATCCGCGGTTATTAAAAAATGTCGCGAATATTTCGATACTCTTTTAGTCCACACCGGGCAAAATTATGATTATTCTCTTAATGGCGTCTTCTTTAAAGATTTAAATCTTGCTAATCCAGATATATATCTAGATGCCGTTGGCGACGATTTAGGTTCGACGATGGGTAACATCATCGCTAAATCATATAAAGTTATGGTGGAGACTAAGCCAGACGCTCTACTCGTTCTTGGCGACACGAATAGTTGCCTATCTGCGATTAATGCAAAAAGGCTTCATATCCCTTTATTTCACATGGAAGCTGGAAATCGTTGCAAGGATGAATGCTTGCCCGAGGAAACTAATCGTAGAATTGTCGATATCATCTCCGATGTTAATCTTCCATATAGCGAACACGCGAGAAGATATCTTATTGAATGCGGTTTTCCTAAGGAAAGAATATTTGTAACTGGCTCGCCGATGAAAGAAGTCTTGCAGGAAAATATCGATAGAATTGAAAAGAATGATATCTTAAAAACACTTGGTCTTGAAAAAGGCAAATATATTTTATTGAGCGCTCATCGAGAAGAAAATATTGATACCGATAAAAACTTCAATAGTTTATTTACTGCGATTAACGAGCTCGCAAGAGTTTATGATATGCCGATTATTTATAGCTGCCATCCACGTAGCAAAAAGAAACTTGAAAAAACAGGCTTTAAACTTGATAGCCGCGTTAGAATGCATGAACCATTAGGATTCATCGATTATAACAATCTCCAATTAAATGCATATTGCGTTGTCTCCGACAGCGGAACTCTTCCTGAAGAAAGCAGTTTCTATGCTTCAATAAATAAACCAATCGCCGCTGTTTGTATTCGTACCTCTACTGAAAGACCAGAAGCGCTAGATAAAGCTTGCTTTGTTCTCGCCGGAATTGATACAAAAAATCTTTTACAAGCCGTTAACGTGGCAATTAAAAACAAAAATGGTTGCCTACCGGTTCCTGATTATATGGATGAAAATGTCTCTGATAAGGTCGTCAAAATTATTCAATCCTATACGGGCATCGTTAACAAAATGGTATGGAGAAAAGACTAACGTATGAAGATTTTAGTGACCGGAGCCAAAGGTTTTATTGGTAAACACCTTTGCTTAAAACTAAAAAGAAATAACTATCAAGTATTTGAATATGACCTCGATTCATCCATCGATGAACTTAAACAATGGATTAAAGAAGCTGATTTTGTTATTCATCTTGCCGGGATTAATCGTCCTTTAACTGTTGAAGAATTTTATGATGGGAATGCTAATTTTACAAAAAAATTAGTCGATTTAATTTTAGAAGAAAATAAAAATCTACCAATTATCTTTTCTAGTTCTATTCAGGCCAGTTTAGATAACGATTATGGAAAATCAAAAAGAATGGGTGAAGATTATCTATTTTCTAGCTCACTACCTACTTATGTATTCCGTCTTGCCAATGTCTTTGGGAAGTGGTGTAGGCCAAATTATAACTCAGCCGCGGCGACATTTTGCTATAATGTTGCGCATAATTTAGAAGTCTATATTCGCGATAAAGATTATGTTGTTCACTATAACTATATCGATGACATTGTTGATGCATTTATTGAATGTGTTGAAGGAAAAAGAAAACCTAGCAAGGAAATAATGTTAGTTTCGCCAACTTATGATTGTTCGCTCGGCCATCTTTATGATTTATTAGCCTTTTTTAAAAGCGAAGTCGAAAGCGATCGCCATCTTCCTTTAATTCACGATGATTTTGAATATAAATTATTTAAAACATTTTTAGATTATTTAAATGATAATAAGTATTCTTTGAATTTCGCTGCGGATAATAGAGGTTCATTTGAGGAATTATATAAGAACCCTAAATATGGACAAATTAGTGAAAATATATCTTTCCCAAATATAACTAAGGGTGGTCATTATCATACCTATAAAGAAGAGATATTTTATACCGTTAATGGCGTTTGCGAAATTAAACAAAGAAATATTAAAAATGATGATTTATTAATCAATGTCGTAAGCGGTGAAAAACCAGAGCTCATCAATATCGTTCCTTATTATACGCATAGCATTAAAAATATTGGCTCAACCAATAGCGTCACTCTTATGTGGATTAGTGAAATTTATCACCCTGACACAAGCGATACCTATCGCGAGGATGTTTGATTCTAATAAAAAATAACCAGCAAATCACCACTTCCCTTGGGGATTCAGTGATTAAGGTTCTAAACAAAGAAAAGG
>CAVILR010000017.1:0-19696 GCA_963643725.1 Lachnospiraceae bacterium | reverse complement strand
TATCTCTTTCATAGACTAGTTTTAATAACAATTTTATGTTATTATTTCATTACTGAAAGGGTGGTACATAATGATGAAAGATGGCATTGCTATAACGACGATTGATCAAAAGATTGCTGAAATCTTTAATTCAAATTTTGGTTTAGGTGGAGAATGGCCTTGGGGCAATGCAATTTTATGCACAATTGCTATTCTTTTATGTATGTTTTTATGTGGCGTTATCGGTTATGAACGTGAGAAACGCGGTCGAAGTGCTGGGCTTAGAACGCACTTACTGGTCGGCGTTGGTTCATGCATGATTATGATAGTTTCTATCTATGGTTTCCCTCTAATATTTAGTGGAGGATCATTAAATAGAGACTCCGCTCGATTAGCCGCTCAAGTTGTTGCTGGCGTCGGTTTTTTAGGCGCTGGTGCGATTATTCACAACAATGGCGGTATTAAGGGTTTGACGACCGCTTCTACTATTTGGTTAGTGATGGCGATTGGATTATGCTGTGGCTCGATGAACTTCATTTTAGCTATTGGCAGCACTTTTGTTGTTATGCTCGTATTAGTGAATTTCCGTCGATTAGAACGCGTTATCGCTAAAACAAATCCATTACTTATTATGCTCACTCCTAGTGATATTCCTGTTATGACTATATTATTAAGCGTTGCTAAAAAATATGATTGTTCAGTCACTGATGTCACAAGTCAAATTCTTAATGATGGCGAGAATTCGCGTATCGAAGTGACATTTAAACTTTCTCCCGAATCTAAAAGCGACATCGACATCGATGCGATTGTTAAGGAATTAGAAGAGAAAGCTCAAGCGGTTTCAATTCAAGTTCTTAATCATCATTAATTAATTTAATTTATCAAAGGTAGAGCCAATGAAAATATTTGTTAGGATTTTCTCATTAATTGGCTTTATTTTTGGTTTTGTCATGATGATATTCTCTCTTACGACCGACCAAACATTGGTGGTGACAAATTATGTCTTTGAAAACGCCCTTGTGGATGAAAATCTCAATGGCTTAAAAATTGTTCAATTAAGTGATTTTCATAATCATGGGCTTAATTATAAAAATGGCTATCTCCCTGATTTAGTGAAATCTCAAAATCCGGATTTAATCTTTTTAACTGGCGATTTTATCGATCAATATACAACTGATGATGATATCAATAACCTTAAAATATTGTTAGATGAAATTAGTGATATTCCTACTTATTATATTGTCGGCAATCACGAATTTTATGCTCGTCACAATATTGAATTCTATGACATTATTTATGCGCATCAAAATGTTACTTTTTTATTCGATAATTATGTTAAGGTTTTTCATAATGGTTCCTCTTTCAATTTAATTGGATTAAGAGATCCTTATCGTGATTTATTAAACAATGCAGCTGCGACTGAAGATGATGAAATGGAAGCGATGGAGCCGACAATTAGTCGCATTTCATCGTATTTAGATGATGATTTAAAAATATTGCTTTCGCATCGTCCGACGATGATGAAACTTTACGCCAAATACAAGATGGATTTAATTTTTTCTGGCCATACGCACGGCGGACAAATGTCCTTTATTAAAAAATTTGAATATCAAAGTGGTTTATATCATCTTGATAATTCGACAATAATCGTTTCTAATGGCATGGGTTATAACGGAAAAATGCCTGTTCGTGTCAATTGCCCAATGCAACTTGTTACTTGCACGTTAAAAAGTTTATAAAACATATAAGCAATTTCAATAGATATGTTAGAATTAACTTGTTAAAAATTCTATATGGTTAATAAAGAAGGAATTATATCTGAGAAACAAACCGTTCAGGAATTATCTTCACTATACGAGAAAAATCCTGAAGAAAAGAAGAAGCATTCAAAGTTAAAATTTTTAATTTATTTCGTCATCATCATTTTGGCTACAGGTATAGCCTTGTTTTTATCTTTGTATCAAGACTTTGAAGGTGTTATAAATGCATTAACTAAGACAGATTACCGTTATTTATTAGTCATATTTGGCATAGTGGTCGTTTCATATTTAATTGACGGATTTATCATTTTTGTTTTCTCTAGACTTTACACGAGAAGATATAAATATCATCAAGGCGTTGCCACATCGCTTATCGGCGCATTTTATAGTGCGATTACGCCTGGCTCTAGCGGTGGTCAAGTTATGCAGGCGTATACGATGAAAAAGCAAGGCGTTGAAACCTCGACTGCCGCCTCAATACTCATTATGAGTTTTATCGTCTATCAAATAGCGTTGATTGTTCTAGGAATTATTAGCTTATTTTTCTCTGCTGGCGAGCTCATCGCTTCTATTGGCACATTCGATATTACATTTAACGATACTGTTATCCATATTCCGGCGATTCCATTAACGATTATGGGATTTTTATTAAATCTCTTGGTAATTGCTGGTTTATTCATGATGTCTTATTCTCATAAATTTCATAATTTTATTATGTATCATGGCATCAATTTATTTGCAAAACTCCACTTAATTAAAAAGCCGGAGGAGAAACGTGAAAGCCTACGTATTCAAGTTGAAAACTTTAAAATTGAGTTGCGTCGTTTGTTCTCGAACATCCCAATTTTTATCCTCGTTTTCCTTTGCTTTATGCTCATATTGATTTTGCGCTTTTCAATTCCTTTCTTTGCCGGCATTGCTCTTGATGGCTACGGATATCGTATGAATCTTGATGGTTCATTAGTAACGCAAAATGTTGTTGTCGATGGCGTTATTGTTGGCACGCAACCAGTTATGAGCGTTGGCAGTATGAATTTTGAAAGTTTTTGGCAATCGGTATTTCTATCTTCGTATCATCAAATGACTACCGGTTTAATCCCTCTTCCTGGCAGTGCCGGCGTATCGGAATATTTCTTTAATTTGATGTTTGGCAATTATTATAATTCACCACAAGTTGTCACCGCCGCGCAGATCATTTGGCGCTTTTCAACTTACCATGTTGTCTTATTGATTTCTGGCATTGTCTCGGCGACTTATCGCAGTTCGCCTAAAAACGAGATTCATCATATGTCGAGAAAGACATTCGTTACAATGCAACTTGAGACCTATCAAACTCGCAAATTAAGCGCGGATACAATGTTTGAAACCGCCTCCTTATCTAGAAGAGAAATTCAAATGCGACTTAAGACATTTGGGAAGAAAAAAAGTGATAAACCATCGGTAAAACGCGATGATAAACCTGCTCCTAAAATTAAGGCGAAAAAGATTAAGAAGACGAAAAGCGAAGACAAATATGAGCACTGGGACACTATCCAGGCTGGAGACGATGACGACATATGAGAATAGCTATTTTTGTTGACACGTATCCTCCTGAAATCAATGGCGTTGCGACATCATGTAAATCGTTACGAGATATTCTAATTAAACATGGTAACGATGTAATGGTGGTTACCACTAATCCATTTTCTAATAAAGTTACATGTGAAGATAATGTCGTTCGCATTCCGGGCGCTGAGATGAAAAAGATGTATGGCTACCGTTTTGCTAGTATTTATTCACGCAAGGCGATGAAATATATTCGTCGATTTAATCCTGATATTATTCATGTCCAAACCGAATTTAGCATCGGCATTTTTGGCCGATTAGTAATAAAAAAACTCGATTGTCCATCAATTTATACTTATCACACGATGTATGAGGATTATACATATTATGTAACTAAAGGTCATTTTGATCGCATAGGTAAGCATATTCTTCGCTCATTTTCGCGATCGATCATTACGAATTTCGATGGCTTTATTACTCCGTCAACAAAAACTAAAGATTATATGAGGCGCATTGGTATCGATATATACGCGAATGTTATTCCTACAGGCGTCGATTTTAAAAAGTTTGACCCTACTAAACTAAATAAGTCAAAGGTGAAGGCGCTAAAACATAAATTTGGTATCGATGATAACACTTTTGTTCTCTTATCATTAGGTCGAATCGCTAAGGAGAAAAGCGTCGATTTTTCAATAAAGTGTTATTCAAAATTTCTTAGTGATCATCCTGATATTAAATCGAAGATGGTCGTGGTTGGTAAAGGCCCGGCAGTAGATGAACTAAAAGAATTGGTGAAGTCACTAAATATCATAGATAAAGTTATATTCGCGGGGCCGTGTTCACCCAGTGAGGTTCAATATTATTACACCTTAGGCAACGCTTTTGTTTCTGCCTCGCTAAGTGAGACGCAAGGATTAACCTATATGGAGGCGATGGCGTCTCGATTATATGTATTAGCCCGTTATGACCACAACCTTCTTGATGTCATCCAGGAAGGAACAACTGGTTATTTCTTTGAAAATGGTGAAGAATTTTCAAAAAAGTTATATGAAGCATATTTAAAATATAAAAATAAAGACGATAAGATGCTTATCGATGCCTTAAAGGCAATCGACCATTATTCAATTGAAACTTTTTATTTCCGCGTTATGGAGGCTTATAAACATGTCATCAAACAACGTTGGTAAAACTATAAAACGCATCTACATTGGCAAGAAAAAAATCATCATTAAATTCGATGATGAAAAACTTGCATTGCCTTTGGAAGTATTTACTAAGCTTTATTTATATGAAGGAAAGACATTAAGCGAAGAAGATCTTAATAATATTGTCGAACTAACGGATAACACAAAATATCTTGAATATGCCAAGAAATCAATCATTTCTAGTCCATGTTCAGAAAAAAATATGCGTCGCAAACTACTTAAAAAAGGAGCGAGCGAAAAACAGGTTGATTCTATCATTGCCGAATTAAAAAATTACTCACTTATCGACGATGATAAATATATTCGCTATGTCATCGATTCGCTTATTAATAAGAATTACGGTAATAAAAGAATTGCCATCGCCTTAACTAATAGAGGGATTTCTAACGATGATATATTGAAGTATCTTCCGCCTAGCGATAGTGAAATCAATCGTGCGAAAAACATTCTTCCAAAACTAGAAAGAAAATATAGTTCTGTTAACTATTCCTCAAAGAAGAAGAAAATATATGACGCTTTAATTAGACTAGGTTATGAGCACGATGTCGCTAGTGAGACGTTAAAAGATATTAAAAAATGCGATTATGATAGCGAACTCATCCTTTTGAGAAAAGATTATGAAAAAAGAATGGCTAAACTAAATAAAAAAGAATTTGATAATTACGAAAAAGCGAGAAGAATAACTAATTATTTATTAGGCAAAGGTTATCAATATAAAGATATTATTAAAGTGATGGAGGAAATTGAAAATGAAAGTCGAATGGATTAAAGATTTAAAAGACGGACAACATGTCCACGATGAATTTATCGTCGCTAGTGTTAGCAAATGCACAAGCGATAAAGGCAAAGCCTATTTAAACATTACTTTACAAGATAAAACTGGAACTATTCAGGCGAAGAAATGGGAAGTTAGCGACTATGATTTATCGCTTATTCTTCCTGGTAAGATTCTCGAATTTGAAGGTGAAATTAATAATTTTAAAGGCTCACCTCAATTTAAAGTTATCTCTGTTCAACCGACAATTGATGAATTAGTCGATATATCCAACTTTCGAAAAGTTTCTCCAATTCCTTTAAAAGTGCTAGAGGAAAGATTAGATGTATATTTAAAATCATTTAAAGACCCTGATGTTTCATTAATTACGAATACGGTTATTAAACATTTTTATAAAAAATATGTTACCTATCCCGCGGCGGTTAGAATTCACCATGAATTTGGTAGCGGCATTATCCATCACTCATTAGCAATGGCTGATTTAGCAGATGCGGTTGCTAAGCTTTATCCGCAAGTGGATCGCGACCTCCTTGTCGCTGGAGCGCTACTTCACGATATAGGCAAAACTATTGAATATAAAGATTTGCCAGTTCCTGAACAAACTACGGAAGGTAAATTAATTGGGCATATTTCCTTGATGTATGCTGAATTTAAAAATATTGTCGATTCGCTTAATATCAAATCAGAAGTACCATTATTACTCGAACATATGATTTTATCTCATCACGGGCAATTAGAATTTGGCTCACCAGTGCTTCCTTCTACACGTGAAGCCTTACTTTTATCAATGATCGATTTACTAGATTCAAGGATGATGGTCCTAGATAAAGCATACGCTGAGGTTAAACCAGGTGAATTCACTGAACGTATTTGGTCGATGGACAATGTTTCTTTTTATAAGCCTAAGGAACGTTAAAAATGAGAATAGCTATCTTGGGCTCAGGGACGTGGGGAACAGCCTTAGCTAATGCTTTTATAAATAAGCACGATGTATGTGTTTATGTTCCTTTAAAAAATGAATATTCATATTTAATTGAAAATGGCGAACACCCTCATTTAAAAGGCGTTAAGCTTAACAAAAATATTATTTTCACACTTTCATTAGAAGAATGCATTAAAGATAAAGATTGCGTTATCTTTGCTGTTCCTTCTATATTTGTTCGCGATGTCGCTAAAAAGGCTAAACCTTATATTAGGAACAATCAAATAATTGTCGATGTCGCAAAAGGTATTGAAGAAGATACTCTCTTCACCTTAAGCGAAGTTATATTAAGTGAAATTGGAACTGATAAAACAGTTGTGGCTCTATCAGGTCCAACTCACGCTGAAGAAGTTGCAATATGTTTGCCTACTTTAATCGTTGCAGCGAGCAAAAATATTGAAGCTGCGAAATATATTCAACGCGAATTATCTCTTCCGTATTTAAGAATTTACACAAACGAGGATATAAAGGGTGTTGAATTAAGCGGATCGTTAAAAAACATAATCGCCTTAGCGTCTGGAATTAGTGATGGCCTCGGTTATGGAGATAACGCAAAAGCAGCGATTGTAACGCGTGGATTAGCTGAAATCTCGCGTTTAGGTAAGGCTATTGGTTGCAATGAAAAATCATTTTTTGGTTTAACGGGAATTGGTGATATCGTCGTGACATCTACGAGCAAACATTCTCGAAATTATAATGCCGGTTTTTATTTAGGTAAAGGCTATTCATTAGATGAAGCGTTAACTCAAGTCGGCATGGTTGTTGAAGGCATAAATTGTTTAAAAGCTGCGAAAAAATTAGCGAATAAATATGGTGTTGATATGCCAATTGTCGATGCGGTTTATAGCGTTGTATTTGAAAATGCAAAAGCAGTTGATGCCGTTAACGCATTATTTAATCGCGAGCTTAAATTTGAATAAAGAATTTGTAAAGGCAATTTAGGCTGATTTAAAACAACTAATATCTAAAGTTAGAAAACTTAAAATGCTAATTCGAATGATAGATTCTTTATTCTTTTATAATCCTTTTTTAATTTCACTAGCGATGGATGGAAGCGATAGATTGCTAGAAGAATTATCCTTCATGCTAATGCGGAATCCTTCATCGCTGATATAGCGAGGAATGACGTGGACATGGAAGTGATATATGCTTTGTCCAGCTTCTTTATTAACATTAGTTAAAATGTTTACTCCTTTGGCTCCGAGCATCATTATTTGAGCTTGGCCGATACGTTGAGCGACATCCATAACCTTATGCATAGCATCTTTTGATGCACTTAGGAAATTATCGTAATGTTCTTTACTAATAACTAATGTATGTCCTCTTGTGGTTTGCGATATATCTAAAAAGGCAATTACATCATCGTCTTCATAGATAATATTTGAGGGAATGATCTTCTTTGATATTTTGCAGAATAGGCAATCGTTGTCTTTCATAATTTGAAATCCTTTCTATAAAGAAAGAGGACAGCATAATGCCGTCCTCGATTTAATTAATCAAACAATTCAGGATATTTTTCTTTGAAGTAATCGTAGATTGCTGAATCGTGATAGACAAGAGAATATTGCTCAATATATGACGCGTAGGCGTTATTGATGTAAGAATCTTTTGTTCCAAGCGTCTCCGCTAATTCGTGGGCAATTTCTTCAGTGAATAATGGATCAGTGCTCTTATACATATTCACATAGCTATCTTTATTTGTGAGATTTAATTTAGATGTTGAGACAGCTTCTTGAACCTCAATTAAGTAATAACTTCCATCATTATAAATAATATAGTTATAGTTACTTGATGTTTCAGATGCTGCAGGTGTGAGGTAGTAATGACCATTGATAACCTTTAAATAATCGGTTTGCGATTCAACATGATTCTTATTATCGAGTTCATTCGAGACGTTGATGTTGAATAAACGATTACGAATAGCATCAGGTAAGTCAGTTAAACCGCCGTTTTTCACATACCAACCATCGGTTGTGTAATCTTCAAGGGCGACTTTTGCTAATTCGACAGTAATACCTTTTTTAAGCGTATAGGCATAACTATTTGTTAAAGCAGAATAAGCCTCTTTTTCCTCAGTGGTGGCATAACGTCCATCACGTCCACCTTGAGCAGCTTTTTCAGCTTTTTCAATTTTTTCTTGTAAGAGACCGTATTGTGTTTCTTTGAAATACACATTACTTCCATCTACAACCTTTGTGAAACCACTTGCTTCAAGCAATTTTGTTTCTGCTGAGTCATTTGTAAATAGTTTGGCGCTTCCGTCTTTGTTGAGGCCTTCGAACCCTCTCCAAGCATTGGCAACAATTTCAAAGTCGACATTTGGAGTTTCGACGTTGATATATGTATCAGCAAATTTTTGAAGTAGTTTTTCAGGAAGATCTTGGTCTTTATCTCCACGAGTGAGTTTAATCATATTCACTTTACGACCATAAGCACGTCCTAAAGTTGAATAGTTATTCTCTAAAAGATATTGTTCAACTAATTTATCTTTATATGCTGAACGCACAATATTCTTTTCGATGTAGTCATCATAACGTCCATCATCGAGATGGATGAATTCCGAGACATCTTCTTTTTTGAGTTCTGGAGTTAAGAATCCTTCGTTCCAGTCAGTTTTTGTAATATCGACATCATACATTTCTGCATAATGAGCGCGCGCTAATCTTTCTTCATAGAATTTACCATCGCTATCTTTGTATGAATCAGAGGTAATTTCATTATAGAAAGTTTCGTTGATTTTCTCTTCGATACTATCTAAGAAATTTTGAAGACGTTGTTTTCTAATTTCATCGACTGTAACGCCGAATTTTTCAGCAAGATAGGTGTCTTCTTCTTTATCTTCACCATCGACGGTGACGGTGTTAGTGTGAACATAAGCACCTTTATGATTGTCAATAAACGTTTTAATTTTCGCATCATCATTTTCAGCGAGAAGAGTTTTGATTTCTTTATATTCACCAAATTGATCTTTAGCGACAATTTCAATGAATTTATTTAAGACATCATCTTTCTTGTTTGATGAGATGGCATCATATAAAACGCCCATGATGTTATCATAAACATCTGCACTAGTTTCATCGCTGTTAACGATGATAGGGTCGTTGTAGTTGTTAGGTAGCGCTTCGATTGAATCACAGCTAGCGAGAGTAAATGCTGCTCCTAAAGCAATGAGTAAGGATAAGCTTCTTTTATTTTTTGTCATAACAAACACCTCCACTTTCCCATTCGCTTCCGCTGTGTGCGCTAAAGCCGATTGCACAGGTAGTAGGGAACAATTTTGCTCTTTCAATATTTTGAATCTTTAAGGTTTCGACGTATTCATCCCATGTTTTATCCCAGGAGATTTGATTGTCAAAAGCCTTTTTGTTCTTGCTGACTTCAATCCATTTATCGATAGCTTCTTGTAATTTTGTATCTTTAAATGTGATTTTTTGACTATCTAAATTCTTTTGATAGATATATTTGTTTAAATCGCTATCAAAGTTTTTAATTTTATTTTCAACTTCTTCAGCGCGTGTCTTATATTCTTTTGTCTCTTGATTGAGGAAATTAACATAAGTGCTCATATTTTTATTATCGCTATCTTTTGGATAACCATCTTGTCCAGGATATTTGGTTGTCCAATAATTGGATAATGAAACACCATTTTGTTCTTCGACAAGTGGTGAGCGTTGAACGATGATGAAGTGAATTCCTTGATAATCGCTTGTTCCAGAGCGAACAGCAAGAATTGGTTGTCCATCGGTGGTAACTAATACTTTTTTAGTAACACCATTTACTGTAACGTCTTGGAAATAAGTAGTATCGGTTGGTAATGCACTGGCATCTTGTCCATCAACGACATCATAAGTGATGAGGCTAACTTCGTGTAAATTCAAATAATTATTGAACCAAACGTTTCTTGGGAATGTGTTGGCGCTTCCATCGTTAACATTTTCACCTTTTGCATCTGTTTCTACACTTGCAACTTCATTTAATTTAACAAAAACACCATATGGAATTGTGCTGATTTCGTTAGTAACAGTTGTTGAAACAGTACTACCTTCGCCGATAACACGGGTTTCGGCTGCTTCTTTATATGCATCGTATGATGTTCCAATTGCCACGTTGCTTGTTTTGGCTGCTTCTTTTGTGGCTTCGTTATAAATGTTTTCGTATGCGTAGACGCCAAGTTTAAATTCGTTGACGAAACTTGTGTCTTTGTCCATGATGCCTAAATCACCATATTTTGTATTGGATGAATCATCTGATTGAGTTAAAGCAACTTGACCAAATGATGTTCCGTTAGCGAGAGCATTAGCAACTGTATAAAGTTTTTGTGCATTTTCTTTACTGATAGTCGCGTTATAGAAATTATTGTTTGCTGTATCGCTAATCTTAACCAAGATATGACGGACGTGATATGGCATCTTTGAATTGATATAGCCATCATAACCATCTTCAGGTTTTGCATCGCGTAAGAATTCAGTGTTGTTGTCATAGAATTGATCGTTGAATTCAGTTAATTCACGTTCATAGATAAAATGCTCTAATAACTCATCCTCATCATCGCAGGAATAACTTTCGAGCAATTTGTTCCATTCATCATCATAGCTTGAGGAATTTGTATCAGCATTTTCCTTAGCTTTAGTTTTAATACCTTCAACATCATTTTTCGCATTTTTTAAGATTTCGTCGTATTTCTTTTTACCAGCTTCTTCGCTAATAAAATAGTTGCGAACGATGACTTTATAAATGCTATCGAACATTGTTGAAACTTTGCTGGAATCATCATAATAACCATCGAATAAATCTTCGGCAGTATAATCGATTTGTTCGCCAGCAGCGTTTGTATAGGTTAATATCACACCCTCAGGAGAATACGTCGCACCGCCGCAGCCAGCTAGCAGTGTACAGCTTATTGCTGATAACGCTAATCCTAAGGTTAATTTTGTCTTTTTCATAGTTAACCTCTTATGCCTCCTTTAATAAACATAGCGTGTTTATCTTATAACATTCTTTGTATTAATACAATAACGATTTTTACGAACTTTGCTCTTTGTAAGTTCTAACTCATGGATTTTAATGTTCAAAGACTTGTCTTTGATGAAAAAATTATCGTTTTGTTTGATACGCGTATTGTCTTTGAGTAGAATATTGTAGATTTAGGAGGCTATTTATGGCTATTCTTGAGATAAAAGACTTACACGTTTCTGTCAAAGATAAAGAAATACTTAAAGGTATAAATTTGACTATTGATACATCGAAAACTTTGGCGTTGTTAGGTCCGAATGGTAATGGCAAAAGTACACTTTTACAAACAATAATGGGAAACCCTAATTATCACGTCGATAAGGGTTCAATTTTATTCGATGGTATCGATATCACTAACATGGAGGTCAACGAAAGGTCAAAGTTAGGAATCTTCTTAGGAATGCAAAACCCTAGCGAAGTTCCTGGTGTTAATAATGCTGACTTTTTAAAAGCGTCATTAAATGCTCATCGAGAAAAACCTGTTTCTCTTTTTGAGTTTTATAAAGTATTGAATAAGGCGTGTGAAGAGACGGAAATTCCGTTTGAAATGTCAAATCGTAATTTAAATGAAGGATTTTCTGGTGGCGAAAAGAAGAAAAACGAAATTCTTCAAATGCTAATTCTTAACCCAAAAATTACGATGCTCGATGAAATTGACTCGGGGTTAGATGTTGACGCTATTCAACTTGTATCCAAAATCATTTCTGATGAGCAAAAGAAAGGAAAAGGCTTTTTAATCGTTTCCCATTATGCTCGATTATACGATTTGATTAACGTCGATAATGTCATCGTTCTTATCAATGGTAAGATTGCGATGATCGGTGGCCGCGAACTAATTAAAAAAATAGATAAAAATGGATATGAATGGCTTAAACAAGAATTAAATATTAAAGATGATGAGCCTCGCCTTTCTCTTAAATCCTGCGCGGCAAAAGATGCAATGAAGAAGTAATAATAATGAAACACATTTTAGTTGCAGATGAATCAAAAATAATCGAAATGGAAGTCGATGATGATTTATCTATCGATGTTTTAGATGATGGAGATTTGACGCTAAAATTATTAAATATTTCTTCATTAAATAAATTAAAAATCACCGCAAATGTTGGAAAAAACTCTAATCTGCAAGTATTTTTTGGCGATTTTTCATCATTAGATTTTGAACTTGAATCATTAGTAAATTTAAATGAAATCGGCGCTTCTTGTAATTGGCATTTAGCTTCTTTATCTAGTGGCGATAACAACAAAAAATTTGATGTTTCTTTCATCCATAACGTTGGCAGCACAAGCGCGCTGATGAGCAATTACGGAGTTGCTAAGGATAAGTCAAAAATTGTCTTTTCTGGTGTTAACCATATTAAAAAAGGAGCGAAGAATTCCAAGACCTCACAAAATGCAAAAATTATTGTCTTTGATGAAAAAGCAAAAGGCATTGCATCGCCTATTTTGCGCATTGATGAAAACGATGTCATAGCATCTCATGGCGCTATTGTTGGTAGCATAAATGATAATCACATGTTTTATTTGATGTCTCGAGGATTATCACAAAAAGATGCACGCGAATTAATTACACGTGGTTATCTTGAACCGATTAAGAAACATTTTAATGAAGCGAATCAAAAGAAAATTGATATGCTTCTTGAGGAGACAAAATAAATGTTAGATCCTTATAAAATTCGTCAAGATTTTCCGATGTTTAGACAAAAAACACAGATGCAAGGTCATGATTTGATATTTTTAGACAACGCTTCAACTACATTTAAACCTGACTGCGTGATTAAAGCAGTTGAACAATATTTATCGAGCGAAACATCAAATACTCATCGCGGCGATTATGATCTTTGTTACCATGCCGATTTAAGGGTGGAAAACGCGAGAAAAACTGTTGCTAAATTTATTAACGCGAATGAAAATGAGATCGTTTTCACCAGCGGAACATCGATGTCAATTAATTTAATTGCTTATGGTTATGCTGCTAAATATTTGACTAGTGAAGATGAAGTCTTAATTACACAAGCCGAGCACGCATCGAATGTTTTGCCCTGGTTTAAAGTTCATGAATTAACTGGCGCGAAGATTGATTATATTCCGTTAGATAAAGACGGAAGATTAACTCCAGAAAGCGTTAGAAAAGCAATTACACCTCATACGAAAATTATTGCTGTTGCTCAGGTTACAAATGTTTTAGGATTTATCATCGATGTGAAGGAAATTGCTAAAATCGCTCATGAACACGGAATTTTAGTTGTCTGCGATGGTGCTCAATCTATTCCACATATGGAAGTTGATGTTAAGGATTTAGATGTTGATTTCTTAAGTTTTTCAGGACACAAATTATGTGGTCCTACCGGCATTGGAGTGCTCTATGGCAAATACGAATTATTAGATAAGATGGATCCTTTGATGTCTGGTGGAGGCATGAACGCCAAATTTGATATGTGCGGCGATGTAAAATATTTAAATCCTCCATCGAAATTTGAAGCTGGAACGCAAAATATTGAAGGAATTTATGGGCTTGAAGCCGCTATTAAATATATTCAAAAGATCGGTTTAAAAAATATTGAAGAATATGAATCTTCACTTCGCGAATATATGATTAAGAAGATGCACGAAATCGATAATATCATTATTTATAATGAACATGCAGATGCTGGAATTATTACCTTTAACATTAAAGACGTATTTGCACAAGATTTAGCAACATATTTAAATAGTAAAGGCATTGCCGTTAGAAGCGGACAACACTGCGCAAAAATATTGCTATCATTTCTACATACTGTAGCAACGTGTCGCGCATCTATTTATTTTTATACAACTAAAGAAGACATTGATTATTTTGTTGATGTTTTAAAGAAAGGCGGTGACTTCTTAGATGCCTATTTCTCTTAATCCTCAAATTATGAGGCAAATTATTATGGATCATTATGAAAATCCTCAGCACAAGATGACTCCAAAAAATATTGATGAATACGTTACTATTCATATGGATTCAACAAATTGCATCGATGATATAATCATCTATCTTAAAAGCGAAAATGATGTTGTTGTCGATTGTACTTTCGATGGCGTAGCATGTACTATTTCTACAGCTTCAACTGATATTATGTGCGGTTTAGTCATCGGTAAAACATTTAATGAAGCTATCTACATTATTGATCAATATAAGAAAATGATTCATGAAGAAGAATATGATGATTCGGTGTTAGATGAAGCAGTTGTCTTTATGAATACATCAAAGCAAGCCGCGAGAATTAAATGTGCGACAATTGGCTGGGACGGTTTAGAAGAATTAATAAAAGAGCATAAACATTAATATGGATAAGAAATTTGATTTAGACGAAAAATATAAATATGGCTTTAAGGATGAAGACGTCTCTATTTTTAAGACTGAAAAAGGATTAAATGAAGACGTTGTTCGCGAGATATCAAAACTAAAAAATGAACCGGAATGGATGCTTGAATTTCGTTTGAAAGCGTATAAAGCATTTAAAGAATTAGCCATGCCTTCCTTTGGACCTGATTTATCGTTTTTAGATTTTGATTCTTATACATATTTTATTCGACCAAGCGCAAAAGTTGAGAAGCAATGGGATGAAGTTCCAGAAACTATAAAGAACACATTTGTTAAATTAGGCATTCCTGAGGCGGAGCAAAAATATCTATCCGGTGTCACAACTCAATATGAAAGCGAAGCCGTTTATCACAATATGCTTAAAGAAGTTGAAGATAAAGGTGTTATCTTTTTATCAACTGATCAGGCATTACAACTTTATCCTGATTTATTAAAAAAATATTTCAATACAGTTGTTCCTTATAAAGACAATAAGTTTGCCGCGTTAAATGGGGCAGTTTGGTCTGGAGGTTCGTTTATCTATGTTCCAAAAGGTGTTGTTTTAGAAAAGCCTCTTCAATCATATTTTAGAATCAATAATGAAAAAAGTGGTCAATTTGAACGCACATTAATTATTGTCGATGAAGGCGCGAGCGTGCATTATGTCGAAGGATGCACAGCTCCGATATATAGCAAAGATAGTTTGCATGCAGCAGTCGTCGAAATCGTCGTACTTAAAGGTGCGAAATGCCGATACTCAACTGTGCAAAATTGGTCAACAAACATCGTTAATTTAGTAACTAAACGCGCATTAGTCATGGAAAATGGGCAAATGGACTGGATTGATGGAAATATTGGTAGCCAAACAAATATGAAATATCCAGCATGTATCCTTGCGGGTGAAGGCGCAAAAGGCAATTGCATTTCAATTGCTGTTGCATCCAAAGGTCAATATCAAGATGCGGGAGCAAGAATGATTCATTTAGCTAGCAATACATCCTCAACCATCATTTCAAAATCGATTGTTCGTAATGGTGGAGTAGCAAATTATCGCGGAACCGTGCGCCACATGCCAAACGCTTTAAACTGCAAATCTCATGTTGAATGCGACACACTAATCCTTGATGATTTATCAAAAAGCGATACTATTCCAACTAATAGCGTTATGAACAATTCATCATATATTGAACATGAAGCTACGGTTAGTAAGATTAACGAAGAACAACTCTTTTATTTAATGTCTAGAGGCTTGAGCAAAAAAGATGCTACTCAAATGATAATCATGGGATTTATTGAACCATTTAGCAAAGAACTACCAATGGAATATGCAGTCGAGCTCAATCAACTAATTAAACTGGATATGGAAGGTAGTGTCGGATGATAAATAGTTTCGATATTATCGTTGTCGGTGGCGGTCATGCCGGCGTTGAAGCTTCTCATGCGTCAGCGACTTTAGGATTAAAAACTTTACTTATTACATTGAATAAGAAGATGATTGCTAACATGCCTTGTAATCCTTCAATTGGAGGATCAGCAAAAGGTGTGGTGGTAAGAGAAATTGATGCCTTAGGTGGTGTGATGGGTATCGCCGCGGATCAAGATTATCTACAAATGAAGATGCTCAATACGGGTAAGGGACCTGGTGTGCAATGTCTACGCGCCCAAGAAGATAAACACAATTATCCTTCCATCGTTCAGGATATATTAGAAAAAACTAATAATTTAGACATTATTGAAGCAGAAGTTGTCGATTTACTCCACGATGAAAAATCAGTTTTTGGAGTAATTTTAAAAGATGGTAGAGAAATAAAAGCTAAAGCTGTCGTTCTCTCTACTGGCACTTATATGGAGAGCATGATTTTAAGAGGACACAAAGCAGTTTCTGGTGGTCCTGATGGCGAAAATCCATCTATTGGCCTATCAAAATCCTTGCAAAACATGGGTATCGAAATAATTCGTTTTAAAACAGGGACTCCTCCAAGAATCAAAAAATCATCAATTAATTTTTCTTTTGCTGAGCCTCAATTAGGAATGGATGGTCCTCTGGCTTTTTCTTATTTAACTAAAAAATTTATTCCCCTAAGTGAACAACTTCCATGTTATTTAGTATATTCAAACGAAACAACACACGATATCATTCGTTCTAATCTTGATAAAACTGCGACATATAATGGTTTACAAACTGGTGTTGGTCCTCGTTATTGTCCCTCTATTGAAAGTAAGGTTATGACCTTTAAGGATAAAAAGCGTCACCAACTATTTTTAGAACCAGAATTTAAAAATGGTGAATCTATTTATCTTCAAGGATTTTCAACTGCGATGGAAGAGAGCGTTCAAGTAAAAATGGTTCACTCTATACTCGGTTTAGAAAAAGCTGAATTTTTAAAATATGCTTATGCGATCGAATATGATGCACTCGTCTCAACCCAACTTGATTTATCATTAAAGGTCAAAAAATACGATGGATTGTATATTGCTGGGCAAATATGTGGAACCTCCGGTTATGAGGAAGCCGCGGGTTTAGGATTAATTGCCGGCATAAACGCATCGATGTTTGTTTTGAATAAAGAACCTTTTATTTTAAAAAGAAATGAATCATATATTGGCGTAATGATTGATGATATTGTCACTAAGGGCACTAATGAGCCATATCGATTATTATCATCTCGTGCCGAATACCGTTTGCTTCTCCGTCACGACAATGCTGATATTCGTTTAACGCCTTATGGACATCAACTTGGCTTAATTTCTGATATACGTTATAGAGATTTTTTGACCAAAAACGAAAATGTTGCAAAAATTACCGAGATATTGAAAAAGACATATTTAGGGGCTAATAAACGCGTTAATGATTATTTAAGCGAACACAATTTAGATACTTTAAAAGCGGGTGTATCCGCTTATGAATTTTTAAAGCGACCTGAGGTTCATTATTCACATATTTATGATTTAATCGACGATATCAAAGATATTCAACTCGATTATATTGGTAAATCTCAGTTAGAAATTTCGATTAAATATGAGGGATATATTAAACGCGAACAAGATGAAGCAAATTCTTTTGCTAAATTTGAAGACTATAAACTTCCGAAAAATCTCGATTATTTAAATATGCATGGTCTAGCCCTTGAAGCGCGACAAAAATTAGATAAGATTAGGCCTTTAACGATCGGACAAGCTGGAAGAATTTCTGGTGTCAATCCTAGCGATATATCTATATTAATATTGGAACTTAAGCGAATTAAAAATGAACGATAACGAATTTAAAACTTTTTTAATTAACGAATTAGAAATCAACAATATCGATGAGGTTTTATCGAAGTTTCATCTGTATGAAAAACTTCTAATTTCTTGGAATGAGCAATTTAATTTGACGAGAATTTTGCTTCACGAAGAAGTACTTGAAAAACATTTTGTAGATTCATTGTATTGTCTTAAATATTTTAACCTAAAGGATAAAAAAATCGCCGATCTTGGAAGCGGTGCAGGTTTCCCTGGTCTAGCTTTAGCAATCGTCTTACCTAATAATCGTTTCACACTTGTTGAATCGAGCAAAAAGAAATGCCTTTTCTTAGAGAAGGTAAAAAGCGAACTCAACCTAGAAAATGTCACAATAACTAATATACGTATTGAAGAATTTGGTCACAAGGAGTCATTTGATATCGTTGTGGCGCGCGCCTTAACAAGATTAAATGAATTGTTGGAATTAGCTATTCCTTTATTAAAAATTAATGGTTCTTTAATTGCCTACAAAAATTATGATAATGAAGATGAGATTAAATCAAGTCAACGAGCATTAAAGATATTAAAAAGTAAAATCATCAAAAATATTCAATATTCATTGCCTTCATTAAAAGATTCTCGAAGTTTGATCGAAATAGAAAAAACGGATAAAACTCCGTCGAAATATCCGAGGAATTATTCGCTTATCAAGAGCAATCCACTTTAAATAATTTTGTTTGTGATATACTGATTATGTTTCAGGGCAAGGTGAATTTCCTTACCGGCGGTAAACCCCGCGAGTCTATTAAGGATTGATCTAGTGAAATTCTAGAGGCGACAGTTATAGTCTGGATGAAAGAAACATACTTTTTTGCCCTGATTAAGCAGGGGTTTTTATTTATGAACATTACTCAAGCAATTATCTTTGCAATTTCATTCTTACTTTGGCTTTTTACATTTATCAAGATTTTTTACGATCATAAAACTAGTAAATCTTACACGAATATTACGCGATTTCTTGTTCGCGTTGCCATTTTTGGAGCGATAAGCGCTGTTTTATATATCGTACCTTTTCTTAAATTTTCATTAGTTATATTCCCTTCATTTTTAGAAATTCATTTTGATGAAATTCCCGTATTCATCGCGGGATTTGCATATGGGCCAGCTTCGGCATTAGCTATCTTATTTTTAAAAACAATAATTAAATTACCTTTTACATCGACCTTAGGAGTTGGGGAATTATCTGATTTATTATTTTCGATTGCGTTTATCCTCCCAGCCACATTTATTTATAAAAAGAAAAGAATCTTTAAAAACGCGATTCTTGGATTATTTGTCGGAACGATTTGCCAATTAATCGTTTCTGTTTTGGGAAACATTTATATGATGGTTCCCTTTTATCTATTTATGTTTAATCTTACAAGAGAACAATTGTTGGCTCTTTGTCAATTAGCCAATCCAATGATTACCGACATCGAATGGAAATATGGTTTATTTGCAGTTTTGCCATTTAACGCCATCAAAGATGCAATTATTATCGCCTTAACATTGTTAGTCTATAAATCCACTCATACGTTTATTGATAAATTGAGCAATGAAAAAACCGCTTAATTAGCGGCTTTTCGGTTTTGTTTTTTATTCAACTTCAATTGCGCCGAATGGGCATTCAAAGCCAAGATCGCCATCGACTTCGTCAACGATAGCTTTTGCGTGTCCGTCTTCATCAAATTCGAAGACATCTGGTCTTGCGCCGACGCATAGACCACATGAGGCACACACATCTTTATTTACTTTTACTTTTGGCATGGGTTCTCCTCCATTGGAGATTATTATAAACAAGCACTTTTAACTATTCAATCTTAATGCGCCTTTTTTATTTAAAAA
>CAVILR010000016.1:0-20603 GCA_963643725.1 Lachnospiraceae bacterium | reverse complement strand
AGTCGCCGTGCGGGTGAAATTTACCCATGACATCACCGACGATACGAGCACATTTTTTATACGGTGTATTCGGAAGAATTCCTGAGATGTACATATCGTAAATGACGCGGCGGTGGACGGGTTTACAGCCATCGCGAATATCTGGAATAGCTCGGGCAACGATAACTGACATCGCATAGTCAAGGAAGCTATTTCTAACTTCTTTGCTGAGGTCGGTGTCTCTTAAACCAGGAACAATTCCTTCTTCGATTTTTTCTAATTTTTCTTCATCAATTGGAGTTTCTTCTTCGCTAACTCCATCAATTTTCTTTTCTTCATCTGACATAAGAAATTCTCCTTTCATTAAATGTCAAGGTTCTTCACGAACTTGGCGTTCTTGTGAATGAATTCTTTTCTTGGCAATACTTCATCGCCCATCAAGTCGGTAAAGACTTTGTCCGCTTCAATAGCGTCGGAAAGGCGAACGCGTAACATCTTTCGAACTTTTGGATCCATCGTTGTTTCCCAAAGTTGTTCAGCGTTCATTTCACCAAGACCTTTATAACGTTGGAATGGATATCCAGGTTTTAGATTGAGTTGCTTTTTAATAACTTCGAGTTGTTCGTCGTTATAGGCATAATATTGTTTGCCGTGATGTTCAACCTTATATAAAGGAGGTTGAGCAATATAGACATAACCGCCTTCAATGAGCTCTTTCATATAGCGATAGAAGAAGGTTAATAATAGAATTCGGATGTGGCTACCATCGACATCAGCATCGGTCATGATAACGATTTTATGATAACGGATTTTTTCGACATTGAATTCAGGGTCAACGCCCGCGCCGATCGCGGTAATCATGTTACCAATTTCGGCGTTAGCAAAAGCTTTATCAATTGTCGCTTTTTCGACATTTAAGATTTTTCCACGAAGTGGAAGAATTGCTTGTGTGTTACGATCGCGACCATTTTTTGCAGAGCCTCCCGCGGAGTTACCTTCAACAATGTACAACTCACAGATGCTCGGATCTTTGCTTGAACAATCGGCTAATTTACCAGGAAGAGTAGTAAGTTCTAAGCCGGTGTTTCTGCGAACAGATTCACGAGCGTTTCGCGCGGCAATACGCGCTTTCGCGGCGGTCAATAGTTTGTTCATGATGATGTCGGCGGTCTTTGGATTTTCAAGGAGGAATTTCTTTAAATGTTCGCCGACAACTTGTGAAACAATTTTACGAACTTCGCTATTACCTAATTTAGTTTTTGTTTGACCTTCGTATTGAGGGTTAGGATGTTTGACCGAGATGATGCAAGTCATACCTTCGAGCAAATCGCTTGTCTCAAAGTCATCTTGCTCATCTTTTAAGAATTTATGGCTTCTTGCATAGTCGTTTAAGACGCGTCTAATCGCTAAACGGAAACCTTCTTCATGAGTTCCACCTTCGTGCGTGTGGATGTTATTGCAGAAGGAGAAAACAGTCGCGTTATACGATTCGTTGTATTGGAGAGCAACTTCGCATTTGATGTGGCCTTTATTCTCGCCACCATCTTCGTATACACCTCGACCTTCACAATAAATGACCTCTTCCATGATTGGACCTTTATTCGCGTTGATGTCACGAACGTATTGGATAATTCCACCTTCATAGCAATAGGTTTCGCTCAAGCGAGTTTCACCGCGGTCATCATTGACAACAATTTTCACGCCTTTATTCAAATAGGCCATTTGTTTTAAATGGTCGCAGATGACATCGAAATCATAAACAGTTGTTTCGGTGAAAATCGTATCATCTGGTTTGAAAGTGACAGTCGTTCCGCGATCTAGACAATCGCCGATACGTTTTAAATGTTCAACTGGCTTCCCGCCTCGACCAAATTTTATATAATAAACTCCGCCATCTTTATGGACGGTAACTTCAAGCCATTCAGAGAGGGCGTTAACAACAGAAGCACCGACACCGTGAAGACCGCCGGAAACCTTATAGCCACCAGATTCGCCAAATTTACCGCCGGCATGAAGAATTGTAAATACGGTTTCAACACCAGATAAGCCCGATTTAGCGACGGTGTCTACAGGAATACCACGGCCGTTATCAACGACGGTTATCGTGTTTCCTTTATTGATTGTAACTTCAATCTTGTCGCAATAGCCTGCGAGAGCTTCGTCGATTGAGTTGTCGACAATTTCCCAGACTAAGTGATGTAGTCCTGCTGCAGCTGTAGTTCCAATGTACATGCCAGGACGTTTTCTAACCGCTTCAAGACCTTCAAGAACTTGAATGTTTGTCGCGGTATAGTTTTCGTTAGCTCGATCTTCCTTTTCGTCGAGCGGAACGTCAACTTCGATGGAGTCATCTCTAACTTCATCTAGAGAAGATTTCTCGATATCTTTTTCTTCCATTAAGCATTCCTCCTATTAACTGTATGCTTGTCCACTTCGTATACCGAAGCGTTAAGAATTGTGTTTTGGGTGGAAGTTATGAACACTTGTTCGAACTTCATCAATAAATCCAATAATCGCTTTTGATGATTTTCGTCGAGTTCTGATAGAACATCATCGAGAACGATAACCGGACGGCTTTTCTTATCTTCGACAAGGAAGTAAGGAGCCAATTTAAGAGCGATGACCGCGAGACGATTTTCGCCTTGCGAGCCTGTGGATGCGATATCTTTCTCATCCAATAGCATCTTGATATCTTCGCGATGGATGCCAAGCGATGTGACGCGATGCTTGATATCACTTTCCTGCGCTCGCTCGTATGCGCGCGTTGCGTTAGTAACAAAATTCTCATCAACCTTCACAAACGGCTCATAGACTAGAAGGGCTTTTCTCTCTTCGCCCATAAGCGCGGATACAATTTTGTTAAGAACGCGGTTTATTTCGCTGATGTAGGTTAATCGATATTTAGCGATGACCATTGATACATCAACAATTTGCTTAGTAAGTACGCTAAGCTCGAGCAAATCGACATCATCTTTTTTAAGAAGAGCGTTTCTCTCTTTAAGAATCCTTTCATAATTCATGAGATTCTCGAGATAGATTGCTGATTTCTTCGACAAATTGATGTCGAGGAAGTTTCGCCTCACGCTAGGTGAGGAGACAAACATCAACGCGTCTTTTGGTTCAAACGCAATGACGTTGAGGAGATTAGCGAGTTCGCTCAGCCGTTTAATCGCTTTGCCATTTACTAGCATTTTCTTGCTAGAAGGGGTCATTAGGGCGCTGATCGTCTTCTTGCTTGAAGATAATTCAACCTCCGCCTCAACCGTGGCAAATGGGCGTTTAAACATTATTAGATCGCTTGTTTCGCTCGTGCGGAAGGAGCGGGCAAGAGATAAGAAATATATCGCCTCGACAATATTGGTTTTGCCTGAACCATTAGGACCGGTGATGACATTTAGACCGTTATCAAACGACAAATCTAAATTGCTATAATTCCGAAAATTCCTAAGAACGAGTTTTTTGACAATCATTTTGCATCGATGATTTGAAACGTCTTCTCACCGATGGAGATGATGTCGTTAACTCTCAATTTACGTCCGCGACGCGAATCGAGTTCTCCGTTAACAAAAACCTTATTTTCCTTTAAGTAGACCTTGGCTTCTCCGCCGGTGTGGATGAGGCCAACATATTTTAAAAATTGGCCTAATTCAATGAAGTCAGATGTAAGTCTAATTTGTTCAGGTTTTTTATTCATAAAAAGACGACTTCTCGTTCACGGATGTATTTTATCATATATAAAATAAAAAGGGAATAATAAATTCCCTTATTTGACAATATGTTTTAAAACGTTAAATTTGCCACCTTACGAGCGTAACGGCGTGACGAGCATATCGACGCTATCATCTTTGACATTCTTGATAACAAATGGCTTCATTTCGCCAATTAATGCAATTGTTACATCTTCACTTCCGATAGCTTTAATCGCGTCGGCAACAAAAGCGGAATTAAATGATATTTCTAATCGTTCACCAGAGAATTGGAATGTGTTGAGCTTAACGTTCGCTGAACCCGCAATCGATGAGCGAGAAATTAATTCAACCTCATCCTCGGTCATGATCAATTTTACAATTCCGCCAAAAAGTGAGACGCGGTCCATCGCCACAAGAAAGTCGTGAGCGTTAACTTCTAGATAATAATTGAAGGTCTTTTGAATGATGTTCTTTGTATTCGGATATTCGCCCGCAATCAATCTTGTTGAAATGATGGTGTTGGTAAAGCTAAACACTGCACGTTTATCGGTTATTGACACTAAGACGATGTCGTTTGGGTCAAAGGAATGGACGATATCCAATAATTTTCTTGCTGGAATATTAGCGACAAAAGACGTCGTACTATCGATATCGATTGATTTTCTGGCTAAACGGGCTGTATCAGTGGCGACCGCGGTTAAAATTCCATCTTGGGCAGTTAAATTCACCGCGGTTAATAAAGGTCGATTTTCTTTTATCGATGCCGCGAATGCAGTTTGTTCAACTAATTTGATGAAGTCAGCGGCCTTGATTTCAAATGACGCTCCATTGGTGCTCAAATCAATTTCCGGATATTCTTCCGCACGGATGGTATTCGGCTTACTGACTGTGTCGCCATAAGAAATCTTGAGAATTGAATTATCAATAAGTTCAAAATCAATAAAGTCGCTTTCTGAACGGCGAATGATTTCAAACAATAATTTGCATTGAATCAATGTTTCACCAGGTTTTGCGTTTTTAATTGTTTCGACGTCATTAACCATATATGGAACAGTTGTTTTGATGGTTAAGTTGTTGTCGCTTCCGATCAATTCTAAACCTCGTTCATTTAAAGACATCTTTATATTTTGAAGTATTGGCAGTTCTGATTTTTGGGATACCGCTTTTGAGACCATTGTTAAGGCTTTTAGCAAGTACTCGCGATTTACACTAAATCTCATTTATTTATTTCTCCATTTTTAATTAATAATTTTAATAACCATTGTGGATTGTGTGGATAAGTCTTGTTTATTGAACTTATTCTAACACAATCTATTGATAGACGATAGGATTTTTATTTTATAAAATCACTACTTTAATCGTTTTTTAAGTTCGTTTATCGCCTCTTGCATCGATGTGTTAGTTTTCAACTCTCTTTCCACTTTTTCTACACCGTTCATAACCGTTGAGTGGTCGCGTCCTCCAAGCGTCATTCCGATTTTGGTAAACGAGACGTCGAGCAATGTTCTAGATAGATACATAACGATATGTCTGGCGAGAGCGATTTGTCCTTGTCTAGAATTTCCGACTATTTGCGACGGCGTTAGGTTGTAGTAGTCGCTCACCGTATTTATTATGCGTTGCTCGCTTATTTTTTGTTTTTCTTCGCGAACATTTAACAAGGGTTGTAACGCCTCTAAAGCGATGTCCATGTTGATGTGTTTTGTCGGTTTAAATTGCGTCGTGTAATAAACCAATTTATGCAAGGCCTCATCGATGTTTCTGATGTTTTTTGAGAACTTGCGGCCGATGAATTCAATGACATCATCATCAAACGCGGATAAGTCGATTGGTCCGGCATCAATTTTTGAACGGAGAATGGCCACGCAAGTATCGACATCAGGAGAGGAAATTGATATTGATAAACCTCCAGCAAAACGTGATTTAAGACGTTCATCGAAGCCTTTTAATTCGCTTGGATGTTTATCGCTTGTAATGACGATTTGTTTTCCGTTGTTATACATTTTTTGGAATATTTGGAAGAGGAAATCGGTTGTTTTTTCTTTTCCTCCTAACATTTGAATATCGTCGATGAGCAAGACATCATTAGATACGACGAAGTTTTTAAGCTTGGTGTATTCGATTTCTCCAGTCGCCGCGCTTAAGAATTCCTCTAGAAAATCTGAGCCCGAACAATAGAGCACCTTTTTCGCGGTTGGTAAATTCTTTAAATGATTATAAATCGCGGACAATAGGTGGGTTTTTCCTAGACCAGATTCCGAATATATAAATAAAGGATTATAGTCTCTAGCTCCTGGGTTTTGAGCGATTAGAATCGCTGCTTGTTTAGCCTCGATGTTGCAATCGCCAGTGATGAAGTTGTCAAATGTCAACGAAGGATTAACTGTTGAAAGCTTGAAATATGTTGTTTCTTCACTCGTTGGCTTAGTAACAGTCTTTAAATTATCCTTGTTTTCGAACTTGATTTTCATCGATTGGCCGGTGACTTGTTTGACAACATCTTGGATGATTGTCATGTATTTTGAAGTTAGGATGGTTGCCGCTAACGAGGAGGAAACGGCAACGACCATGGAATTACCTTCAATCGAGAAGATGTATGAACCGTTGATAAAGACGTCATAAAATCTTTGATCCTGAATATTTGTTTTTAAATTTTCTAGCACTTTACTCCATATATTGGAATAATCCGAAATTGTTTCGACCATAAACCGCCCTCTTTTGTATACAAAGTATACTCTCAATAATGGGTAAAAATAAAGCGGTTTTACTCGTTAAAAATAAATAATCCACAAAAATGGCGATTTTATCATTAAAAAAGTTTAGAAATTATTGAGTTACCCACAATTTTTAAAAATGAAGAAATCAACATGTGGAAATGTGTGGATAACATCTTTTAGAATTTTCCACATATTCCGAGATTTATGCACATGTAAATATCATAAAAATAATAGATATTATCGAACAAAAGTCGATGAGTTATAATTATGCACATGCACTTATTCACATATTGTTAGATTAACTTAAAATTGTTGACAATTGTTTTATGAAAACGCTTTCAAAAAATAACTTAAATGTGGATAACTTTTTTCTATGACAACGTTTATTGTGTATATATAAGGTATTGCGTGCGTGCGCTTACACATTATCTTTGACTAATAACGCGTATGCATATATAATTCATTTCGCGTGTAAAACACAAGGAGACTATAGAAATGAAAAGAACTTATCAACCTAGTAAAACACATCGTAGAAACGTCCATGGTTTTCGTGCGAGAATGTCCACGAAAAATGGTCGCAAGGTTTTGGCTGCTCGCCGTCAAAAAGGCCGTGCAAAATTAACTGCCTAATTAACTAAATGAAAGTTGAGAATCGAATCAAGAAAGGTCAAGAATTCCAATCTATCATCGATAATGGAACGCTTTTACGAGAAGAAACGTTATCGATATATTGGTTAAAAAATGAATTTAACCTCGCTCGCGTGGGCATCTCGGTTCCAAAGAAAAGCGGTAACGCTGTAATCAGAAATAAAATTAAAAGACAAATTCGAGCAATATTATCTCATACATTAGATTTCTCTAAAGGTGTTGACATGATAATTATCGCTAGAAAAAAATATGATATCGATAACTTCTTGGCCACGAAAAAAGATCTCGAAACTCTCTTAGAAAAAATAGGAAACAAAAGTGAATAAAAAAACTAAATTTGCATTATCTGGAGGCTTGCTACTATTAACCGCGGTTATTACCTCGGGTTGTACGAGCAACTTCTGCACAAACACGGAGAAAAGTCGTATTCTTTTTGCGATTGAACCGGGCGTATCGACGTATTATGGAAGCGAAGATGAGGCAAAGGAAAATCAAAAAGAAGGCTACACTTACACCGTTGAGAAAGTTTTTGATGATAACGATAATTTATATCGACAAGTTGAAGTTGATGCCGATGGTAAATTTACTAAATCAAATCAACTCTCGTCAATCATCACTCAGGCCAAGAGCAACCATTACAAGGTTCCTTCCGATAATTATTTCAAATGTTTAGATACGAAAGTGTTGCTTTTATCGATCAACGAATACAATAACAACACCGCGGATAAATTGGATACAAAAACAATTGACGTTGAAAATGCTACAAAAGCATTAACCAAATATGGTTATTTGAAATTCTACGGAAGCAATGATGCCATTTGGGGCAATTATGAACACCTCAACGGTATAATCGCTAACGAAATCGGCATTGAAGAATGTCCGACAAACGACTTTAAAAATTTATATGAAACGACGATGAATTCTTCGATGAGTTCATATAAATCTTGTATCGCTATAGTAGAAGATGACTACGGCTCATATGGCCAAGACAAAATCTCGGTTCAAATCGATAGGAAAGACTGGGGTTATGCTTGGTCAAAAGGACCAATCTCTGGACTTATCGTCTATCCGGTTTCGTGGCTCCTTGATAGCATCACCGCAGGCATCGCTGGAGGCACTGGTAGAAACGTTCTTGAAGCTGGATGGCCTCAATTAATCGCTCTTGTCATCGTAACAATTATCGTTCGTTTATTCATTTTTGCTTGCACATTCAAATCCACGCTCAGTCAGCAAAAGATGCAAGCGTTACAACCTGAATTAGCAAAAATCCAAGCTAAATATCCTAACGCAAACACCAATCAATCCGAGAAGCAGCGCATGGCTGAAGAACAGATGCGACTTTATAAGAAAAATAAAGTTAATCCGTTAGGACAATTACTCATTATTCTTGTTCAATTCCCGATCTTTATCGGCGTTTGGGGAGCGATGACCGGCTCCGCTGTATTATCCACAGGCGCGTTTTTAAATCTTAACCTTTCGACATCTATTTGGGATGCGTTAAGAAATGTTACCGGTTTACCATCGAATGTTAATGGTTGGTGGACAGCCTTAGTGCTCTTCATTTTAATGGCGGCCGCGCAGTTTTTAGCTATGAAGGTTCCTCAATGGATAAGCAAAGCGAAGACTAAAAAGGTTGCTCGACTCGGCGTTAATCCAGCTCAGAAACAACAAAACAAGACCATGACTATTGTTAGTTATGGTATGCTCATCATGATTATAATCATGGGCTTCACTTTACCAGCCGCGATGGGCGTTTATTGGTTAGTTGGTGCGATCGTTTCACTCGCCCAATCTTTAATTACACAAGCAATTGTCGGCTCACGACAAAAAGGCAAAAATAGGAGATAAATATAATGAAACAATATAGTGCAAAAACAATTGATGAAGCATTAAAACAAGCTTCAGAAGAACTCGGCGTAGATGTCGATGAGATCATCTACAATGTCGAGGAAGAAAAGAAAGGCATTTTTGGAAAAAAAGCCGTTATCAATGTCTATGAATTATCAGACGCTATCGAATACGCTCAAGAATACATCAAAAACGTTGTTGAGTCGTTAGGCGTTGGCTCGGTAACCACCAATGCATCGCTCGAAGATGATATTATCCACATCGAATTAAATAGTGATCATAACCCAATCTTAATTGGCAAAAACGGTATCACCTTACAATCATTAAATGAGATTCTTCGCCTTGCCGTAAGCGGCAAATTCCGTCGAAGATTCCGCATATTACTCGATATTGGCGATTACAAAGATAGCAAATATTCTCGCGTCGCTTTTATCGCTAGAAAAACCGCTAAAGAAGTTCAACGAACAAAAGTTGATGCTGTGCTCGCGCCGATGCCAAGCGATGAAAGACGTGTTGTGCATAATGCGTTAGCTAAATTCTCTCACATCAAGACTGAGTCGACTGGCGAAGGTCGTCATCGCGCGGTCTCAATTAAATACGTTGAAGAATAGAGTTTAATACTCTATTTTTAATATATGTTCGATACAATTGTCTCTCTTGCCACCGCACCGATTAAATCCGCTCTTATGGTCATCAGGCTTTCTGGTGAAGACAGCTTTAAGATCGTTAGCAAAGTATTTAGCAAGGACATAACAAAAAACCCAAAACGAGATATTAAATTTGGTTATATTAAAAATGGTGATGAGATAATCGACCAAGTCATTTTGTTAACTTATGTCGCCCCTCACTCCTTTACTGGCGAGAATTCCGTCGAGATTATTTGCCATGGTTCTTTATTAATCGCTAATGAAATTATTCAAGTATTGCTCTCTAATGGAGCCAGGATGGCGGTTAATGGAGAATTTTCTTCGCGTGCTTTTTTAAATGGGAAAATGGATTTGATTCAAGCCGAAGCGATCAATGATTTAATTAATGCGACGAGCAAAGAAGCTAAAGAATTATCCTTACTCGCCCTTCAAGGAGAGAACTCCAAACTGTTTTTACCGATACATAATGAATTGGCCGAATTATTAGCCTCGATGGAAGTTAATATCGACTACCCTGAATATGAAGATATTGAGGTTATATCGAAAGAAAAAGTTATTAAATCAACTAAAAAGATAATACAAGAATTAGAAGAACTCATCAAAAACGGTGAACGGGATCGCATCTATAAAGAAGGCGTTAAAGTGGCAATTGTTGGGCGGCCCAACGTTGGCAAATCTTCCTTATTAAACGCTTTAATAAATGAAGATAAAGCAATAGTCACTCCTCTAGCGGGAACAACTCGCGACATCGTCGAGGGCGATTTTACTCTCTCTGGCGTACCGGTTCATCTCTTTGATACTGCCGGGCTACATGATTCTAGTGATGTCATCGAACAAATTGGTATAAATAAAGCAAAAGATAGCATCAATAAAGCTGATTTAATTCTCTTTGTGGTGGATGAAACTGGATTTGATAACGATTTATATTCTTTGATTGCTGATAAAAACCATCTCATTGTTTATAACAAGAAAGATTTGTTGAAAAACATTGATGATAAACATATTTTTATCTCCGCGAAAAATAAAGACATCAAACCATTATTAAATAAAATGAAAGAAGTATTAAAAATCGGAGATGTATCGATTCAACCTTCGTTTAATAACGTTCGACAACTTGCCATTTTAAAGCGCATGGTCTCTTCACTTAAATTAGCGATGGAAGATGCTTTAAAAGATGAGCCGATCGACTTAATTTCCACCAGCGTATTATCTGCGTATAATTCATCGCTTGAACTTCTAGGCAAAAGCAATAAAAATGATTTAGTAGATGAGATCTTTTCTCGCTTCTGCGTAGGTAAATAATTATGTATATCGATTCACATTGTCATATAAACGATCCGTTGTTCTTAAACAAAGAAAGCGACTATGTTTTTGAGGCCAATCAAGCTGATGTAAAAGTTATGCTCGTGGTTGGCTATGATTTAAAAAGCTCTATACACGCGGTCGAAATAGCGGATAAATTCGATGGTGTCTACGCCGCGGTTGGTATCATTCCTGAAGAAGTGAAAAGAGCGGGCGAAAAAGACTTAAAAGAAATTGAAAAATTATTAACTCATAAGAAAGTCATCGCCATCGGCGAGATTGGGTTAGATTATCATTGGGATAAAGAAGAGAATTTACGCGATAATCAAAGGCGTTTCTTTATTAGACAAATTGAATTAGCAAATAAATATCATTTGCCCGTTTCGCTTCATTGTCGAGACGCATATGAGCAGACGCTAAATATCTTAAAACTTCATAAGGTTCATCGCCTTGGCGTTTTACATTGCTATTCTGGCTCGGTGGAAATGGCTAAGGAATTTATAAAACTTGGCTATTTAATTGGCATCGGGGGAACTGTCACATTTAAAAACGCGATTACGCCGAAAGAAGTTGCGAAATATGTACCAGATACAAATTATGTTTTAGAAACCGACGCGCCGTATTTGACGCCAACTCCTCATCGCGGAGAAGTTAACCATTCAAAATACATTCCTTTAATAGCTAACGAAATCGCTAATTTAAAAGGGATCTCCATTGAAAAAGTTGCTGATGATACGACAAATAATTTCAAGTCTATCTTTAAAATATGAAAACTAAAATCGATTCAATAATCGTCGTTGAAGGGAAAAGCGATATCGCCTATTTATCAAATTATTTTGATGCTGAATTTGTTAGCACGAACGGTTCTGATGTCCCGACCTCTGTTATCGAATATTTAAAAAAGGTTAGTCAGCACAAAAAAATCATCGTTTTAACCGACCCAGACACTCCAGGGAAAAGAATAAGACAAATACTCGATGATGAGATTCCAAATCTAACACATTGTTATATAAATAAAGAATATGCGATTAAGAAAAACAAGGTCGGCGTCGCCGAATGCGATATCGAAGAAATTAATCGAGCATTAAATAATGAATTTAGTAATGTCAAACGAGCAAATAATACAATTACATTGTTAGATATGTATGAATTAGGCTTAGAAGGTGCGAATAATTCCAAGCAATTACGCGAAAAATTATCGAACGCGTTATCACTAGGCCATAACAATGCGAAATCCTTGCTTAAAAAATTAAATATTCTTCAATTAAATAAAGAAGATGTTAGAAAAATCCTTTATGAATAAAGAACAATTTTTTGAAAATATTAAATCATATAAATTCTTGGCCAATAAATCGCTAGGACAAAATTTTCTTATTGACATAAAGACCGCTAGTGAGATCGTCGATAGTTTAAACATAGATAAGGAAGATAAAGTTCTTGAAATCGGTGCAGGACTAGGCTCATTGTCCTTTTTCCTCGCGCAAAAAGAGGGCGATGTAACGCTTATCGATGTCGACGGAAATATGGTGAATTCACTAACAGTAAATTTTAAAAACGTGGTAATTCTAAGGCAGAACATCTTGAAATATGATGTTTCTTCATTTAATAAAATTGTTGGCAATTTGCCATATTATATAACCTCCGGCATTATCGAACATCTTCTTTTAAATGCTAAAATTGCATCAATTATAACCTTGATGGTGCAAAAAGAAGTCTATCTAAAATTAACTAATAAGAAAGAAGTATCACCATTATCATTGCTATTAAATTATGTATCTACTATTTCTAAGGGCACTTTAGTTAATCGAAATGCCTTTTCGCCTGTTCCTCATGTCGACTCGATATATTTTTCACTTTTTCCTAATAGCAATATTAAAAACGAAAATAATAAAGAATTATATTCACTTATTTGTCGCCTATTTCTTCTAAGAAGAAAAACGATATTAAACAATCTAACAAATATCACAAAAGATAAAAATTTATCGCAAGAAATATTAGATGAATGTTTGATAAAAAATAATCTCCGTCCAGAAGAGTTAGTAATCGATGATTATAAAAAGATATTAAAATCATTGAACTATCACAATATTTATATAAAATATTGAGGTAATTAACATATGTATATAAAAGCTTTTGCCAAAATAAACGCCTATCTAGATGTAATCAATAAACGTGATGATGGTTATCACGACTTAAAAATGGTGATGTTACCTCTTGAACTTCACGATAGCATCGAAATCGAATACCTTCCTTATTTAGTCGATAGTTACATAACAGTCGATCACGTCGATTTACAAGAAGCTAAATACAATCTCATTACAAAGACAATTAAAGCTCTTCGAGATAAATTTAATTTTAAACAAAATTTTAATATCACCGTTCATAAAGAAATACCAATCAAGGCCGGGTTAGGTGGCGGCTCGTCTAATGCTGCGGCGACGATGAAGGCGTTAAACCATATTCTTAAATTGAATTTGAGCGATAAAGAGATGAAAGACATTGCTCTTACCTTAGGCGCGGATGTGCCATTTTGCCTTGACAATAAGCCTTCTATTGTTGAAGGGATTGGTGAGAAACTAACAAATATCACCTTAAAACACCAATATTTTGTTTTGATATTAAAGCCAAAGACGGGTTTATCAACAAAACGGGTATTTGAATTTAGTAACACCCTCAAATTAGAACATGGGAATATTGATGATGTCGTTAAAGCCTTAGAAAAAGGCGATGACGAATTGCTTGGAAAATCAATGTTTAATTCATTAGAAAAAGCATCCATTTTATTAGCCCCTGAAATTCAAGAATACAAAGATATGTTAGTTAAAGATGGCTTTAAAATGGTACTCATGTCTGGCTCTGGCTCTGCGGTCTATGGATTAACAACTGATAAAAGTTTTGCAAAAAACATGTATCATAAATATGAAAGAGAAGGATACGAAGTGTATCTGACGAGGACATTGAAATGAAACGTTATGCGATTATTTTAGCAGCAGGCAAAGGCACGAGAATGAAATCTCGTTTAGAAAATAAATCAAAAGTCTCCTATGAGATTTTAGGCGTGCCATTAGTAAAATATGTACTCAATTCTTTAAAACCATTAAATATTGAAAAGATTGTTACAATCGTTGGCTTTGGAGGAGAGACTTCTAAAGCGATTGTTGAAGATGTCTCCAGCGTCGTCTGGCAAAAAGAACAAAAAGGAACGGGACACGCGATAATGCAAACAACGCCTGAACTTAAAGATAAAAAAGGCGAAACGATTATTTTATGTGGTGATACGCCACTTCTTAGAAGTGAAACACTTAATAAACTCATGGATGAACATGAGATTAATAACAACCAATTAACCGTTTTAGGTGCGAAAGTGCCTAATCCTTTTGGTTATGGACGCCTCGTTATTGATGAAAATGGCAACTTGACGAAAATCGTAGAACAAAAAGAATGCTCGGAAGAAGAGAAGTTAATCGATGTTGTCAACACAGGTGTTTATGTCTTTGATAACGAATTACTTTATAAATACCTCGATGAATTAAAACCTAACAATAAGGCTGGCGAATATTATTTGACTGATTTAATCGAAATATTTAAACACAATAATCACAAAGTTGGCGTTTCAATAATGATGGGCGATGAAGAAATGCTCGGAATTAATGACCGCTTCCAATTAGCTTACGCAACTAAATTAATGAAGCAACGCATCAACAATGCATTGATGTATAACGGCGTTACTATTGAAGATCCGGACAACACCTACATTGGACCATACGTTGATATTGCGCCTGATACAATCATTAAACCTAACACGACCATCTTAGGCAATACCGTTATCGGCGAAAGAAATACAATTGGTCCAAATACGTATCTAGAAAATATGAATATCGGTTCGGATAACGAAATTATCATGTCGCATTTAATTGATTCCACGATCGGTGAGAACAATCATATCGGTCCATTTGCTAGAATGCGAGGACATGCATTTGTTGAAAAGAATTCCAAGGTTGGAAATTTTGTCGAACTTAAAAACGCTCATCTTCACGAGGGCGTTAAGTCCGCTCATCTAACATATTTGGGTGATTGTGAAATTGGTGAACATACAAATGTTGGATGCGGAACAATAACCGCGAATTACGATGGATACAATAAATTTAGAACAAATATTGGTAAAAATGTCTTTGTTGGTTCAGGGTCGATTATCATCGCTCCTTTAACCATTGAAGACGAGGCTTTTGTCGCTGCTGGTTCAACATTAAATAAGGATGTAAAACAAGATGAACTTGCAATTGCTCGCGCCAGGCAAGAAAATAAAGGTGGATATTCATCTATTATTAAAAAGCGAGCAAAGGCTCTGAAGGAAGCAAAAAAATAATGCTATTTATCTCTAGTTTTGGCAAAAATGTTTATATTGATGATGAATTAGTTGGTTATATTTCTAAAGAAGGAACGATGTATGCGAATGGCTACAAGTTCGGCGAATTAGGTGAGGAAGGCGATATTTATCTTAATGGTGAATATGTTGGTTTCATCGAAGACAACGGTGACATTTACATCCGTAACACATATGGAGGTTATGTAAACTCATCCAACGATCTCTGCTTTGAGTCAGAGGCATTAGCAAAGCTAAACGAAGCGAAATAAATCGTTTAAATGACTAGATAAAAGGGCTCTCGATGGGCTCTTTTTAAATGCAACAATGACATAAGATGACATAAGATTGACATAAGATGGTGTTGACAAATGACATAAGATTGACATAAGATGGTGTTGCTCAATGACATAAGATAAAATATTGACCTTGGAGGAACAATAAATGGAAAACGTTAAAGACTTACTGAATATAGATGATATAGAAAGTAAATATTACGAATTTAAATTAGTTCTTGAAAAAAGCGAAGACAAAATTGAGAAATGGGCTAAAACAATCGTGGGCTTTGCCAATTCTTCAGGTGGTCATATTTTAATAGGCGTTACTAATGACGGTTTTGTCAAAGGGTTGTCTAACGAAGAAATAGATGAATCTAAAAACCTTATTCTGCTTACTATTAATCGACATATTTTTCCACATGTGCCGGTTCAATTTAATTTGATTAAATGCAAGGATGATAAAAAGATATTATCTGTTTATGTCGAATACGTTAATGAAATTGTTGTTTATAAGGCCGGTGATTTTAATGAGAAAGTCTATATAAGAGATGATGGAGCAACCGTTCCAGCAAGCATCAATCAAATATTAAAAATGAGCAAAAGAAAATTTGGCATCGATGGTCAAATCTTAAATGAACAATATGAGAAGAGCGAATTTGTTTCTTTTAATAAATTAGCAAGGCTTTATAGAAAAGATAACCAAGAACCAACGCTTAAAATGCTAATTAATGAAGAGGTTGTTAATCAAGATGGTCGCATAACTGAAGGCTTAAGCATGTTTAAAGATACTTATAAGTCCGATGATACGTTAGTATCTTGCCGTTTATGGAACGGCTTTGATAAAGGCGAAGACGAAGTGATTGACAAAAAAGAATTTAAGGGATGTTTGTGCGATATTTTTGAAAACACTTTAGATTTCATAAAGCGTAATTCTAGAAGCGGTTTTATTAAAATGAGCGATGGTTCACGACTTGATACATATTCATATCCAGAAAATGCATTAAGAGAAGCTATTGTTAACGCTTTGGCGCATAGAGATTATTCAATCTATGGAACGCAAGTCGATATTGATATATTTAAAGATAGATTGGAAATAACATCTCCTGGTTCATGGCTACTAGATAAAGAACCCAACGAATATAAATTTAATTCTATTCCATCAGTGAGAAGAAATCGCATTATTTGTAATTGCTTCAGCGTCATTGGCTTAATGGAAAAAAGCGGAAGTGGATTAAGAAAAATATATGAAATATATAGCAAACTAAATGTTGAAATGCCTACGTTATATAATTGTCCTGATTTTTTTAGAATTACATTATACGACCTATTAAATACTGAGAAGGCAATCGCTAAAGCAATAGGATATTATGATGCGACAATCTTACAGTTTTGCGATGGAACTGCAAGAAGCAGAGAAGAAATTCAAAACCACATTGGCTATAATAGCACGAGCAATTTCACTAAATTGATATTAAAGCCATTAATTGATGCTGGTCTACTTCTTCCAACAGCAAGAAGAAATTCAAAGCACCAAAAATACATAACTAATAAGTAAGCGTTAAAACTTTTCTTTAATTTGTAAGCATTATAACGGGTGCTCTTTTCTAACAAATTACGTTATGCGAATAAAAGGCGCATATAAAAAGGTCCTCGAATTAACGAGAACCAATTTATTAGTTAAGTTTGATTATTTCTTAGCATTTGCTCTAATTGCAGCTTGAGCAGCGCTTAAGCGGGCAACTGGAACACGGAATGGTGAGCAAGAGACATAATCAAGTCCGGCATTGTGGTAGAAGTCGATGGAATTTGGTTCGCCACCAGTTTCACCGCAGACACCGACATGGAGATTTGGTCTTGTCTTACGACCTTCGGTAACGCTCATCTTAACGAGTTTACCAACACCTTTTGTATCTAAGGTCTTGAATGGATCTTCTTCAAGGATTTTGTTCTTGTAGTAGTCAGGTAAGAACTTAGAAGCATCATCACGGCTGAAACCGAATGTAAGTTGTGTTAAGTCGTTGGTGCCGAAGGAGAAGAATTCAGCTTCTTTAGCGATTTCATCGCTGAGGAGAGCTGCTCTCGGGATTTCGATCATTGTACCAACGTGATATTTCATGTTGACACCAGCTTCTTTGATGAGCTTATCAGCAGTTGTAGTAATGATGTTTTTAACGAATTGAAGTTCCTTGATTTCAAGTACGAGTGGTACCATGATTTCAGGTTCAATGCTGATATTGAGTTTCTTAGAAACGTTAATCGCCGCTTTGATAATCGCGGTTGTTTGCATCTCGCAGATTTCTGGATAAGAAACGGCAAGACGGCAACCACGGTGACCCATCATTGGATTGAATTCGTGGAGTTCTTCAATACGTTTGTGAATATAAGAGACGCTGTGGCCGGTAGCCTTTGCGAGCTCTTCAATCTTGTCTTCTTCTTGTGGAAGGAATTCGTGTAGAGGTGGATCTAGTAAACGAATATTGACGTTGAGTTCACCCATTTCTTCGAATAATCCTTCGAAGTCTTTTTGTTGAAGTGGTTCAATTTCATTTAAGGCGGCAACACGTTCTTCGACATTGTCAGCAAGAATCATCTTACGGAAGTGGAAGATTTTGTCCTTATCAAAGAACATGTGTTCAGTACGGCATAGACCGATACCTTCTGCTCCAAAGACTTTCGCTTGGTGAGCATCACGAGGTGTATCAGCATTTGCGCGAACGTGTAATGTTCTGGCTTCGTCAACCCAACCCATTAAGCGACCAAAATTGCCGCTTGAGAGGTCTGGTGCGACTTTCTTAATGTCGCCTTCATAAACGGAACCGGTGGAACCATCTAGTGAAATGACATCGTTAGGTCCATAGACTTTGCCATTAATTGTTAAGGTTTTGGCTTCTTCGTTGATTAACGCGGATGCGCATCCAGTGACACAGCATTTGCCCATACCACGAGCAACAACAGCGGCGTGAGAGGTCATACCGCCGCGCATGGTGAGAATACCTTCAGAGGCGATCATACCGATTAAATCTTCTGGAGATGTTTCCGCGCGGACTAAGACGACTTTTTCACCAGCGTTGTGGCGAGCTTCTGCCTCTTCTGCTGTAAAAGCAATCTTACCAGTTCCGGCGCCTGGGCCAGCTGGGTTACCTTCAGCAATCTTGCGTGATTTGGCCGCGGCTAAATCATCTTTATCAAAGTTAGGGAGTAAGAGTTTATCGAAGGAAACTGGGTCAATTCTTAAGACCGCTTCTTCTTTAGTGATTAAACCTTCATCGACCATGTCACAAGCCATCTTTAAGGCTGCAGCAGGTGTGCGTTTACCGCTTCTAGTTTGTAAGAAGTAGAGTTTTCCTTCTTCGACAGTGAATTCCATATCTTGCATATCGCGATAATGGAGTTCCATTTTCTTAATTGTTTCTTCGAATTGTTTATAAACATCTGGCATACGACGTTTGAGTTCGTCGATGTGAAGAGGTGTACGGATACCAGCGACGACGTCTTCGCCTTGAGCATTTGGAAGATATTCGGCTGAGATTACCTTTTCACCAGTCGCGGCGTTACGCGAGAAGGCAACACCTGTGCCGGATGTTTCGCCCTTGTTACCAAAGGCCATCGATTGAACGTTAACCGCGGTTCCCCAAGAATATGGAATTGAATATTGCATACGATAGACGTTTGCACGTGGGTTATCCCATGAACGGAAGACGGCGGTGACCGCTTCGATTAATTGAACTTTTGGATCGCTTGGGAAGTCTTCACCAAAGGTCTTTTTATAATAGGCTTTATATTCGTTAACAAGAACTTTTAATTCATCGCTTGTAACTTCAGTATCGAGTTTGTAACCTTTTTTCTCTTTGAGTTCATCAAGCATTTTGTCCATGTCAGTACGTGGATGTCCTTTTGCAATGTTGGTGAACATTAAGATGAAACGACGATAGCTATCATAAGCGAATCTTTCGTTTCCGGTTTCCTTAATTAAGGCGGCGACGGTAGTATCATTTAAACCAAGGTTTAAGATGGTGTCCATCATACCCGGCATTGAAACTCTCGCGCCAGAACGAACAGAAACTAATAATGGTTTGCTCGCTCCGCCGAAAACCTTACCTGTTTGTTTTTCGACAACAGCGATTCCATCATAGATTTGTTTAACTAAATAATCTGGAAGTTGCTTTTTGTTCTCGTAATAGAGAGTGCATGCTTCTGTGGTGATGGTGAAACCTTCAGGAATTGGGACACCGATGTGTGTCATTTCCGCAAGACCAGCACCTTTTCCTCCAAGGAGCTCTTTGCCTAAGCCATAAGCATCTTTGAAGTTAAATACGTATTGTTTTGCCATATTTTCCTCCTGTGACAATAATTCTTATTGTGAATGTGGATAAACACTCGCAATAGAAGGATAGCAAAAAAGGACAATTTTTAATATAAAAATTTATAATTTTTTCGTTTTAAGCGGTTACATTTTGATAAAACACCAAATAACAAGCTCAATGTGATTGTGATGACTTAGTATGAAAAAAGCCTCCATTTGCTATGGTATTTTTGTTCCCGACACGGAACATATCAACCCAAAAGAAGGAGGCACTTTTATTATATGGGTAAAAATAGAGGAAAGAAGTTTAATTTTGAAAATGAGTAACGTTTGAACATATGCTCACAAAGGATGATGGTTGCGTTAGGAATATCAAACAAAATTATCTAATTATTTCCCAATAACCATATTTTCTAGATTCCATCCTCTTTAATAGCCCTAAATCGATTAATTTTTTAATATATCTATAGGTCGTTGTAGGTGATTTATTTAATTTTTCTGCTATCTCTGGAATGGTTATATATTTATCATTTTTGATAATTGAAATAACGTTTTTTTCGTTATCGTTTATCTTACCATTTATCTTACCATTTATCTTATCATTGTGAGTTATTCATAAAATAAAACTTTAGAAATTTCTTCGCGTTATAACAAGAATAATTACAACCAATAACGTCAAAATAAAATCAATCCTTAGGAGTTGGCTTAATCATTTATTTAGTTTACATTTTAACCTTGTGAGCAAATGGGATATTTATCAATTGGACTTTCACGATTTTGCCATCTACGAAGTTCATAGAACTTTGAAATGTTTATTAGATGAAATATT
>CAVILR010000015.1:0-20748 GCA_963643725.1 Lachnospiraceae bacterium | reverse complement strand
CTCATCATTCCATTCTTATTTTCTTCATCAAATACAATTAGGTAATCAGAGCCATCAATTCTATCGTAAGCAACATAACCTTTTTCTTTAATAATTTGAATTAGATGTTTTAGTTCATCGTAATGCTCTTTCATTTTGCCACTGACAGTTATGAATCTGTCAATCGAATTAAAATCTTCAAGCAATGGTTCATGTTCGCGATATAGTTCTCCCCACATCACTTGCCCTTCATCTCTTTTTTTAGCTTTGCCTTTCTTACGACGCCTTTCTTTCTTTCTCATCTTGGCTTGTTCCCAATATTCAAGAGCGTTATATACTGACTTTGGACAAGATTCGATTAAATCTTTCGGCGTAAATTCTAGGTCTACAACCATAGCTTTGAATACAAGCATCGTTTTCATCGCATCATCGCATGCTCTATGATCTTTTAGTTCATTTCTTATTTCAGTAGAAACTAAATCAACAAACGCCTTTTCTAATGAGGTATATCGCTTATTTTGCTTATCGAACACTGGCAGCATTTTTTGAATGTCGAAGGCCGTGTAATCAAAAAGCGGTAGTTTGTAACGATTGCAATCCTTAAAGAGGAAACCGATATCATTGTTAACCGCGTGGCCAAATATCATTAAATCCTTTTGAGTCATTAGATTTTTAATCATTTCATACGATTCATTAAACGGATAAAACTTGTAATATTTGCTATATGGATAAGTGAGGATTAAATCATCTTGTCCATCTCTACCCCTCAAATTAAAGGGACATTCTGGGTCAATAAGAATATTTATCTTTCTGATGATATTAAATTTTTCATCAGTGAGAACATATCCATATTCGCAAATGGCCCTACTACCATCTGCACATTCAATATCAAAGAATAAATATCTCATTGTAGTTCACCAGCTTTCTTTAATTCTTTTCTAAGGAAGACTTTTTCTTCTATTAAAGAGATGATCCAGTGAACGCCCATGCCACATCCAAACATAACGATAATCATATCCATATTCATCGTCACCACATTGCTTTGATATAAGATGAACCAAATCCCGTAATAAACGATATTACAGAATAATGAATTAATCGCATTGTATCTGGTCTTACCCATTCCAACAAAGACAGCATCAGGAATTTGTGATAAGGCATAAGCAACATAAAATCCAAGATTCTTTACAACGATTTCAAAGATTCTTCCAGGTTTATCTAATCCTTGAACGGTCTCAAAGAACCATTGATATGTAGGAATCAAAGCAAACCACGCAATAACTGAGAAGATAACAATTGAATAATAATTAGATTGCTTGAGCTTATAACCATCCGTGCCGGCATCTTTTCTAATAATTTCCGCTAAACAAGTGATAGGTATTAATAACCATCCCCATATGAAGTTGTTACTAACCCAATAGTTTCCCGATTCGCTAACCGCGTTAACCAATCTACAAATCATTAATGCGTAAACAATGTTATCGATGAATTGTTGACCACCGGCGAATAAGCCGATTCTTGTCCAGTCTTTCAAATGTGGTAAATCTTCTTTTGAATATTTGCCTGGTCTTAACTGTTTAATATAGATGAGTAGTCCAATTGCTAATGCACCCATCACACCATTTGCGATAATGTTACTAACAGCAATACCATCAATGCCCATATTAGGAATTAATAGAAAATCCGATAATAATGCTAAAAGGATTTTCGCCGCTAAAAAGGCATACATATATCTAGATTTATCGATAACAAGGAACACTACGTTTGCGTAACTAAAGACAATTCCAACCATGAAGGCAACTGTTTCTAATGAAAGATAACGATATGCCGCGGCAATATCAATTTCATTAGGGTTCATGTAATTCACTAGATAGATTCCATAGAAGAATGTTCCTAACGAGAAGAGAACATATAGTCCAATAACGATGATTCCTAATTTGAAGACAACTTGATTAAAGTTATCTTTTTTATACGCTTTTGATAGCACCGAATACATTGGTACGATTAGGAAGGCGCGGATGGTCTCATCAATAAGATCAAACCATTCCATTTGTCCAACGATATCTAAGGCGCCAGGATTTGTATAAGAAGTGATGAGTTTAGTTACCACAGTCTGGTAAATGGCTGGCACCAGTGCCAATAGACACAGTGCCAGATACATCTTCCAATCAAAACTTTTAAAGTTGTTCCACCATGAACATAATTTAGTTTTAATCATTAATTCTTCCTCTTTTTAAATTATCTAATATCTCTTTTATTTCTGTCTTAGAGAGTTTTTCTTTTTCTTTCAATTCAGCATATAAAGCATCAACGATATCTTTGTTTTCTTTGATAATTTCTTGAGCTTTTCTATATGCTTCTTCTAATAATTCAGTTTCAAGATTTTCAATCTTTTTAATTCTTTCTTGAGAGATAGGACATTCTTTTCCACTCATGCTATTTATTTGAGCAAAAGAAGATAATTTATCGAATCCGAATGCTCCGATATTCATTAATCTAGAAATATAAGCGCGAGCTTTGCCAACGTCGTCGCTAGCCCCGCCTGAAACATCATGGCACATCACTTCTTCGCCAGCCATTCCGCCTAATAATGTTATCAATTTCTTTTTTAAGCTATTTCTAGTTATTGGTTCAAGTTCTATTGTCTCGATTTCTAGAAACACATGGCCTTGAACTTCACCATATCGCTCAGTAGATATTGATCCAATCGCCCCACTATTTACATATTCGGTTATGAAGTGGCCTATTTCGTGATAAATAGTCATATCATCCGCACCTTCTTTATTTTTCTTTCGGATATCTTGGAATAACACTACTGGGATATTTCTTTCAAAATCAGCAATCGTTATTTTTTCGATGCCTTGAGAAGCGCAATCGATAATCGTTTCATTCACTAAGGTTTTAATATCCGCACCGGAGAAATTAGCGGTTTTACTAGCTAAGGCATGTGCATCAATTTCGTTTAATAGTTTGTTTTTATCTAAATACAATTTAAATATTGCTTCTCTATCGCTAGTATCCGGCATTTCGACAGTAATTCGCTTATCCATTCTTCCACTTCGAACTAAAGCTGGGGGTAAAGCCTTCCGATAATTGGTCGTGGCAATAACAAGGACGCCACTACTAGAAGAAATACCATCGATTTCACTAAGCAATATCTTTGTCGTCTTCCTTGAATAATCTGAACGAAAGTCATTAGTCATAACTAGTTCATCAAATTCATCAATGAATATAATTGATGGAGCAGTTTCTTTCGCTTTAGAGAATAAAGCCTTAATTGATTTAATAGTTTCAGCTTCAGTTTCACCCTCGTTACTTTCAAATTCGTAGAATGGCACATCGCTTTCGCTAGCTATTGCTTTAGCAAGCATAGTTTTTCCGACACCAGGATTGCCAGATAGGATTAATCCTTTCGGAATATACGCTCCTATCTTTTCGTATTTTTCATGATTTTTGAGCACTTCGATGATCTTCTTGGCTTCAGCCTTTTCTTCGTCGTACCCTGCGATGTCTTTTAAGTAAATTTTGTTGTCCATATATTTTCGTTTCCTTTCATTAATTATTTTTCTGGTAAGCACGCGACAATAATTAAGCCGATAAAACCAAGAAAAAATCCGCCAAAAAGCCAACCAACTACGCTTCGGTTTTTATACCCAGCAATAATTGGGCAGGCAATTGTGCTAATAATGGTGTTAATAACTCCAAGAACGGTTAATATTGTCATTGTCTCTTGGGATATTGCTAATGATAATGTTGACATATCGTTTCCTCCTAGCAAAAAACATTATGAGACGATATGACAATCAAAAATAGCGCAGAAAATGCACTAAAAAGGACACCCTATTTAAGGATGTCCCAAACGCTTAAATCGAAGAAATTGGCGATTTTTGCGATGGTATCTATGTTGTTAATACCATTAGCCAACCATCTTCTTAGAGTGGTTGGAACTACATACATCGACTCAGCAAATTTATCTTGAGTATAGCCTCTTTCTTTAATAATGCGTTTTAGATTTTTGCCAGCACGTACTGACAAAGAATCATATTGCATCATAAACTTCATCTCTCCTTTGCTAAGCTTTCGCAAGGCTCCAGAGCATTACGATGCAATAATAATTTTAGCAAAAAGGCATCGTTATTTCGATGCATCTTATGTATGCGCATGCGCTTATTAATATAGGAAAGGCATTTTCCTTTTATATTCTTCTTCTGGAATAAACTTTTTGATCATTGGATCCCAAACTAGCGTTACTGTCTCGCTTTTTGCTAGATTAGACCCTTCGAAATAAACAATTGTATATTGAGCAAATAAAGCCGCATCTGCGAATCTAACAAAAATTATTGAAGCTAAAAACAATATTTCAAAAACAGTTGCAACACCACTCAAATTGTTTTTATTAAACCAAATAAAAACGATGCTTAATATAACCGATATCGCAGCTAACCATCTAGCAATTTTAAATATTCTTTTTTCTCTTCTTGGCATCCATAGATTGTATTTATCTTTTACATATTTAGATGTTGAATTATGAGCTAATTGAACATCTCGATATAGTAACTTAGATTTAAATCCATAAACCATTATGAAAATAGCGCAAACTACACCAAGATTTTCAAAAAATGTAAATGTGCTATAAATACCTGAACTAATGCTACTTAAAACGGTAGAGACAACTCCGAAAACAATCATGCAAAACGTAGCAATGAATAATATGAATTTTGATTTATTTAGTTCGCGCTGATTTCCAAACCATCTCCAGCTCTTCTTGGTTGTTGTTAAGAATCTATTTAAAATTTCTTTATGATTTGTTGCTGTTGGGTTTACCTGAGTAACAGTCTTTTGTCTAATTGTTCCTTGCTGTTCAAGTGCCTGAACCTTTTTTCCTAAACTAGAAAGCTCCCCTCTCATCATTTCAGAAAGTTCATCATAGTGTTCTTTCACAATGTCAAGTTCATCACTTCTTTTTTGAGTAATTCCATACATTGCTTTTATCTCTTCAGAATTAAAGCTAGGCACTTTAATTCCTTTATAGGAGGCATAACTACTAGCGATGTCATGATACAAATTCATGTATGAAATGACGGTTTCAGGATTAATGTATTTTTCATTTTGATGTTTATGCTGATTAACCTTTTGAATATGATTTTTACATTTTTCATAAACATCATTATCCATATTAACTTTATGCAAGAAGAAATTAATAACATCTGGTTCTTTTAAAATTTCGCCACATGTTCTTCCTTCATAGCCAACATTCTCCGCTACTAATATAGTTTTAATAGTGTGTTCCAGTAAGTCTAAATAGGAATCATAAAAAGAATTGGATCTACACTTAATCGTGTTTTCTAATGTTTTGTAACGACCAACAATTTGGTTTCCAAGGAGTGATAAATATTCAAACATTTTATTTTAAATTAAAAATAAAGTCGATGTCTTCTTGATAACTATCAGATTTAACAAACAATTGTTTAGACTCGACGGCTCTCAACATCCTATCTTCTTTCATTTTCAATCTTTCTAAAGTTTTTAAATCGATTGAGTTACAAGCGAAATCATCCCCATCGATTGCTGCAAAATAATAGGTAGTCTTAGTATCATCTTGTAAACCAAGTCTATGGATTCTATCTCTAGATTGAAGCATGTGAGTAAGATTGAAAGTATATTCAAAATAAACTGCATCATGACACGTCTTGTGTAACGATACTGATTCGGCAAGCGTATGTGGATTTGAAATCAACACATTATATTCGCCATCAATGAATTTCTTAATATTGGTTTCCCTTTCATCTAAAGGCATCGAACCACAAATGACGACGGATTTAATACCACGTAATGAAAGTTCGTCATGAATACAATTCAATGTGTTAATAAAGACTCCCCATGCAACAACGCTTTTCCCTTCGCCAACGAGTTCTTCTACTATGTCAATTCCTTTATAGAACTTTCTTGTCAAACCAAATGCTCTTAAGAATTCAATATCCTCAGGAGAAAATGTGGCATTATTTCCTTTTTCAGTTGTTTTTAAAGTTTTTTTAAGATATTCAAGGTCACTATCAATATATCCTTCTGAGAATGAATCGCGGTCCCCATCATCGAGACCACCAAAAATAGCGAGAACATCATTATCTTTTAACTTTGATTGCAATGCGGCAGGATTGATGGAAGCTTGAAGCAATCTAATATAAAGCACTAAAGTGTTATACCCAAAATATTCATAAACAAGATTGAATAGTTTTTTCTCTCGCTCATCCATTTTTACTAAAGCAGAAGAATAATCAAACGTCGCAAGAGGAATCTTTAAATCCTGTTTCGTTGTTCTGCAGAAGAACGGATAAATTCTTTTGTTAATTTCATCTTGTCTAGAAGGTATGTAAGAGGCTTGTGATAAATATGCTGGGCTAAATCCGAAAAAATTGTCATAGTCATTTCCGTAGAGGATATTCAATATATTAAATATGTCTAGATAACTATTTGGAATTGGCGTTCCAGTTAAAATCAATTTATATTTTGCTAACGGCGCAATAGACAAAACAGCACTTGCTCGTTTGCCTTCAAAGCCTTTTATTTTATGAGCCTCATCCATTATCAAGTAATCAGAAAAATTATCTTTTCTCATAAGCATCTTAAGAGTTTCCAATATGTCGTAATTTTGCAACATATCGTAGTTGATTAATATCAAATTTGATTTATCGAAATATTGATATAGAGCCATGATTCTTTGATTAACATTTTTATAAGACGGGTCTTGAATGTTGAAACACTTTAATTGTCTTTTGTTTCCGAAACATAAAACAAATTCGTTTTTCCATGCCATAAACGAGTTTTTGGGACCGGCCATAATAATTCGCTTTACTTTGCAGTCGTTCTCTTTAGATGATAAATAGCCATAAGCACCATATGCGATTGTTGTTTTGCCAGTACCTGGAACAGAAAAGTTGCAAGATGCCACCATATTAACAGCGTGGAATGCGTCCCATAATTGAGGCTCTTTCAAAGTTCTTTCTAATTCATGAGAAACAATTGCTTTAAATTTATTAAATTCATCAATGACAGCTACATCTTTGGCCTTAATCGCATTGCCAAGAGAGGTTCTTTCTTTTAGATATAAATCTATACTCTTAAGATAAATTTTAACTTTGTTTGAAACCTTAATATCAAAATTATTATTTTTTGCGTACTCTTCTAATCTCTCAATTAATATCTTTAGTTCTGATGGTTGAGTTTCTTTAAAATGGAAAACATCTAAATTATCAACGCTTTCCAATGCGTATTGAATTTTTGTTTTGAACCATATTGTGTTTGGTGAGAGAAGCTCTTTGGTTTTTAAAAAAGAATAACCAACAGCCTTCATTGAATCATCGAAATCTAAAATAAAGGAATTTGTACATTGATCCTCATAATCAAGAATAAGATTGTTCTTTGAAAAAGACTCTATTTCATTAATAACGCAATCAGGAGCATCAACAGTAACTACTCCTTCATAACGCCCTTCCCAAAGCTCATCAAAGTCCATTTCATAACCTCTAATTGTATTTAATTCATGCTCTCCACAAAGCCAAGAGCAACTTACTTCAAAGTTCTCGCCATTCAGTAATAATCCAGCTGGTGTTTCATTGGTTGATCCTCTAAAACACACAACATCATTGCCATCTTCGAAGAGGCCATATTTGAAATGTAGTGTCCCCGGAGTAACGAAACCAATTTTAATTTCAACAATACCTTTTGATATTAAATATGCAAGGTTTGAGACTTGAACTGAATCAGATAAATCACAAATTGATTTTAGTAATTCGTTGTTAAACCTTCCATCATACCCTTTTTTTATTTCTTCAAAGTCCTCCAGCGTTATGTGATGAGAAAAAATAAATTTAATTATTCCGTCTCTGTTTACAAATGAAGCTAGGCCTTTTGAATAAAGCCTTAAGACATCAGAACTAAAATAGGCTGACACCCTTTTATAAACTTTGGCCTCGCTTAAAGCGGGGATATAAAAGTTATGAAGCACATCATCCTTTTTTCTATACAAAGAATAAAATGGAATATCTCTAAGAGACATGCTTCTTCAATTCCTCAATAACTGCTGATAAATCGTTCAATAATTGGGCATATTTCATTCTAGTTATAGCGTCAGTCCATCTATTTACAATATCTTGGTCAATATCTCCCAAATTCCTTAATGCGTACTCGCACAACGTGATTGGTTTATTCCTTGCATCATTGGCAAGCTTATTATGCAAAGCGCTTTCTAATTGGTTTTCGAATTTATCGTCTATAACATCCTTCGTCTTTTCTTTTGGAACAGGTTGTTCGTTTAGATTTTCCGCTACTACTTTAGTTGGCTCATCAGCAACATCTTCGCCATTCAAGATTTTTTCAGCCTTATCAGAAGCAGTAGTAATTAAAGAGCCAAAAGATGGTGTTCCAACAAGACCCACCATTTTTCTAACTTCTCTAGACTTGTCGCCTTTATTAACCGTCCATAAATAAACATAGAAAACAACTTTTACTTCATTCCATTCTCTATCATTTAATTTTCTTCTGACTTTAACCAATTCGGTAAGTGGACCATCTAATTCCAATCTCTTAGCTATGAAGAATTGTTCTGGTTTATTAAAGAATTCAAGGAAATCTTCCATCAATTCAGCTTTAATAATCATCTTCTTAACATCTGATGGACTGTACTTAGTAAGTCTGACATATTCTTGTTCCGTATAATAATGTCCTTTTACAATGTCTTGATAAACTTTAACAAGCCAATCAATAGGGCTATAATCAACCTTTTCATCAGTGCCAATTTGTAATTCTAATTCTAATGAATTAATTGCCTTCCAACCATTAACATCACTATCAGAAGGTGCAGATAATACAACGGCTTCAAAATACTCAAATCTAGCATCACCAGTTTCTTGAAATAGCTCTCTTAAGCAGGTGAACCTTCTATTACCATCAATAATTCTTCCATCAGTCAAAACAACACCGACTTCCTTCTGGGTATTCATTCGGATATCTTCTTTGGTCTTTTTAAATCTTTCTTTTGTTGAGCTTGCTTTAATAAATTCTGCAATTTTGTTGTTGTACTCACCATTATCAAGAGAAGTGATATCATTTCCTTCTGCTTTATATTGACTAATAAAAGTTGCAATTCTGCCGTTCATATCATTGTAGAACAATACGCTAATAGGAACTCGGTAAACTGGCATATCTTTGGTTTGGCCTTTATATGTCAATTTTTTCGTTCTAACTTGGTCTAGTTCTCCAACTTTTATATCAAACTTGTTCATAATACATCCTCCAATTCTTCAAAAAAATACTCCTTATTTGAATATAGTTTTTCCGTTTCCGGATTATAATATAAATCCGTCTTGTTTTTGCCTAAATCATACAAAATTGAATATATACTATATTCTACACCATACAATTTCTTCAAATCATAAATTAAATCATAGGCATTAACGGACTTTTTACTTTTTAATAGCCATTCAAGGAACATAATTCTTTGTGGCCTTTGAATTGTTGTGAATAATTTGTCGATTCCAGGAACCTGATTTAGAAACCCGCAATATTTGGAAATTGTTAAAACAAAACATTCGTCAAATTCCACTCTTGTAACAAGGCAATCAATGTTGTCGTAGATTTGTTTTAGGCCGATAAACGTTTCCTTTTTTGCGAACTTAAGTAAAAGAGATTCGTATTCATCAATTGTTTCTAATGTAATGCCTTTGTAACATAAAGTCTTGCTAACTTTGAGAAAGTGGAGATTATCAATTGGAATTATTCTTCCTTCTCTTTCAAGTTTATCAATTGCGTTATCGTAGTCTTTGTCTTTTATTTTATTATTGTAAGTAATTAGGCCTTCTCCGTTAGCTGAAATTAAAATCATATCTCTTACATTTTTAACCGAAGTATGCACGTAATAATCGCTATCATTCCTCTTAACAAAACTAGCTTTAAATAATGTTGATTCAACAATAGATTTAGTCGCTTTAACATCATATTTATCAAATAAGGCTATAATTTCGTCTAACGTATACACATCTTTGTTTAAATCTTCTATAACTGAGTTAATTGAGTTTGAGATTCTTTCATTTTCTTCAACTTTCCTTAAATCTTCGTTAAAGTAATTGAAATATAGTTCCACTATTTTGTCGTATCCAAATGTTCGATGATTTTCATAATAGTTTCTACCCGCAGGGCTTTTATATGACCAATGGACAGTAACAGATGCAGTTGTGCCAATGTTTAAATACGCTTTAGAAACATATTCCTTTTCTAAGTCAGTAAACACTTTGTTGTTAATGTGTTTATCTTTAGGTAATGAATTAAAGGATGTTAGCGGTAATTTTTTTACTTCTTCCTTATATAGCTTTAATCGATTTCTATCCTTTGTTACCTTATCCATCAAGGACTTGATTTGTAAACGCTTGTTAAAAAAGATACTTCTAATTGCGTCTGAATAATTAAAGTTATCAAATGCCTTTTTGCTATTAAAATTGAATTTATAAAGCAAATCTCTTTGCTCAGGGTTAAAAAACGAATACTTGCTATTTATTTCATTAAGAGCCTTTAATTTGGCGCTATTTTCTTTTACGTATGCTCTTTGTAAAGCTTTAATTTTTTGGTTGTGTTTATAGATTAAAACACCAGTTATAATTCCAACAATAATAACGCCGACAACAATTAAAAATGCCACCATATTGGTAATATGGTAGCACAAATACTGTAACTTTTGCATTCCCTTAAAGTTGTTATATTTGTCCGTGTTAAATAAAAAAGTCATGTCCAAAATTTTTAAAATAGTCTTGTCCATTTCCTGCCTCATAAAGGAGGACACCTGGTTAATTATATTAGATATGTTCAACTAATGATTGCGTTAATCAGGAACGAACTAATAACATGTCACTCTACAAGTGAGCTGGCAAATAACTTTTAAAATCGATGTTACTGGATCGATTGATAACATCACATCTAAATAAAGAACTCGTGCCTTGATGTGCAATCATAGTTCAGATGTCTCTATAATTTTTTTAATAAATAATTTATTAAACCAGAAGCATTGTTTGGTATAAGAAGTTCTTCTGGTTAATTTATCAGGCACAGGTAAATCAAATGTATCAGATGCAACTCTACCATGTGGTCTAACGTGGCAAACACCATTTCCGCCGCGTTCTTTTGTTTCTTTGGGAAAATAATCTTTTACTTTGCCGTCCGGCGTAACTTCTTTAATTACCTTTCCTTGCTTTAAGAGGTTAGCACACTGTTCATACATTTTCTTAATTTCACCATCAACTAATGTGTTAGGTATATTCCAAAATACCACCCTATCAAAGCGGCAAACACCCCGCTCGTCATCTTTAAAAATAACAAACATTAATTTCCAATCAACAAAGTCTTCTCTAATATTTGATTCTTCCCACGATTTGTTTAAAAGTTCTGTAAAATCAAATGCTGGAAAAGACATGCTTTCATGCGGAGTTCCATTTTTGGTCAATCTTATTGTTTTTAACTTGATTCCTGCATCGGCCATTTCTTGAGTTGAAGAAACTTTCCCCTCTAGACCTAGCATTTTTTGAGCAATTTTGAATGTGATATCCTTTGGGTTGGTGTTTAGGTAAAATCTATGTTTCAACTCTTGAATGGACATTCCGTGGTATTTTGATAATTTTTCTTTATATAATTCTTCAAGCGGATTCTTCATCCATTCGTCTTCTGAAATAAATGAAACATATGGAGCTATAGCATGAATCAATTCTCTATATAAACGAGTCATAAAGCCATTTTTAAATGCATAGGCTCTAGGCTTGGCTTTTATAAGACTATTTGGTTGGCTAGTCAAAATTGTGCTATTAGCCCCTTTTGTGCAAGCCGCCAAGAATGTAGTGTCGGATTCGCTTATTTCATGAGCCTTTCCGTCAACTATTTTATTGTGTATTATTTCCCAATCTTTTTTGATTGTTTGGTATTGAACAGAATGTTCAAATTCAAATATATCGTAGTTAGTAATTTTATAATCAGAAGCCGAGACGCCTTTACTCCACAAATAAAACCAAATTAGTAATCTCCGATTCTTATGAAAAAAAGAGCTTGTTTCAAACGTTTTATCAACTTCGTTAATATAGTTAATCATGTTCAAAACCAAACGTTCTTTAGATGAATATGTACCATCTTGATTAAGCTTGACTGGAGTCACTTTAAGCTCTATACCAGCATCAATAAAATCAGGATTATCATCGCTATTTGCTGAGTATTTAAATACATTCTCTTCAACAAATCCACCAAGCCCGCCTTTATTAGACTTGTTCAAAGAGGACAAACCTAGTTCGCCAAATGTTTTATTTATGCAGCCTTTTGTAATAGCAAGAATATCCTTTTCAGGAAGATGTCTATTGGTATCGTCCATATTTCTAAAATTATATCAAATTAGGTTAATTAACGAATCGTGTTATCTCTAGGCATTGAATGATCAATGGTATCTAGCCACACATCAATATTTGAGGAGTTGATTGTATTTCTAGCAAGTATATAAGCAATATCTGATCCGGTAACAATTAAAATTGGGTGTCCGTCATCGACGACTTCGCCATATGCTTGTGAGTCAACATAGCTAGTTGTAACGAGAATTCCAAATTGGCGATATCTTATTCTAGATATTAATCTAGACATTTGTTTGACTCCAACTGCTGTTCCGTCATAGCATTTTGCTTCTAACGCACAATCTATCTTAAGAGGTGCATTTACTGTATTGCCGTTTTTAATGGAATAATAACCGATTGCATCTCTTCCACCATCTCTCCAAGGACGTGTTATGTTAAAGCTTTCAAAATTATTATCCATCATCAAAGCAACACTGACGGCACATGCTTCAAATCCAGCAGGATTATTTTTATAATGTTCAAGTATTTTCGCTAAGCATTTCTTGCCATCTTCGCTGCATTGAAGTTGGTCATACTTAGATGGGATTATTCTAATTCTTGGAGCCTTTAACGGCTTAATTCCACTTCTACCATTTTTTACGAATTCTTTCCAAACAGCAGGAGCAAGCTCAAGATTATTATCATGATTATCAATCAATGATTGTAGCCATTCGCGCGAAATTGTTTCATTTTTAGTATCTAGGATTGTGAAATACGCTTCATAATTTTGGAATCTGTTATCGCCCATAGTTCTCCAGAACGCCACCAAATCTTTATCAGGCGAAATATTTGGATTTCCAGGAGCGGCCATCCCTAAGAATTGAACGTCTCTTTTTGTTCCAACTTTCTTAAAGATGAAGAAAGGAGGAATGTCTTCAATATTTGAATTTGAATTAAGAATAGAAAAAACTTCTTCAAGAAGCTTGTTGCCTCCTTGCTTGGTATTTGTAATGTCATTACCTGGTTTTCTATTGTCGCCATAATATCTAAATACACCAGTCTCTACATCAAGATAGTCAGGCCATTCTAATTCAGCCATCGTTGTATACAAAACAACATATGCTAACTTATTAGACTTATCGTTTCTACTCACTTTTCTGAAACCACTCATATTCCCCAATTTAGGGAATAATTTTGATATTGGGTCATCCCCAGTATTTCCTTTTCTTCCACCTTTATAAATTGCGTCAACGATCAATTTAGCAGAACATAGTTCTTCAAATTCAAACTCCATATCCCAATCCTTCTTTGACAGTTTATCAGTTTCATAACAAATAAACGAATATACAAGCATATGCATTATTTAATAAATATCTTTAGATAATTTATTTGAATTTTTATTTTTTGCTTGATCATGTCTTATCTTTATAGTAAACTAGAGCGTATGAAAAAAACTGTTGTTGAATTATTTGCTGGTGTTGGCGGCTTCCGTGTTGGCTTAAATGACATTAAGTCAATCGGCAAAGATGGCAAAGCCAAGGAACATGGTAATTTCACTTTTGTTTGGGCAAATCAATGGGAACCATCCACCAAAACTCAGCACGCATTTGATTGCTATAACATCAGATTTCCGTCCACTGTAGAAAACTCAAATGTTGATATTTCGAAAGTAGACAAAAAATCTATTCCAGACCACACATTGTTATGTGGCGGTTTCCCTTGTCAAGATTATTCAGTTGCTCATTCGCTAAGCAGTTCACACGGTATAGAGGGGAAGAAAGGTGTTCTTTGGTGGCAAATCAACGAGATACTTAAAGAAAAACATCCACCATTCGTCTTACTGGAAAACGTTGATAGACTAGTTAAATCTCCCGCTAAGCAAAGAGGGCGAGATTTTGGCATCATGCTTCGTTGCCTATCTACACAGGGCTATGCAATGGAATGGAGAATTATTAACGCCGCTGATTATGGTCATCCACAAAGACGTAGAAGAGTCTACATCTTTGCTTGGCATAAGAGTACTAAGTACTATAAGGAAATGAAAAAACTCTTACCGCTAACAAAAATATGCGATTATGGAATTTTTGCAAAATCATTCCCAATTCAGCCAATAGAACAAAAGGCAATTAAGGAATTTGATTTTGTAAAAGAATATAAAGATTTAGTAGATGTTTCCGATAAGTTTCATGCTTCGTTCGAGAATGCAGGTTATATGTTTGGAAACAAAGTTTATACAGCTAAAACAACTCCAAAAGCAGTCAAGCCAATCACTCTAGGAGATATTGCTGAAAAGGATGGAGTGGATAGTCATTACTTCTTAAATGAGTCTCAAAAAAAGAAATATAAATACCTAAGAGGAGCGAAAAAAATTTCTAGAGTTGATAAAAATGGGCATGAATATATCTATGCTGAAGGTGCAATGAGCCCATACGATGACTTGAGCTTGCCGGCTAGAACAATGCTTACTTCCGAAGGCACCACCAATAGAAGCACTCACATCATCATAGATCCCAAAGAAAATAAGTTAAGAATTTTAACTCCAGTTGAGTGCGAAAGAATTAATCAATTCCCTGACAATTGGACTAATAGCGGTATGCCGGAAAAGAGAAGATACTTCATGATGGGTAATGCATTAGTCTGTGGCATTATTAAGAAGATTGGAAGAGAGTTAAGCAAGATAATAGATGAGGAGGACTAGTTACTAGTTCTCTTTTCTTTTAATGCCAATCCACAAACCGTCTCCACATGAAACGTCATCGGAAACATATCAACAGGTTGAATAGTCTTAATCTCATATGCATCAGTTAACTTAGCAACATCCCTTGCTAATGTTTCTGGTTCACATGATATATAGATAATCTTCTTAGGTTTAACTTTTAGTAATGAATTAATAAATCTATCATCCACTCCTTTTCTAGGAGGGTCAACAAATACGACATCGAAATGAACATCTTCGCTTGCTAATAGTTCAAGTTCTTCACCTGCGTCTTTGCATACAAATGAAGCATTAGTTATGTTATTAATCTTTGCATTCTTATTCGCATCCTTGATCGCCTCTTTAACTATCTCAACACCTAAGACTGATTTAGCTTGTTTTGAGGCTATTAGACCAATTGTCCCAATGCCACAATAGGCATCAAAAACTTGGTAGTTCTTGGTTAGATGAGCCATATCTATCGCAGTTTTATATAACTTCTCTACTTGTACTGGATTGACCTGATAAAAGGACTTAGATGATATAAGGAAATCAACACCAAGGATAGAATCTTTGATGATTCCTTTCCCATACAATGTTCTTTCCTTTTCTCCGAGGATAACATTTGTATCTCTACTATTAATGTTTTGCACAATGGTTGTTACACTAGGACAACGCTTAACAAATTCTTTGATGAAATTGTTCTTGCCTTTAAATTCATCTATTGTTGTAACTAGTGTCACCATCACCTCATCATAATGATATGAGGTACGGATTAAGATATGTCTAAATAAACCAAGTCCAGTATCTTCGTTATATGGTTCATAACGGAATTCTTTAATTAGTTTCTTAAATTCCTCAATAATCTTTGAGGCTTTTAGATTCTCAATATAGCAATGTTCGATAGGAATAATCTTATGCGTTCCACTTCGATAAAAGCCAGAGATGATGTGACCATGAGCATCTCGACCAATAGGAACTTGAACTTTGTTTCGATAATGATATGGATCATCCATACCGATGCAAGGAAGGACATCGACATCATTGATGTTATATCGTTTAAATGATGTTTTGACTTTGTTAGTCTTGTATTCAAGTTGAGCTTTATATGATAGCTGTTGAAATTGGCATCCTCCACAGGCGGTGCAAACGCCGCATAAAGGTTGGATGCGATCAGGTGATTTCTTAATAAGACGACGAACGCGTCCAAAGAAGGAACCCGCTCGTTTAAAAAGAATATCAATCTCGGCTTCTTCACCAATGAATAAACCATCGACAAAACAAGTTCCGTAGAGCGTTTTAACAACGCCTTTTCCCTCAAAGGAGATATCAATGCATTTTCCAACAAAAGGTTTAAAAGTGGACATGGAAATATTGTAAATGTTTTATGCTCAATTCATAAGCATTTATTTAAATGTCTTTATATGGCGCTTATAGGCAAAACAAAGCAATCATCGCCTAATGAATAAAGAGTGTGCGTTGTGCATATAACCGCCTTTTTATCTAAGGTGAATTTACTCTTCACAAACTTGCTAAATTTATTCGCGTCAGTTTTGTTATATGTTTCCCCAGATTTACATTCAATAAGCGAAATCTTTCCATCGCGAAGAATAACTAAATCGATCTCATCTTTATCGTATGTCCGATAATAATAAAACGATGTTTCAATATCCTTGCGATTGTTTTTATAACTTTTAATAATCTCGTTGATGATATACGTTTCAACCATCGCACCTTTTAAATAAGAATTCTGAAGTGTTAAAGGAGAATTTACTCTTGCTAGATAACACGCTAAACCGGTATCAGAAAAATACATTTTTGGTCTTCGAATAACGCTTTTTGTTACGCTTCCTTCGTAATATGGTTGTAATAAATGAATGATATTACCCGCTATAAGAGTGCTTATCCAAGATTGGATTGTTAATTTATTGACCCCAACATCCTTAGCAAGATTGTCATATATTAATTCCTGACCAGTAAGGGAGGCTAATATCGTCATTAGATTAATGAATTTCTGCTTATCCTTTAATTGAATAAAGTCAGAGACATCCCTTTCTAAATAAGTCGTTACATAATCAGCATAAAATGAAGATGCATCCAATTCAGGATTATCATATAGTTCAGGATAAAAACCTTTCACTATAAAATCATATAACTTAGGAGTATCAATCATATAGTGTTGACATCGTTCTTTAATTTTCAAGATATCAATTTCAAAAGGTTCCTCACTAACATCATTAATTTCACTCATCGAAAGTGGCTCCATTGAAATAAGGCCTATTCTTCCAGACATCGACTCGCTTACACCTTTCATCAACTTATATGATTGCGAACTAGTTAAGACATATAAACCTCTTTTTTTACCTATTCGCGCATTTGCGTCCACCACACCTTCAAGATAATCAAATAATTCAGGAACTTTTTGAATTTCATCAATTATGTATGGCGCTGGATGGAGCGACAGGAATTCTGATGGGTCTTCTCTAGCGGAGAGTTGAACTAAGGGGTCTGCTAAAGAGATGTAGCCAAATCCTAATTCTTTCTCAATCATCATACAAAGGGTGGTTTTGCCAACTTGCCTAGCTCCACATATCATCGTGACGGCTTTATTTTTTATTGTTCTAACAATTTCTTTATATATTGTTCTATCGATCATTTTATATACCCACATAAATATTATTTTTCTTAAAATCGTCAGTTCAACTGACAATTTTTGGAAAATAAGAAATAATTGTTATTCCATCGTACTTTTTTAATCGTTATTTTATGATTTATAAGCAAAATATCATTTCAAAGTCATAGGAAAACGTGATAATTTGCCTGGATAATCAAGCTAAGCTATGCCTGAAAACAATCACAGTTGACCGTCATTACACATTAAAGATATTACGTAATTAAATTAATGAGCTTAAATCAATGTTTGGTATATCAAATGATGCTTTTTCTTTTTCGATGAACATACACATATAAATTGGTAGATATATTATCTTGCCATCGATAGATATATTTTTATTTGTGAAAACATATGCTTTTTCATAATTAAATGCTTGATTATTCATCAAATTAGTCAAAGCGTTATGACGTTTATAATCTTTCCCGCTTTTGACTTCAATAGGGATGACCTTATTATCCTTTTCAATTAAGAAATCGATTTCCCCTCTTTTTTTATCGCTGTTATAAAACAAGGAGAAGCCATGTGAGGATAGCTCCTCAGCGACAACTTGTTCATAAAGCATCCCATAATTTAGATTTAAGTTATTAGATAATAAGGCTTTTTGATTGCCTTCAAACAATTTAAACGACAATAGTCCAACATCTAGATAAAACAATTTAAACAAACTTCTTTCCTTGCTCGCTAATAAAGGATAAATCGGATTATCAACATTATTAACCATCAATGAAACACCGCTATTAAGGAGCCAGACAAATGATGATTCAAAGCTATAAAATCTTCTTTTTTGATTCAATGATTTTAATATGAATCGTTTATTTTGCGAATTGAGTTCGCTCGGAATTAAGTTATAAATATCTTCGATTAAAAACTTCTCATCGATATCATATTTAGCTATATCTTTTAAATAGCCCTTATCAATCTTATCAAAGACAAGATTTATTTTTTGAAGGTTATTCGTATTTAGATACGTGCTAACAACCTCTGGCATACCGCCGATAAGCAAATATAAATTAAATAACTTCATCATTTGCGAATGAATAGCTTCATCGACTAATGTGAGCGATTCAAATGATTTCCTCAATGTTTGAATAATCTTTGGGCTAACTGAACAGGCTAAAGCGAATTCTTCAAAATCTAATGGATGCATATTAATAACGCTCATATATGAAACAGGAAACGATCTAATATTCTTCAATTTGACTCCCAACAATGAGCCGGAAATGATATATCGATAATCACCATTCTCATGAAGATATTTAATCGCCGTGATGGCGTCATCAGCTTCTTGAATTTCATCAATAAAAATTATCGTTTTTCCTTCGACAAGTTCCTTATTAGCAAAAGTTGTTAATCTTAAAAATAGTTGAGATGAATTTTTACATTGATTAATTGAATCGAGCAAATCAGTCTGTTCAATTAGATTAAATTCAACGAAAGGAATATTCTCTCTATTCAAGTATTCTTTGATAAGACTGGTCTTACCGACTGAACGCGCTCCATCGACTAAAAGAGAAGGTGTCGAACTTTTATACCATTCATCGATATTTTTATATGCTTTTCTTTCTATAAATCCATTAGCCATAACACTTTTCCAACCAAATTATAATGTTATTTTTACATTTTTCCAACCATTTTTAGTGCTGATTATTACATTTTTCCAACCTAATGAAGCATTGGTATTGAACTGGTAACCTAAAACGCGGAGAGCCAAACCATCACTTCTCACTCAAATATCTTTTAAGCAAAAATGTTAGAAAATACGGAAACGTATAGACATTATCTTTACAACCAATATTTTTTTCCGCCAATTTTATGCCGTAATGGATATCAGGTATTTTATTGTTATCTATAAGCGTCTTTAAAGATTTGGCTCTACCATCACTAGCTTTAACATCAACTGGAATTAATGAATTTGAATCTCGAAGGAAAAATTCAATTTCTAAGGTGCTATTCTTCCTCTTATAGAAAAATAAATCGCAACCAGATTTTTTCAAACAATCCGCGACAATATTTTCATATATCGCACCTTTATATGTATTGAAGTTTTTATTTTTCCTTAAATCGTCAGAGGATTGCTCATCTAAACTTGCTATGAGCAAACCGGTGTCCATGAAATATATGCGAAAATTATCTGGGTTATAATTGCCTCGTAAAGGTAGTGATAAATCACTCAAGGAATAAGAAATATTAATTATTCCCGCATCATCTAACCAATCGGTGACGCCAGCATATTCTCTATTTCTTGCGCCATGAGCAACTTCCGAGATTCTGAATTTCTTATTATCCTTACCTAAGAAGACAGGTATTTTTCTAAATACATTTCGTATTTTTGCCTTATCTAATCCTTCGGCATATTTAGTAATGTCTTCTTCATAGTCAAGAATAATTTGCCTTTGCAAATCCAGCACTCTACCGAAATGCTTTTGTTCAACAAATAATTTAACAACAGATGGCATACCACCTATGATCATATATTCGCGAAAACGTTCCAAAAAGACATCGTATTCAACGCTTGTTAACGGAGTGAGCTCTTTCATATGGACATATAAATTTTCAATTTGCTCATCCTTATATCCTAGAGCCCATAAGAACTCTTCAAAATCCATAGAATACATCTTATAATCCGTTTTATTGCCAACGCTTACAGATTCAATTTCTTTATAAGTTAAGCCCATCAAGGAGCCAGAACATATAACATCAAATCTTCCGTCTTCATTAAAGGCTTTTAAAGATGTCGCGGCGTTTATACATTTTTGGATCTCATCAAAGAAAATCAACGTCTCCCCAGGCACAAATACTAACAAAGGATTTTTTAATGAAATATTTCTAATAATCGTATCAACATTATATCCGTCATCAAAGATGTCACGATATTCACCATTAAGAACAAAATTGATTTCGACGATGTATTTATAATGACTTTGAGCAAATTCTTTAATCGATCTCGTTTTCCCTATTTGTCTAGCGCCCTTAACAATTAATGGCTTTTTATTTTTGCTCTTATACCAATCATCTAAATAAGCATCTATTTTTCTTCTTAAATATTCCAT
>CAVILR010000014.1:0-21483 GCA_963643725.1 Lachnospiraceae bacterium | reverse complement strand
ATGGTGCTCGAAGGGGGACTCGAACCCCCACATCCTCGCAGACAATAGATTTTGAGTCTATCGCGTCTACCAGTTCCGCCATTCGAGCAACGACGCTTTTTTATTATATAAAGTTTCGATAAAAAAACAATCTTTAATTCCTATGCGCTTTAGAACATTGAAGAATAAGTAAAACTTAATAAAAATAAGCAAAAGGATAAGAATAAACTATGAAGAAGATATTTATTGTAACTGGGGCGTCAGGATTCCTTGGTAATAACATCGTTTTAGAATTATCAAAAGACAAAGAAAATGAAATACGTGTACTGCTTTTTAATAACGAATCGGATAAACCTCTTGAAGGACTTGACGTCAAAATCTTTCGGGGAAATGTTATAGATAAAGGCTCATTGTTTCCTTTATTTGATGTTAGAAACGATAAACCATTATATGTTATCCACTGCGCCGCTATAGTATCAGTAAAGACTAAATATGATAAATATCTCTACGAAGTTAATGTTAATGGAACAAAAAACATCGCTCAATTGACCTTAGAAAGAAACGGTAAACTCGTCTATGTCTCCAGCGTGCACGCCTTAGGTAAAGCAAAGAAAAATTCACTCATAAAAGAAACGAATAAATATGACATTAAAAAGGTTTATGGTCATTATGCGAAAAGTAAGGTGATAGCCACCAATTATGTATTAGATCTAGTGAACAAATACAATCTTAACGCTTCAATCGTCCTCCCATCGGGAATGCTAGGACCTAGAGATTATGGTTCGTCGCATTTAACCGAACTAATAAAAGATTACGCATCAGGTAAACTTAAAGCGATTGTCAAAGGTGGCTATGATTTTAGCGATGTTCGCGATGTCGCAAAAGGTATTATCAATGCCGCTTATCTAGGAAGAAAAGGTGAATCATATATTCTTTCTAATAAATATGTAAGCATTAAAGAATTAATCGATGAGGTAGATATAATCATCAATCGCAAGAAGAAGATAAAAATGCTGCCGATGTGGCTAGCTAAATTCACCGCGCCAATCGCGGAGCTATATTATCTAGTTAGGAATAAGCCACCTCTATATACCTCATTTTCCTTAAGGACAATTGATGAAAAGGTATATTTTAGTAACGAAAAAGCCAAAAAAGAACTTAACTATAAATTAAGACATCTTAAAGAAAGTGTTGTCGATACAGTTAATTGGCTAATCAAAGAAGGAAAAATAACTATCGAATGATTCCCTGTATTTCCTTAATCATCACTTTTAATTAGTAAAAATCGGTCAATTAATTCAAGATATTTTAAAAATCTCTCGGAATGAATATTGAAAATCTCTCGGAATAAAATCTCAAAAAGTCTCGGAATGAAATTGACAAATCTATCGGAATGAAATACTATACTGATATATTTATTGAAATATGGAAATCAAAAATTATAGAAAAAGATTAATCGATAAAAAAATAGCTCTATATCTCGAATCGTTCGGAGCAATTTTAATCGAAGGCCCTAAATGGTGTGGAAAGACATGGACGGCAAGAAATGCTTCAAATAGCGAATTTTTACTCGCTAATTCATATGGTAATTTCAACAATAGGAACTTAGCATTATTAAACCCATCACTTGTGTTAGAAGGCGAAAATCCACGTCTACTAGATGAATGGCAAGAAGCGCCAGCGCTATGGGACGCGGTTAGATGCGCAGTTGATGAAAACGATAAAAAAGGTCTCTTCATTTTAACTGGTTCAGCATCAATAAATAAAAATGCATATATTCATACTGGAACCGGTAGAATCGCTAGGCTAAGGATGAGACCTATGTCTCTTTTTGAAAGCGGCAAATCTACTGGTGAAATCTCTTTATTAGATATTTGTCTAGGAAAGGCAAAAAATCAATTAACAGGAGAAATCAATCTAGATAAATTAATCGAATACATATTGGTTGGTGGTTGGCCCGCTGCAACTAATTTAGATTTTAAACATGGGTTATTGGTTTCGAAAGAATATGTTAAATCAATTATCAACGAAGATATATACAAAATTGATGATGTGAAACGAGATAAAACTAAGATTCAATTGTTATTGAAATCCTTGGCGAGAAATGAAGCGACAACCGCGAGCAATGCAACTGTTAAAAAAGACATTACTAAAAATGATTTTGACGATATCAACATCGATACCATCACAGATTATTTAAATTTACTTAATAGTTTATATATTGTTGAAAACATCCCTCCATTTTCATCAAATGTTCGCTCTTCAATCAGAATAAAGCAGAATGAAAAAAGGCACTTTGTCGACCCTTCCTTGCCTTGCGCTATTTTATCGTTAACCAAAGAAAAATTATTAAACGATTTAGAATTACTTGGCTTTTTATTCGAATCATTAGTGGAAAGAGATCTATTAACCTACGCCGATTCAATAAATGCTAATTTATATCATTACCAAGATTATAAAAATAATGAAATCGATGCTGTAATCGAATTAGAAAACGGTGATTGGTGTGGAATTGAAATCAAGCTCGGCGCTAATAAGATTGATGAGGCGGCAGCAAAATTAATTTCAATTAATGAACAAATTAAAAAAACTGGAGGTCATCCGATGAAAGCGATGTGCGTTATAGTCGGATTAACCAATGCTGCTTATTATCGAGCTGATGGAGTTTATGTCGTGCCAATCACTTCCTTAAAGGATTGATGTCAACCATTCATATCTTTGTTATAAAAGTTTAAATAAAACAATTTAAAAAAGTTAAAAAATCAAGATATATTTTTGCTGTGGCGCAACAAACAACTTGTTTGGCAAATATTTACAAATAAGTTCTTCTTATGGTTATTCTGATTATCAACGTCAATAAAAATTAGCGCATCATTATTTACCTTGCTGAATAGATGACAATAAGTAAGACCACTTCCAATTCGGCTATTTTATAAAAATTCTTTCGGTTGGATAAAATACTAAAAATATCTTTAACAGGTTTATCAATTCTCCGCTTGTTTTAACTACTATTTTCTAAAACGATTAACTAATTTATCCATAATATAAAAAGTTTGATACGTGTTGCATCAAACAATTTCATTTTACTGGTGCAGTAGATGAGATTTGAACTCACATGTCGCAAGACATAAGATCCTGAATCTTACGCGTCTACCAGTTCCGCCACCACTGCAGATAGTAAAAGTATATATGAAAGATTAAGCACGAGTTAATTTTTGTTTAATAAATTTAATAAGGACAACAATCTCGTGGACAATCAAAGGAGTAATGCACATTGAAACTGTAATTAGCCATTCTTGTAACGAAAGATTCGCCGTCGAGAATATTTGTTGCATAAATGGTACTTCAATAACAAATAGTTGTAGTCCTAAACCAACGAAAAAGGCGATATACATCATCCAATTCTTGTTCTTAAAGATGTGTACGAATGATTTATTTTGATTGCTCATACCAACCATGTGGACAAGTTCAGAGACCGCTAAAGCGACAAAGGCCATCGTTCGCGCTTGAAGAAGGATTTCCTCTCCTCCTTCTAAAGAAGTTATATTTACAATGTCCATCCAACTGGTGATGTCATTAAGCCAAAAGGCGCTGAAATAAGCTAATAAAACTGAAACAGTAATTAAAGCTCCATAACCAATGGTTGTCGCTAGTCCTCCATGAGCAAATAACGTCTCATTTTTATCTCGAGGCTTTTCGTTCATATTATTTGGATCTTTTGGGTCCATGCCTAGGGCAATCGCTGGTAAGGAGTCAGTAACTAAATTTACCCAAAGCAAATGAATAGCAATAAATGGGGATGGGAAGCCTAAACATATGACGACAAACATCGCCAACACTTCAGCGATATTGCTCGAAAGAAGGAATAATACTGTCTTCTTAATGTTTGCAAAGATGCCGCGGCCTTCTTCCACCGCCTTTTCAATCGAGGCGAAATTATCATCGACAAGCACCATATCCGCGCTTCCTTTGGCAACATCGGTTCCCGTTATTCCCATCGCGATGCCGATGTCCGCGGCCTTAAGCGAAGGAGCATCATTGACGCCATCACCGGTCATCGCAACAATATTTCCATTAGCCTTGAAGGCTTTAACAATTGACACTTTATTTTGTGGCGATACACGAGCAAATACTCTTGTCGTTTTAACTTTCTCACAAAGTTCTTCAAAAGACAGATTATCGATATCTTTGCCCATTACGCACTCGGAAATATCGTTAGCAATTCCTAGTTGTTTGGCAATAGCAAAAGCTGTGTCGATGTGGTCGCCGGTAATCATTATCGTGGTAATTCCGGCATTTTTAAATGTTGCAACAGCAGGTTTAGCTTCTTTTCTCGCCGGATCGATCATTGCGACGAGTCCTACGAATATTAAATCGTCCTCGCTAATCTTTTCGTCGCTATATTTATATGCAAGAGCTAATACACGCAATGCCTTATCGGAGAATCGCTTATTCGCATTATAGATATCTTTTTTATCTTCATCAGTGAGTGCACGAACTTTACCATCAATTAATATCTTGTTCGCGTGTAGAAGAATGCTATCTAACGCTCCTTTGGTATAAACGATATATTTATCGCCTTCTTTATGTTTGGTAGACATCATCTTGCGGACTGAATCAAAAGGAAGTTCATCTACGCGAGGAGTTAAACTTTCAATATCTTTTTTATGCATATTAAATTTATTAGCCAAGACGACTAAGCATATTTCTGTCGGGTCGCCATAATAGCCATCGTCAACAGATGCATTCGAGCATAGTGACATTCCTTTTGCTAAAAGAGTTAATCCGTTATTTTTATCTTTGTTATCTTCGTTAAAATCCGTTTCCGAATAATATTTGTTATCGACATAAGCCTCGACAACAGTCATTTTGTTTTCAGTTAATGTTCCGGTTTTATCGCTACAAACGACCGATACAGCACCCAAAGTTTCAACGCTAGGGAGTTTACGAACAACGGTGTTAGCTTTAACCATGCGCTGCACGCCGATAGATAAGACGATAGTTACCACCGCGGCTAATCCTTCCGGGATAGCGGCGACAGCTAGAGCGATCGCACTTAACACCGAATCAATCCAGGCATTAATATCGTTGTTTTGATTATGAACAAAAATATAGATGATATCGACCACTAAAACTAAGAAGACGATAATTAAAGTCAATAAGCCTAATACCTTGGATAATTTAGCTAATACCTTTTGAAGAGGTGTTTCTTCATTATCCTCTTCATCCAATGCTTTGGCGATATGACCAATTTCCGTATTCATACCGGTTGAGACGACAATTCCTCGACCTCGACCATATGTAACAGGTGTAGACATATAAGCTAAATTAACTCGATCGCCTAAACCGACTTCATCAGAAAATGTAATATCGGCATTTTTTAAAACTGGTAGCGACTCACCAGTTAACGATGACTCATTTACTTTTAAGTTAACGGCTTCAATTAAGCGAACATCCGCCCCGATGGTGTCACCCTCTTCTAAGACGATTAAATCGCCGACAACCAATTCTTGCGATTTAATTTTCATTCTTTTACCATCGCGGATAACATTGCATTCCGGCGCGGACATATTTTTTAAAGCATCTAATGAAGTTTGAGCCTTTACTTCTTGTATTGTTCCAATCAATGAATTTAATAAGATGACGATTAAAACAATAACAACATCTGGCCAATCGCCAACCTCTAAAAAGGCATTAGTAACAGCTTCTCCATTAGTAAGAATCCAACCGGCATTAGCAATTTTAATTGTCTCATAAATTGAAACGCCAATCGTCACCGCAATCGCGGCAAAAAGAACGAATATCATCGGATTATTCATCTGTTCAAAAAAGATTTTAATCCAAGATTTTTTCTTCTTTTCTTGAAGCTTATTTAAGCCATATAAAGAAAGACGTCTACTAGCTTCCTCACTAGATAGACCCTTGTTAGCGTCTGTTTTAAATTCATCAATGGTAGATGAAATAGTCTTTTTTTCAAACATACAATTATCCCTCAACTTTCATCGTCTCGCGCATAATCATATGGTAGGGTTCCGGATACATCTGTATCGGGTTGACGGTTCCTTACTTAGCTACTCCCGACTTGAGATATTATAAAATATAATTGCTAATTAGTTAATGAAAAATAGTAAACTTGTATATATGAAAAAACCAGTTCATATAACTTCAAGAGGTTCGATGGATGCTTTTTTTGATGTCGCCGAAAAATTGATGAGGTCGAATAGAACATTAAAAGATATATTTTCTATCAGCATTCTCAACTCTTCCTGGCAAAAGAAGAAACCAGCATTTATCTATGAAGAAAATAATAAAACTAAGAAGATAACATATAAGCAATATTGTTCATTAGTAATTAAATATGCTGCATCAATTGATAAACGATTACAAGATATCCCTAAGAATAGTTTTGTTGCATTAAAGGCAAATAATAGCTATAAATGGCCATTGCTATTTTGGGGACTTGTTGCCTCTGGATATAAACCATTATTAATCAATCCAATATTAGATAAAGATAGTGTAGAAAAATTACTATTTGAAGGCGGTGTAAAGGCAATTTTAACCGATGATGATACGACATATTCAGTTTTATCGATAAACATTAATGAATTAACATTAATAGATGAAAGAGTAGATTGCTCATGGTCTAATGAGGTCGCTTTTTGCACCAGCGGAACAACTGGCGACTCACGAATATTTGTCTATGACGGCCAAGCTCTTTGCTATCAAATTTATTCGGCCTATATTATGCCCTCCATCACTAGCGATATCATGTACGATGGAGATATCCGTTTAATCGCTATCATCCCTTTCGCACATATCTTTGGTTTTGTCGCCATATTTTTATGGTACACATTCTTTAAAAGAACAATTGTTTTTCCTAAGAGCAATTCACCACAAGATTTATGCTTAGCAATCAAAAAATATAAATGCACGCATATTTATGCCGTGCCATTATTCTTTGATACGTTAGTTAAAAGATTTGCTCAATCAATACCTTCCTTATCTAGTAAGAAAAAGCAAATTCTCCAGCAATTCATGGATTTAAATAATAATTTCATCACCAAAAGCGAAGCTGGTATCGCGCGTTTTAATTTTGTTAGAAAGGCAATTCAAAAAAAGATATTAGGTCCGCAGATAGTTTATTGTATCGCTGGGGGAAGCGCATTATCTAAAGAGACACTTAAAACAGTTAATGGCTTAGGCTATCACTTATACAATGGATACGGAATGACCGAGATTGGCATTACCTCTGTTGAATTATCGCCCGATGTCAAAGAGCGAAATCGTTCATCGGTAGGAAAGGCATTGACGAATGTCGAATATAAAATTGTTGATGATGAATTGTTAGTTAAATCGCCATTTATTCATCTCTATCGCCTTAAAGAAGGAAAACAAATAAAACAAGACGTTGATAAAGAAGGCTATTTCCATACCGGTGATCTAGCTAATATCGACGAAAACGGCTACTTATTTATCAAAGGCAAAAAGAAAGAAGTTATAATCGCTTCTAATGGCGAAAACATCTATCCAGATGAAATTGAATGTAAATTTAAAAACATCGAAGGAATCAATAGTTTGTCACTGATTGGAATAAAGGAAAATGATGAAGAAAAATTATATTTATTTATCTATTTAGACTATAAATCCGATATCGAATATATTAAAAATAGCATTGAGGAAATCAATAATTCCCTTCCATTAGCAATGCGCGTCCAAAAAATATGTATTTCTCATGACCCATTACCAATTAATTCATCATTAAAGATTAAAAAATATGCTTTAAAAGATGATTTTTTAAAACATAAAGATAAATACACTGAACTTAAAAAAGGAAAAATAATATCTTTTGATAAATTCGATAAAAAAGATGTTGATGAAACCATAACTAAATTAAAAGAATTATTCTCGTTAGAATTTAATAAATCTGTCGATGAATTAAACCTAAACGATAATGTCATCACCGATTTAAATGGTGATTCCTTTAGTTATATGTCACTTCTAACAAGTGTTGAAAATGCCTTTGATGTAACTATTGAAAGCGAAGTAATAGGCAAACTAAACAGCATCAACGATTTTGCTTTATATCTATTAAATAAAAAGAAATAAGTTTCTATTTATCGTAGAAATCTAACATCAATTTATAAACATTTTTATCAGGGTTAGATATCTTTCGAAAATCGACTCCTTTAAACGGCGAAATATCCACTCCTCCTAAAAATCCATATTGAGCCATAACTTCACCTTGCATCTTCTCAGAATTTTCATCGACGAATGGCGTATGTCCTTTATTGGGCAATAATTTAACTTCGATGTTATCCCTCTTTATTGAGTTAAAGAGATCTCCGCTTATGGATAAGGGGACAGTTTTATCATCTTTTCCTTGGATGAATAATACTTTAGCCTTCGTTTTTTCTAAGCCCTTAATAGCGTTAATATTCGCGAATTTTCCATAATGAAGAAATTCGTAAGCATAGAGCATAAATTTAATATATTTAAGCTTCCTCATAAACGAGACGATAAAGTCTATTTCCGAGTTAAAACCAGAGACTGATACCGCTTTTTGAATATTAAATTCATCAAAGTTTAATGCGTTTAGCACAGCATAGCCTCCCCATGAATGACCGAATAAATATAAAGGATATCTTTGTAATTCTTGGTTATTTTTAACAAATTTGAGGGCATTTTCGATATCTTCAATTGCTGAGGTCATCCCTTTAATGCGCCTTCCTTCACTTATCCCTGAGGCCCTTTGATCATAGGCTAAAACTAAATAACCATTACTCGTAAAATAATTAATTAAAGGAAATAAATAACTATGACCAAAACCAATTCCATGGACCATCATAATCAAGGCTTTGTATTCGTTAATATCTTTATTTTTATATAGATATCCATGAAGAATGTAGCCTTTGGACATGAATGAAATCTTTTCTTTAGTTAGCAAAGGGAATTCACTAAAAGAATAATAACGGATTGAAGGATGGCCATCGCCACGTTTTGAGAATAACTTTCTAAAATTAATTTCAATGAGTAATAAAACCAATAAAAATAAGAAAACAAGCGACGAGATAATGATGATAAATGTTAAAAGAATGGGGTTCATGATAAATAATCTTTCTTAATCTTTTCTAGCGTCACATCATCGGCCTTAGAGAAAGTCAAATTATCGAGCTCATCTTTACTCGCCCACGTTTTAGCAAGATGCTCAGTTAATATCGGTTCACCACCAATGAGCTTACATCGATAGGTGTCGATATGAAGAATAACCGAATCATATTCATCAATTATCGATGTAATCTTCTCAAATACTTCAACATCGATTTTTAATTCCTCTTTTAGCTCGCGCCTTAAAGCTTCTTCTGGTGTTTCCCCTTTTTCAATTTTGCCTCCAGGAAATTCCCATTTAAAGGCCGTTTCGCCATGATTCCCTCTTTGGGCGGCGAAAACCTTATTATCTTTAATGATTGCACCCGCAACAACATATAATTCTCGTTTCATTTTCCTCTAACCTCGAGAGTAATTATAGAATAATCTATAAACTTTTGCTCATTTTGTTAGATAATAAAGCGTATGAAAACGATTATCTTTGTATGTCATGGCAATATCTGTCGAAGCGTCGCCGCCGAATATATCGCTAAACAATATGTATCTAACAATAGTAGAAGCGAAGAATATTTAATTTATTCGCGAGCCACCACAAATGAAGAAATCGGTAACGATATCTATCCTCCGATGAAAAAAGCGTTAGCAAAATATAACATTCCATTTTCATCTCATAAAGCTAAACGAATTAGCCAAGAAGATTATGATAATGCCGACGTCATTTATTATATGGATGAGGAAAACAAATACGATTTGCAATATATGTTTAACGATAAAAAGCATAAAATAAAACCGATCACAATTTATGATGAGTATCTTACCGAGATAAATGATCCGTGGTATAGCAATAGATTTGATGAAGTAGTCGAGCAATTACTACGTTGCATAGAGGAAATATTTACGCATTTATGGACAAGCAAAGATTGATTAATTTAGGAAGTAATGTCGCTGCCTTTTTAATAACCAAAAAAATCTATGATTCAATATTTAAACATCATCGATGTTATTCAAAGGTTATCGACTTTAACTATGATGATTTTCCTTCTCTAAAGCATAAACGTTATGAATTTAAAAATAATCGCGGGCAAAAATTAGTTGGCTATATTTATTACATCGATGATATAAGGTGCGATCACCTAATGGTTTTCTCTCATGGCTTTGGAAGAGGTGGCCATCATCAATATCTTCATTTAATCAACTATTTTGCCTCACAAGGCTATTTCGTTTTCGCTTACGATGCGACAGGAAATGATGAGAGCGAAGGCGATGATATTAAAGGCTTTACTCAAGGTTATCTTGACGCGGATAAGGCAATTTCATTCGTAGAAACTTTAAAAGAATATAGTCATCTCCCTCTTGTTTTATGCGGTCATTCCTGGGGTGCATATTCATTAAGCAATGCTTTACATCTTCACCCACGAGTTAAAGGGTTAATTGCTTTTTCAGGTTTTAACCAAGCGACATCAATATTTAAAGCAAATGGTGACATCTATTCGCCAACTAAAAACAATGAAATGTTCGTTAATTATGTTAACGACTACGAAAGATATTTATTTGGAAAAGATGCCGATTCATCAGCGATTGACTCGTTATTAAAATCCAAAGCAAAAATAATTATCGTTCATAGTAACGATGATCGAACCGTCCCCACAAAAGCGGGTATTGATCAATATGAAGTTCTTTTTAAAGATGACCCACGATTTCTATTCATCCGTTATGAAGATCGAGGACACGCGGCGATATATTATTCGCGCGAAGGAAGAGATTATTTTGATTCCTTTTATCGCATCTTAAATGGATACGCCAAAAAGAATAAACTTAACGACAAGCAAAAAGAGGAATACGCCGCCTCAATACTTAACCGCGATAAATGGAAAAATCTATTAGATGAATCCTTATTAGATAGAATACTCAATTTTATTGATGAGAATTAAACTGCGAAGAATATAACTCGTAATAAAAGCCCTTCTTGTTCATTAGCGATGAGTGATTGCCTTGTTCAATCACTTTTCCGTTTTTTAAGACGATGATGATATCTGCGCTGACGATGGTGGATAATCGATGAGCAATAACGATTGAAGTTCTACCCTTCATCATTTTATCAAATGCCTCATTTATCAATTTTTCACTACGAGTGTCGACATTACTTGTCGCTTCATCGAGAATGACGATATCTGGTTTAAGTAACATTACTCTAGCGATCGATATTAATTGTTTTTCTCCTTCGCTAAGCCCTTCTTTCATCGATACCTTTGTTTGATAGCCATATGGAAGAGTACTTATAAATGAGTCGATATGAATAGCTTTACACGCTTCAATTGCTTCTTCCATTGTGGCATCTTCTTTTCCGTAAGAAATATTTTCATAGATTGAGCCCGAGAATATCCAACTCTCTTGTAAGACCATGCCAAAGTTTTTACGAAGATTAGCCTTTTTAATATCTTGTTGAGCAATATTATTAAAGAATATATCGCCTCCTAAAGGAGCATAAAAATTCATTAAGACATTAATAAGCGTGGTCTTGCCCGCACCGGTCGGACCGACGATGGCGACCTTTTGACCTTTTTTGATAATTTGATTGAAGTCTTCGATTAATGGAACATTTTTATCATAAGAGAAATCTAGATGAGAGAAATTAATTTCCTCAATATCTTTAACATCTAACGTTCCTAAATCTAGATCATCTTCTTGATTAAGGAAATCGTTAATGCGCTTAAGTGAGAAAAGTGCAGTCTCATATTCACTTAAAACGCCGCTTATCTCATTAAATGGCTTGCTGTATTGATTGGTGTAGCTTAAAAACGAGGCGAGAGAGCCAATGCTCATCGAGGCGTTTAATGCAAAAAGACTTTGATTATCCGCTTTGCTAAAGGCAATCATGATGATACCAGCGACGCCGATAATGCCATAAATCGTGTTATTTACTAAACGAGTTGAAGGATTAATCCACGATGCTGAAAAAAGGGCAATTCGACCACGATTTTTCAGCGTTTCATTACTTTTAGCAAAGTTTTGCTCGGATTTTTCAATATAGTTAAATGACTGAAATAATTCGATATTGTTAATGCTTTCAAAGGAAATGGAATTAAGATTTGCTTGGAGTTCTGCTTGCTTTTTGAAATATTTATGTGAGAAATTAGCAACAAATCTCGACATCAAGACGCTTAAGGGCGAAAGGAGGATAACGCCAAGAGCTAAAATCCAATTGATATAAAACATCATGCCGATGGTAATAAGAATTGTTAATATTCCTTCGATGAGCGATTTAAAGACACTGAACATGCCACTAGCAATATTTTCAATATCGCCAATTTGTAGTTGCACTAAATCGCCTTTACGCTTGTTGAATAAATAGCCAATTGATACCTTGTTATATTTTTCATAGACATCATCGCGCATGCTCTTAATAAGATTTTGCGTTAGGATGCCAACACTATTTTCAAAGATATAGCCAGAGATTACCCCGATGATAGCTAAAGATGTTGCCACGATTATGTAAGCGATGAATTGTCTTAATTCTTTATTAAGTATCGCATCTAATGCTCGACCGATTAAAAATGGTTGTGATAATTGACTAACCACAAATAACAAAACAAAAATACATATCAAAATTACCCTTTTTCGCTCAGGTTTTAAGTAATGAAGGAAGCGTTTTTTATAATCCATTGTTCTCTTCCTCCTTTACTTGGCTATGATAGATTTCTTGATAGATTGAGCACTTCTTCATGAGCTCATCATGATTTCCGATGGAAACAACACTTCCACCATCTAAAACTACGATTAAATCGCAACTTGATACGGTGGCAACGCGTTGAGAAACATAGATCTTTGTCATCCCTGGATGGTTATTAATAATGTTTTCACGAACTCGCTTCTCCGTTAATAAATCAAGTGCAGAGGTCGAATCGTCCAATATTAAAATCTCTGGGTTTTTCACTAACGCACGAGCTATGCAAAGCCTTTGCCTTTGCCCACCTGAGAAATTATGTCCTTCTTCTTGAACTTCATGGTCCAATTTATCGCTATATTTATTTACAAATTCACTGGCCATCGCCTCATCAAGTGCTTTATTAAGCGATTCATCGCTATAGTCTTTACCCATCGATAAATTCTCACGAATGCTTCCTTTAATCAATGTCGATTTTTGCGGCACTAAAGCGATCTCTTCTCTAAGTGAAAAAAGTCGATAATCTTTGATATTCACGCCTTTATATAACAATGCCCCATCACTTACATCGATATATCTTTCAATAAGGGAGATGAGAGAAGTTTTTCCACTTCCCGTTCCTCCAATGATGCCCAATGATTCACCTTTTTTAAGCGAAAAGTTGATATTTTTTAAAGTGTAATTACCTCCGTCTTCATAACGTAAAAATACATCTTTAAACGCGATGATTTCTTCGCCGATATCGATTTCTTTTGTAATCGCATTTTCCTCATCATTGATTGAGGTTATTATCGATAAAACCTCATCCGCCCTTTTGCGTGAGACCCGCGCTTTAGTGAGGATGAGAATAACATTGGTTAATTGAACTAAGGTGACGAATATTTGAGCGAGATATGCGACCTCAGTAATAATTGTCGATGCGCTTAAAACACCTAAATCATTAGATACATCTTTTAAAGGTAGTCCAGCGATAACAACAACTAAGATTGTAGCTATAGAAATAATGGCAAATGTTAAAGGATTAATAAGTGAGTTAATCTTATTGACGTGAACCGCCGCTTTTTGATAGTCACTAGACATCTTTTCATAACGCTTGTTTTCAGATTCTTGCTTATTAAACGCGCGGATTACTTTTGCTCCTTCTAAGGTATCATCGCTTTTTCTAGATAGGCCATCTAACTTACCTTGAATAGATACATATTCTTTGGAAGAGCGATTCATTATGACAAAAACGATGACTAATATTAAAGGGATAATTGAAGCAAAAACAATGCCGATTTGCCAAGATAATAGGAAAGAAATGGCTAATGCGCCCAAGATGATGAATGGGGCGCGGACGATGAGGCGAATAAAAATTAATACGCCTTGTTGAATTTGATATGAATCGCTATTGATGATGGTTAACAGTTTATTTCGCCCAATCTTCTCAACATCTTTTTTTGATAAAGACATACTCTTTTGTATTAACGAATTTCGCACTTCACTAGCGACGCTCATCGCGGTCTTCGCGGCGATATATTGAGTTAACATCGTCACTAAAAAACCGATGATACCCATTGAGAGAATGATCGTAAAACCGATTAAGGCATCATTAAAAACCTGATTAGAAGGAATCCATATTCCAAATAAACGAATAAATCTCGCCAATTGCTTAGATATCTTACTAGAATCGTCGATCGCTTCAACAATTCCATCGTATTGACATAAATCAATAACCGCCTTCATGAATAAAGGGATGAGTAAATCAAAAATGGCTTCAACCATTTTTAGAAGTGGCCCAAAGATAAAATAGAAAAGATGATGTTTATACGATTCGTTAACGCTTTTTAACATATTTATTGATTATTTTTCAAATCGTCCTCAACCGTTTTCACCGTATCGATATAAGCCTTAGCAATTTTATCGCTTAAGCGTTGCTTTTTCATCGGTCCATTTCGAGCTTTGTTTTTCTTATCGAGTTGCATCGATAATTTTTTGTCCTCTTCACTCGCCTTTGGACGGGCTTTGGAATCTGGAGAATTAACGGTCACTTGTTGATAAGGGATGAGGATATCGTTTTTAACAAACATTTGATATATCTCGCGTTTAAAATCGCGAGTTGATTGAAAACGGAATTCCGCTTTGGTATCAAAACCAAATGAGAAATATATCGCTCCATTATCGATACTATCAACACCCTTATATACTGGCCCATTGATAATCATCGGCATTCTCTCTTTAATTAAGGGGAGTTCGCGAGCAAAGACCGCTTCACAACGCTCAATGTCCTCATTAAATGAGGCAGGCATCGTTATCGAGATATGATTGAGTTGTCTAGATAAATTAATAACTGATGTAATCGAACTATTATTTATTGATTTAATGTTGCCGATGCGATCGCTAATCTTGACCGCGCGAAGGCCAACCTCTTCAACATATCCACGAAATCCATCGATGATAACAATATCGCCAACCGAGAAATAATCATCGAAAACAATGAATAGTCCGCTGACAACATCGTTGATAAGCGATTGACAGCCTAAACCAATAATTAATGTTAAAACGCCAATCGAAGCAACGATTCCTGTTACATTGACTCCCCACGTCGTAAGAAGTAGAGCAATGGCAACCATAATAATTACATAACGACAAAGTGATTTAATAATTGAACCAGTTGTCATCGCTCGTTTATTTGCGCCGCTAACAAAAATGCGAACCAAAAATGAAACTAGAAAAGAAACTAGAAAAGATAAAAGGATGATAATAACGCTTTTAATAAGTTTCTTAGAAGCTCCATTAAAAGTATTAGCAATTGCAACAAAGCCGTTTTGAACGCCTTCGCCATAAAGTTCATCAGCAAATGCATCATTATAAATCTCGCGCGCGAATAATAAAGTAATTAAAAAGATAATAGCTAAGACCAATATAACCATCGAGGCAATAAACCAAATCTTTTTGCCTTTAGTTTTATTATTCCACCATCCATGTTTAACATTTACTTCTTGTTGATTCACTTTTTCTTTGTCTGCCATAACGTTCTCCATCAAATAATAAATGTATATCGATAATCGCTTAATTCGCGTTCATAATCAAAGAGGTTTGAACTAAAAAACTTCATAACGTATTGTCCTTTTTTAGACAAATTGATATTTTCCGCATATGTTCCACTTGTCGAAAATGTATAAGAATAAATGACATCACTAAGATAAAACACATCCATCCTTAGCGAGGAATTTTCAATATTGATATCAAAGTTATAACTCAAGGTATTTTCATTAACGATGATGCTATTAGAAAAATTGTTGATGATAGGGTCGCTACCAAGTAATGCATTAGATAAAGTCGCTGCCCCGGTAAAGACGCTGATGGACAAGGTTAATGCGATCGCAGCCTTTTTCGACGAATTATTAATACGCTTGTTTTTGGCGTATAGCGACTCGCTATCATTGCCTTCAGAGCAAAACAATTCATCGCTAAGAGCAATGTTGTTCGTCTCTAAGGAGGAAATAGGGTTATTGTTTATATCAAAAGTATTAATCTCGTTCACTGACATGCATGAATAATATAGCAAGGAAACGCTATTTTATAAACATATAAGTTGAATATTCAACTTGCTTGCTTTTTCTTGCTGAGATTGAAAAGAAGATAGCTAACGAAATAAAGAATTGTTACACCTTGAGAGAAGATGCCTTGTAGTAATGTAGTTATATCAAAGTTGCCAGTTGTTTGATATACAAGCACAACCATCGCGATGATAATGACAAGATATAACGTAACTAAAACTAAATAAATATAAGCCATGAAGGGGACAAAAGATCTAAATGGTCCTTTTTCTTTAAATGTTGATAAGGCGCCAATCCCGCCGATAACAAATAAAAAAGCGATAACAAAATTAGTAATGATAGAAACAATCGTTATGCTAAGAGTTGAAAAGTCGTTACTAGGTAAAGTAACTGTGAATAAATCGTATAAATCTTTTGATGACGTTACCAAATTAGCGATGCCGATGCTAAGCGTGGCCGCGCCTGAGATAAGTAGAAGAAGTCGCGACGTCGATTCCTTACGGCCTTCTTCAATCCAGTTGAGCGTTATAGCATCTTTATCAACGGAAGATAAGACATTTTTATCTTTATCTAATAATGATATAGACATGAGCCTTCTAGCGAGTTTAAAAGATATTTCCCTTAATTCGCCAGGAGAAAGGAAAATAATAGTTACAGCTTCCCAAAGGAAAACCCAGGCGATAATATCTAATATCTCATCAATAATTGAACTAGAGGCAATAATTTCATTCGATGAAGCGAAGACGCGAAGGAATAAAACTAAGGCAGCGACGACAGAAAAGATAACCGCGAAAACCCAATTACGATTTTTCTCTCGATATACAGCATAATGAAACATTTCAAGCGAATCCTTGAACGATTCCATGACTTCATTGACGCTATAACCTTCAAAATCATCAATTTTAAGTTTTAAATTCACTTTAAAATCAAGAGGAAAACCATCGATAATTTCACTAGCTCTTTGTAGTATTTCCCTTTTAAATTTAGGATAATCTTTCGTCGATACATCGCCTTCTAAGATGTCCGATATCTTCTTATAATGTAATTCTAAGTCTATCGTTCTATTCTCATAGTCGATATCGTGATATTTCTCTAATATTGCTAATTGTCTTTTACTCTTCTCAGTAAGTGGAGCAAAGTCTGTGTCAACTTTTCGTTTCATACTATTGAATTTTAATAGTTGAGAATAGATATTTCCATAACTAATTTTATGAATAAAATTGTTAGTTCTTCAAAGAAAAGGAACGCATCTTTGCTTATTTCACAATTTAAACTTTTAAATTCCTATGAGGATTCTTTATCGACTAATTGTTAAAATTTGTTAATTATTTTTTGTGCTTTTCTAGATACGACTCTTTCAGTCTATCTATTGCCATTTTTACGCTCAAGATATGATATGGAAAATAGGTTATCCTCATCGTTTTTGCCGACGCTTGTCTATAAATATCTTTACTGCATTCGACGGTGTAATAATGCCATTGTCTATAAACATAACCCGTCCAATACATCGTTTCTCGATCATAGATGTCGCCGCCAATTTTTAGTTTATCTTTAAGTTCATCAAGAATACGCTCCATAATGTATTCTTTGCCCGCCCAATGCATATGATTAAATGCTGAATCGAGGTCGTTGGCTATATCTGAGAGCATAAAAGCCTTGATAAATGATTCGCTATCTAAACCTTTATCAATAGACATCTCAAATAACTGTCCTTGCATGTCCGAAAGCGCTAAACGTAAACTATCACTCATCTTGCTCACCTTTTAAAATCTCATCAAAGAATTTTCCTTCTCTTCGATATTTTATTAATATTTCTTCCGTAAGATTTATACTCTCTTGTCTTCTAACAATGCTCTTTTCACGAAGTATATTAAGTTCAAGAGGTTTCATTTCTCTTTTACTTATGATTTCGAGTTGATTGCACGCTTTTAATGTTTTGCAAACATACTGACGGCCAAGTTTTAAAGACGAAAGACTATGAATGAGCGCGGCATCAGTTATTTCTTTTTCAAAAAAACTCTTCATCACTCGATACATACGATCATCGGCGATATAACCAACTACGACATCATATCCATCCGCCATTGTTTCGTATTTTTTGTAAATCTTACTTCCTTTCGCTTCATCCATATAACCGCGATAATAAGCGATTAGCATTGCCCATTCGAGACTTTTTTCAATTGTTAAAACTTTCAATCCTGTTAAATCAAGTTTCATTGTATAAAGAATAGGCTTATCTTCATCGCAGATTAATGTTAATGGCTGCGCTGGGTCAGTGCCGAGATAAAGCCCTTTTCCAAAGTCACATGCCTTACGGCTTAGTGGCGCAACACCGCTATCAATCCCTTTCTTGGAACCGTGATATACAATCAATCCATTATCGGTTGCATCGCACTTAATCTCACTAACAATATAGTCGAATAAATCAAAATTGTTATTCTTGCAAAATTCAAATAACTGTTTCTGCGCCATTTTGCTGGGTTCAGTTTTCCCGTTCTCCCACCGATTAATAGATAATGGTGTGGTTCCAAGAACCTCAGCAAACTGTTCTTGATTCATTCCAGCTTGTGCTCTTATGGCTTTTATAAGATTATTCATATTATTAACTTATCAAATTGCGTTATCTTAAGACTATCAAATGATAGGCTAATTATTAACAACAGACTGCTTTATTTTTTAATATTCTTCAAATAACAAATCGAGTTGATGAGAATAATGCAACAATCGTGAAATACGATGTATTTAATAACAATTAATAATTTAACTATATTGCGCACATTTTTGTGCATTATTTTTAATAATATGATATAGTTAATGCATAAAAGTGTGCAAACGCACAAAATTATGCACTGAGGAGCTTATATTTATGTATATAACAAGAGATACTTATCTCGAACAATTAAAGAAATCTATGAATAATGGAATGGTGAAAATTATCACCGGACCAAGAAGAAGTGGAAAATCCTTTTTGCTCTTTCACTTATTCAAAAATTATCTTCTATCCATCGGCGTAGCAAATGACCACATCATCGAATTAACTCTAGATGATGATAATAATATTTCCTATAGAAATCCTTTGAAACTATCATCATATTTCAAAGAAAAAATAACAGATACAACAGCAAAATATTATTTTCTAATCGACGAGATACAAATGTGTGAAAAGATAAAGAATCCAGCATTTGATGGATACGAAACACCAAATAATGCTGTTCCTATGATATCCTTTTATGACGTCTTAAATGGCTTTCTCCACATGAACAATGTCGATGTCTTTGTCACCGGTTCAAACTCCCGCATGCTCTCTAGCGACATCGCGACAGAATTTAGGGGTCGAGGTTGGCAAATTAGAGTCCATCCCCTTACATTTAAGGAATTCAAAGAAGCCAATAAGGAAAGAGTATTAGACAATATAGCTTTATGGCAGGAATATCATCTTTATGGCGGATTGCCTCAAGTGTCATTACTTCCTGATGAGCCATCTAAAAGAGCATATTTAGAGTCCGTCTTCAATAGCACCTATATTAACGATATAGTTGAAAGACATTCCCTTAGAGGTGAGGCCACGATCAAAGATCTTGTAAAAGTGATGGCAACAAACGTCGGTTCAATAGTCAATCCAACAAAAATTGCCAATACCTTCAAAGCCGAAATAAAATCATCTATTCAGCCTGTAACCGTAGCAAAATACATTGAGCACATGGAGGACTCCTTTTTAATCAATCAAGCAGCAAGATACGATCTTAATGGGCGAAAGTTTATAGGCGCATCCGGAAAATATTATTTTGAAGATATGGGCCTTAGATACGCTGCCGCCAACTTCAAAGGAAAAGAGCAAGAGCCTCATTATATGGAGAACGTAATTTATAACGAACTCATCTATAGAGGCTACAATGTATCAATCGGAGTTATCCCCGTCTTTGATCACTCAAACGGAAAGACCGTTAGGATGAACCTCGAGATAGACTTCATCGCCGAAAAATTTGATAAGGTTATTTATATCCAATCTGCAATGATGATACCTGATGAAGAAAAGATGAGACAAGAAACACGACCTTTTAAATCAATAAGTAACGCTTATAAGAAGGTGCTAATTACAAAATACGGCGGTTCAGGCAAATATGATGAAGATGGCATATTGCATTTGAACCTCTTTGATTTCTTATTGAATATTAATTCTCTAGACTAACTAACAAAAACGTTGATAGATATTAAAAACGTAATAGTTTATGCCACTATTACATCAACTTTCTATTTCAATATATCTTAGCTATGTTCCAACAATTAAGTGACTGAGCACAAAATTTAAATTTCTAATTATCGTTGCCCAATTTTAATTTTTGGTGGACCTGACCGGGATCGAACCGGCTACCTCCTCCATGCCATGGAGGCGCTCTCCCAGGTGAGCTACAGGCCCATTTGAGCAACAACATAATAATACAACAAATCAACATATATTCAAGTAGTAATTATTCACAATAAGATTTGTATATTAGTCACAATAATATAAGTTAAATTCAGTTATAGATAAATATATTAAAATTGGCACGTAAAAATGAAAAAGTATCGCAAGTTTCGAATAATTGCCACGGGAAATTCCGAACAAAACACACGGGAAATTCCGAACAAAACACACGGGAAATTCCGAACAAAACACACGGGAAATTCCGAACAAAACACACGGGAAATTCCGAACAAAACACACGGGAAATTCCGAACAAAACACACGGGAAATTCCGATTTATATAGTTTATGAATGATAAAAACCTTTCTTTTACAATTTATACATCTGGTATTAACCCAGATTATTTCAATATAGATTTTGATACATTGGGTCATATTTTGTGACGTTTGTCTTTCGAGATTAAATGTTTTTTCAAACTCTCTTGGCGGAAAAATATCACATTATCACGATTCGCGTTTTGCATCTTGAAGATGGTCGATATGCACTTATATAAATAAAACTCGAAAGTAAATGGGCTGTTTAAAGGATTAGAAAAAACATATTAGGCCTTATAAGCGGATTAAAAAAACATTAGCAAGGCGAACAAAATCTTTGCAAATTGCCAACAAAAAAGTCTTGAAATCACAAACGAGCGAAATCAAAACCCTTGTGGCGCGCTCAAGACGATTCGAACGTCCGACCCTCTTCTTAGGAGGAAGATGCTCTGTCCAGCTGAGCTATGAGCGCAT
>CAVILR010000013.1:0-24441 GCA_963643725.1 Lachnospiraceae bacterium | reverse complement strand
GGATGCAACTTTAAATGTCCGTTTTGTCACAATTATAAAAATGTCGTTCTATCTAATGAACAACTATCATATAAGAAAATATATGAATATCTTAAATCTAGAAGGGGTCTAGTTGATGCGGTTACCTTTTCTGGAGGTGAACCGACGCTTCAAAAAGATTTAAAAGAGACGATTAAAGAGGTTAAGAAATTAGGCTACAAAATTAAATTAGATACAAATGGAAGTAATCCTAAAGTCCTTAAAGAATTATTGGATGAAAAACTTTTAGATTATGTGGCAATGGATATAAAAGCTTCGCCAAATAAATATAATTTGGTTTCAGGAATAAATGTAAACCTTGATGATATAAATCAATCGATTGAATTAATTAAAGCGTCCGCTACTGAATACGAATTTAGAACAACTCTCGTGGATGAATATTTCACGCACGAGGACATCGAAGAAATAGGACAATTACTACAAGGAACGGATAAATTATTCCTACAAAAATATGTCTATCGCGATGGTGTGCTTAATCCATCGCTTCACGAAGTAAAAGAAGAAAAAGCAAAGGAATATCAAAAAATCCTCAAAGACTACATCAAAAATGTTGAACTAAGAGGATATTAACCTAATCGCTTTAATATCGCTATTGCCGCGACCGCGCCATCAGAGCAAGCGGTGACAAGTTGTCGAACATCTTTTTTTCTTGAGTCACCGATGACGAATAATCCTGGAGTTTTTGTCTCCATTTTTTCATTGACTATGGCATAGCCTCTATCTAAATCAAGTAAATGTTTAAAATTATCATTTTGAGGAATTTGGCCGATACAAACAAAAACATTTTTCGTGTTAACTGTAACTTTTTCTTTGCTCTTAATATTTTCAAAGACTAAGCCAGTTAATTTATCCTCGCCTAAATATTCAATAAGATTCATGTTATGCACATAATCGATCTTCTTATTGTTTTTAACCTTATCAATGAGCATTTCGTCGCCGAAGAAGCGATCAAACAATGTATACATATGCACTTTTGGGCAATAATCAGTTAATAGCAAGGCGTATTGTAAGGCTGTATTTGCATCGCCGATGATATAAGCTTCTTCACCTTTAATCATTGGTCCATCGCATAAGGCACAGAAGGAGATGCCATTACCAACGAATTTGTCTTCATTATTAAGTCCGAGCATTCTATGTTTCACCCCATTAGCTAAGGCGACAGTTTTTGCTTGATAGCTATGATAATTCGTTTTAACGATGAACAAATCGTTTTCTTTTTGAATATCGATGACATCTTCTAAATCGAATTCAAGGCCCAAAGATGAGACTTGTTCAAACAAATTGTTAATGAAATCTAACCCAGATATTTCTTTAATTGAAGGATAATTTTCAACGCGCGGAGAATTAGCAATTTGCCCTCCAATGTTTTCTTTTTCCAATAGGAAAACCTTCTTATTATTCCTAAGTAAATATAGGGCTAAAGATAATCCCGCGGGACCTCCCCCGACGATAAGCGTATCGTAAATCATATTAATTTAATGACTCAATATATCCTTTAATATTTGAGGCGTTTTCATATGCGACATATTGATTGTCGACATTAACAAATAAGGTTGGAACTTTTTTAACATTAAATTTCTTTGTTTCTTCGACGTTTTCCTCCGCGTCTACAAATCGATATTTAATGTTTGCTTTATTGAGTAGCATCTTCGCCATTTGGCAATTTGGACAAGTTTTCGTGCCGAAGAGAATAGTTTCATTGCTTATAGGTTCTACACTACATTTTTCTTCTTGGCATTCTTCAACTTTTCGATCCTTGAAATCAGCATTCGAGGTTTTCAAGTCGTATTCCTTACGATTCTTATATTCTTCGCTTTTGCCATCATTCCAGTTTTGAATCGGTCGATAATAACCGGTGATACGGCTATAAACCTCAGTTTTTCCGCCACATTTTGGACAAGTAAATTGCTCACCATCAAGATAGCCATGGTCTTTACATACTGAATATGTAGGAGACATCGTGTAATAAGGAATGTGATAATTTTCCGCAATCTTGCGAACTAGGTTCATACACGATTTATAATTAGGCAATTTTTGGCCTAAGAAAGCGTGGAAAACTGTCCCTGATGTGTATAACGTTTGAAGTCCATCTTGGATATCTAAGGCTTTAAAGATATCATCGGTATAATTTACTGGTAAGTGCGATGAATTGGTGTAATAAGGTGTATGACCTTCTTTACTCGCAGTGATGATATTTGGATATTTTTCCTTATCGTGCTTAGCTAAGCGGTAAGCTGTCGATTCCGCAGGTGTGGCTTCAAGATTATATAAATCGCCATAAAGTTCTTGATAATCTGACAATCTTTCGCGCATGTGATTTAAGACATTCTTCGTAAATTCAATCGATTGAGGGTAGGTTAGATTCTTTTTAATCCAACGAGCATTTAAACACGCTTCATTCATACCAACTAGACCAATCGTAGAGAAATGATTATTAAATGTGCCTAAATAACGTTTTGTATAAGGATAAAGGCCCGCTTCAAGAAGGGCGGTGATGGTGTTGCGCTTAACTTTTAATGAACGCGCGGAAATATCCATAATCTTATCTAATCGGTTATAAAAATCTGCCTCATCGGTTGCCAAATAGGCAATACGTGGCATATTAATCGTGACAACGCCGACAGAGCCAGTCGATTCACCACTTCCAAAAAATCCACCTGATTTCTTTCTAAGTTCCCTTAAATCGAGACGAAGTCTACAGCACATACTTCTAACATCGCTAGGCTCCATATCAGAGTTGATGTAATTTGAAAAATAAGGTGTACCGTATTTGGCGGTCATCGTGAATAATAGACGATTATTCTCAGTATCAGACCAATCAAAGGTCTTTGTAATTGAATAAGTCGGAATTGGGTATTGGAAACCTCGACCATTCGCATCGCCTTCAATCATCACTTCGATGAAGGCTTTGTTGATCATCGCCATCTCTTCGACGCAGTCTTTATATTTAAAATCGACCTCTTTGCCTCCGACGATACAGTTAAGTTCCGCCATATCGTTAGGTACAGTCCAATCGAGAGTAATATTCGTAAATGGCGCTTGCGTTCCCCATCTAGATGGAGTGTTAACGCCATAAACAAAGGATTGAATGCATTGTTTGACCTCTTTGTATGAGAGATTATCTACCTTCACAAATGGGGCGAGATAGGTATCAAAGGAAGAGAATGCTTGCGCGCCCGCCCATTCGTTTTGCATAATGCCAAGGAAATTGACCATTTGATTGCAAAGCGTTGATAGGTGATTGGCAGGAGAAGAGGTAATCTTTCCAGGCACGCCTCCTAAACCTTCTTTGATAAGTTGCTTAAGCGACCAACCCGCGCAGTAGCCGGTGAGCATCGATAAATCGTGGATATGAATATCCGCATTTCGATGAGCGTTAGCAATTTCTTGGTCGTAGATTTCGCTAAGCCAATAGTTGGCGGTAATCGCACCGCTATTGGAGAGAATAAGCCCGCCAACAGAATAGGTGACCGTGCTATTTTCTTTGACGCGCCAATCGTTAATTTTTAAATAATTGTTGATGACATTTTTATAGTCGATATTTGTGCTTTTGATTTGGCGGAGGTTTTCGTGTTGCTTACGGTAAACCATATAGCTTTTAGCGACATCGATATAGCCCGCTTGGATAAGCGTAACTTCCACCGCATCTTGAATATCTTCGATGTCAATAACATCGTTTTTAACATTTTTATTAAATTCAGCTGTCGTTCTTAAGGCGAGCATACCGATAATGTCATCATTAAAGAATTTATGCTCCGCCATAAACGCGCGTTCAATTGCTGATTCAATTTTCTTAAGGTTGAATTCTTGTAAACTACCGTCTCTTTTCTTTACTGATAACATATTTTTATCTCCCGTAAACAACGCTTCCCCCTTTAATAGAAGGTGAAGACGCCTTCTCAACTGAAATTGAGTTGTGTTTATTATATAAAATTGGAAGGAAAGCCCAAACAAGAAAGTCTTGATAATTTGACAGTGTATATATTTTTCTTATTTTATTGCCTTAAAATCACTACTTTATAAAAAGCAAGAAAAAGTTATAAAAATAGATGCTTAAAAACGCTTAGAAAAAGTGGTTTTGCTCTTGAATGCAACCTCACCATCAACGATTCCATCGACATATACTACATTTTCTTCTTGGTAAGATGCTAATAGGACCTCTTTTGAATAAGCGATTTCCTTATTAAAATTAATTTCAAAGTCGGTGATAATATTTTCCCTAATGAACTCATAGCCCAATAAATCGGTTATATATTCAATGTATTTTGTGTTGTTAAGATGATTATTTAAATCTAAATCCGACAATAAAACTGTTCTTTTTGAAACAACCTTTACTTCCTTATCCTCTATTTTCCCTGGAAGAGATAATTCTCCCTCCTCAGAGTGATGATATAAAAGCGATGCATCAAATGGCTTTAAAACAATTTGTTTATTCTTTTTATCTAGCACCATCCAAGTGGAGGATGCTTCCACCAATGGATTGTCGTTCTTATCGCTTACAGCAAAAAATCGCGGAAATATAAAACGCATATCTTTCCCAGGATAGGTTCTAATACTTATATCTTCTAAATATTTGGGCAAGCGATTGATGTGAACTTTATAACGCGTGACAACCCAATACATTCCTTTGTCGTTAATAATCGTTTTATTGATGCCTAATTTCTCCATGTGCTCGGTGACAACATCTTGAAAATAGACGAATAAGTTAGCTAATTTGAGATTATAAAAAGGATCGACATCGTGAGATTCAACAAGCAAATCTTTACGATATTTTTTCGATGATTGCTTCATATTGTTTCCAAGATGAATCGTTTTTATATTGCTCGAGTAAATCTTCGTTAACGTAAATATGTTTTAGGCTGACGCCTTCGAAAGATGATTCGCTAAAGGAGACAACATTCGTGGCTTTTAAAGTAATTTCTTCGAGTTTTGAATTAGCAAAGGCTTCATTACCGATCGAGGTTATATTTTTCGGAAGAGTTATTTTTATAATTCCAGAATTTTTAAACATCGCATTAGAAATAGAACTGATAGGTGTCTCATCAGCAAATGTTACTTCAGTTAATGATTCGCAATTTTCAAAAATGTTCGTTGACAATGAATCGCAAGAAGCAGGAATTGAAATGCTTTTAAGCTTAGAACAATTTGCAAATGCGCCATTGGCGATATTGGTGATGGAATTAGTCATATCTTCAAACACGATTGACTCTAATGATGAACAACCATTGAACGCGTTGGCCCCAATAGTCTTATATGATGCTGGCACACTTAAGGAAACCAAAGATGAGCAATTTGCAAAGATATTTGCTGTTAAACCTGCGCAATTCTTGGATAACTTAATATTTTTAAGAGATGAACAATTCTCAAATGCATTCGTGTCGATAGTGACAATTGAATCCGCGAGTTCAATATCTTCTAAACTTTCGCAGCCTTTAAATGCAGCGCGGTTAATCGTGGTAATCGTGGAGGATTCACCACCAAAATCGATACGAGTTAAATTAGTCGCACCTTCGGCAAATGATGGAGGTAAAACAGTAATCTTATTCGAATTAGTGGATTGATAAGTGTCTTTAATTTCTTGAGAAGCATTAGAGAAGTCTTTAGCAAGGCGAAGGGTGCTAATCGAAGTGTCGGTGAATAGGTAGGCATCTTGATTTGTACCACCTAGATTAACAGCAGTAACTGGAATATTAACTTCATCTCTCGCGGATAATATATTTTTATTCTCGTCGACGAGGACAAGTTCTTTGAATGATGATGATTTTTTAAACACTTCAGCTTCAAATTTAACAATACCTTGATATGAATCGAGAGGCTCAAAGCCTGATGTTCCTTCATCTTCATCGATATAATGCGCCATTTCCTTAGAACCAGTTAAATTGTTATAAGCAAACACCGATGTTAAATTTTTGCATTCGCTAAACGCGCCTTTTTTCACGCTTGAAACATTGAACGGAATATAAAATTCTTCAATCGCAGTACCTTTGAATGCGCATTCGCCAATCGTTGAAATAGTTGAATTAACTGTATAGTCCTTTTCGGAGAATTTAACGGTCTTAAGAGAAGAGCAATCTTCGAATAAATTATCGGAAATCGATTCGAAATCCTCAGGAATATTGACAGATGTAATTTCGCTGCATTTTCTAAAAGCTCCGCTTCCTAGATATGTAAGTTTATCATTTAATGAAATATCGCCACTTAGTTTTGTGCTAGCAAATGCGTTGTCGCCAATATAGGTAACAGTGTGAGGAATAGCGATGTTAACAAGCGAAGAGCAATACGAGAAAGCATATTCACCAATAGTTTCGAGTTTATCAGGTAATTCGACAGTTTCTAGATTATCGCAGTCTTCAAATGTTGAATCTTGAATCTCAGTATAATCATCAGGAATTTCAGCATAAACTAATCCGGATTGGCCTTTGAAAACACCGGATGACATGTTCGTATATTTGCCTAAGTTGACAATTGTTCCATTATACTGACTTGCTATCGGGGAATCTTCGCTTTTCACAACAGCTGAATTGTATTCCATCTCGCCTTTATAAGTATAAAGCATATGGCCGATAGTAACTTCGCCATCATTTTGATCATTTAGCCAAGCGGTGTCATTAAATGCATCGGTTCCAATAGAATTTAGTGATTCAGGAATATTGAATTTAACTAAATTTGTACAACCATCAAAGCAATAATTGCCAATGCGTTTCAGCGAATTTGGGAAGATGATTTCTTCGATATCAGTATTTTTAGAAAATACGTTATCAGCGATTTCAACAACTGGTCTTCCATTGAGTTTATTAGGAATACGAAACTTCGCTGGAAGAGGGTTATCCTCTTTAATCGCATCAATAGTTACGCCTTCTCCATCTTCATCATAACGATATGAATAGGTAAAGACACCGATATTTTCATATTCAATAAACACTCGGCTGATAAGGAAATAATACGATATAGCAATCGCAGCGACAACAAGCGCAGAAATAACAGAGATGAGGATAATTTTATTACGCTTTTGGTGAGGCTTAATTTCTTGTGGTTTTTGTTCGATGTATTCCATTATTTTTTGCCTCCTTCTTCAAAAACGATTTTCTTATATTGAGCTAGTTCTTTGCTGTTGCAACGAACATAATGATCTTTTTCCACCTCGTATAATTGAGGGACATCATCATAGCGATAATGATGGTCAAATGGATTGTAAGTGATAATCTTCTTTTCCTTTTCCACTTTTGGATCTGGGAGAGGAATCGCACTTAAAAGCGATTTTGTATATGGGTGAAGCGGCATTTCAAATAATCTATTCGCTGAACAAAGTTCAACTAGATTACCTCCATAGATAACGCCGATACGGTCAGAGATATATTTAACAACGGATAAATCGTGAGCAATGAAGATGACGGTCATATTGCTCTCTTTTTGGAATTCTTTAATTAAATTTAATATCTGCGCGCGGATAGAAACATCTAAAGCGGAAATCGGCTCATCAGCGATGACGACTTCAGGATGCATGAGCATGGCTCGAGCGATGCCAACGCGTTGACGTTGACCGCCGCTAAATTCGTGAGGATAACGTTTAAGATGTTCAGGTCTAAGACCGACTTTGCGCATCATCTCCTCAACTTTTTCGAGGCGATCTTCCTCGTTTTCGTATAGATGGAAGGCGCGAATGCCTTCAGAGACGATGTAGTCGATATTAGCTCTATCGTTAAGCGAGGCGCTCGGATCTTGGAAAATCATTTGAATTTTTGTTTTGAGCTCGCGCGCTGTTTTTGATGAAACTTTTCCCGAAATTCTTTGACCATTGAAGCGAATTTCTCCGCCCATGGTCGGAATGATGCGCATGATAGAACGACCAATTGTCGTTTTACCTGAACCAGATTCGCCGACTAGACCAAAGATTTCGCCACGTTTAATAGCAAGTGAAAAATCTTTAACGACAAGTCGTAAATCAGTCCCGCGTTTAAAACCGATGTCAACATGAGACATCGTAATGACATCATCTTTATTTCCTTGAATATCGTTTAAATCTCCAGAATTTGTATCTTTCTTTTTGAGAAGTTGTTTTTTCGATAATTCTAAAGATTCTTTTTCGTGATAAATGTTTGCCACGTCAAGATAGGTTATTTTCTCATCCATGTTTCTTACCTACCTCTCTTTGAAGTTCTTTCGCAGCGATGTCCATACGTTCACGTAAATTTTGAATAATTTTTGGTTTTTCCACCTTTGGTGCTCTTGAATCGAGCAACCATGTTTTAGCGAAATGAGTATCGCTAATCTTGAACATCGGAGGTTCATTGATATAGTCGATGCGCATTGCATAATCGTTACGAATAGCGAAAGCATCACCAATAATTTCTTCATTGAATGATGGCGGATTGCCCTTGATATAAACTAACGGTTCATCTTTACTACCTAGTTGAGGTAAAGAAGATAATAACGCCCATGTATATGGATGAGCGGGATAATAGAAAACATCTTCAGCGGTTCCATATTCAATAATTTGTCCGCCGTACATAACAGCGATTCTATCGGCGACATTGGCGACGACGCCTAAATCGTGAGTAATAAATATAGTTGTCCAATGATATTCTTTTTGTAATTCGCGGATAAGTTCGAGTATCTGCGCTTGAACAGTGACGTCTAAAGCGGTTGTTGGCTCATCGCAGATCAATATCTCTGGACGACATGCTAAAGCGATGGCGATGACGACGCGTTGACGCATTCCCCCGCTATATTGGAAAGGATAGTCGTGAATTCTTTTCTCAGGGTCAGGAATACGAACTTTTTTAAGAAGGTTAATCGCTTCTTCGCGCGCTTCTTTTTTATTTAATCCATGATGAAGTCTTAAAACTTCTTCGATTTGATAGCCAATTGATAATAATGGGTTAAGTGAGGTCATCGGGTCTTGAAAGATTGTAGCGATACGCTTTCCACGAATTCCGCTCCACTCTTTTGTGGTTTTTAATTTGGCTAAATCGATGCCGTCAAACATGATGGAACCATTAGAAATATAGCCATTACTTTCTAGCATTCCAGTAAATGTTTTGGTAAACACTGATTTACCAGATCCCGATTCGCCGACGATAGCAAGCGTTTCACCCTTATAAACATCCAAAGAGATGTCGCGAATGACGTTCATCTTTTTGCCATGTGAAAGAAAACCGACAGATAAATTCTTAACTGATAAGACAATTTCTTTATCCATAAAAGCTCCTTTCTAACGATGGTTTTTCGGGTCAGTTGCATCAGCAAGAACTAGACCTAAATAGAAGAACGCGACGGTTAATGGCACCAAAACAATTAACGGAACGAGCAGTTGATTAAAGTTCTCTTGCCAAGCACCTGTATTAGTGACATCGGTCAATAATTGTCCAAGTGTAACGTCGCCATTTGAATAGCTAAATGATAAGCCAAAGAAGGCTAAGCCAACTTCAGAGGATATCGCACTTGGGATAGCGGTTGAAACAACTGTCACGATGACAGAAATTAAATAAGGTAAAAGGTTATGTAAAATCATCGACTTAGATGATGAACCTAAGGTAATTGAAGCAATGTTATAGTCGCGATTACGGATGATGATGATTTGGTTACGAATAAATCCAGCAAGGCCCATCCATCCAAACATGCATAGCAAGAAGACAATAACCCAAAAACTTGGCTTTAAAAATTGCATCAATAAGAAGTACAAAAGCAAGTCAGGAATATTGGAAATAAAGTTTCTTAATTCGATTAGAATTGGGTCAAGTTTTCTAAAATATCCCCACAAAGATCCAATCAAAATGCCAAAGAAGGTATTAATTAATGCCACGACTGTAGCTAAGATAAGCGATAGTCTTGTGCCGACCCAAACACAAGTCCATAAATCGAGGTTTTTAAATGTTTTTAATCCTGATGAACCAGTACCAAACCAGTTGACAGAATTCCAACCTAATCCTCTTCCGTCTGGGCTAGAGAATGTTTCAGTGTCCGCGCCATAGATTACATGAGAGTTCATCATCGGTCCAAAAATCGTGAAGAAAACTAAGATGACTAAAACGATGATGCTAACGATAGCAAGAGGCTTTTTAAAAAGTTGTTTAATCGTCTCTCGCCAATACGAATAAGGGGCGGAAGATAATTTTTCGATATTTTCTTCACTCGCTCCCACGACAGTGAAAAGATCTTCCACGTTATGGTAGACACATGAATCGATATCGACGATGTTATTATGTGACATATTTTTCCTCCTTCCTTATTCATCGGTGAAACTCACGCGCGGATCGACGACCGCGGTGATGATATCACCTAATAGATAACTAATAATTGAAATTAATGCAGAAACAATAATGATACCTTGTAATGCATAGAAATCGCTCCTATCGTTAGCGATGACAAGCAAGCCGCCGATACCATTTATGCTATAAATCTTTTCAAGATAGAATGTTCCAAGTAACGCGCCTAATATAGCTGCCGGAATCGAGCGAATCAATGGGACGATCGCGTTTCGGAACACGTGCGTATATAAAATCTTATTTTCTGATAAGCCTTTCGCGCGAGCAAATTTAACATAATCGGAATTGAATTCATCGAGCATGAAACGTCGAACCCATAGAGCAATACCCGCCATACCGGTAAAGCCCATCGTCAATGCTGGGGCGAGCAATGAAGCAAAATTACCTTCTTGATATTGCGATGGTAATGAGATCCATTTGCATAAAATAACTAACCAAATGTAATAATATGCAACGCCAGGAATAGCGTCGATTGAAATGATGTAACCTTTGCCTATTTTATCAAAGACACCATCTTTATGCTTGGCCATTAAAATACCGCATGGATAGCCTAATAAAACCTCGACGATGACGGCGATGATACCAACTTTAAAGGAAACACCCATTCTTTCAAAGATGACGTCAGTAACATATTTACCAACATCGCCCTCGATAAAGTAGATACGACCAAGATTCATCAAAGTATTTCTACAATCGCTTGTGGTGACGATATAAGTGATGTTACCATCGACAATCTTCGTTCCATAATTTGTCAAACAAACAGTTTTTGGAAACGGCAAAATGTTATAGAAATAGGTGAATAGATCAACAAACCAGTTATCAGTTATACCAAGTTCTGCCTTAATGGAGACGCATTGAGCTTGACGAATAGAATCATTCATCTTATCCCAGTTTTTAATGACGCTTTGACAAAAACTAATGCCATCGCCGGCATTAACCTTAAATCTAATTAAGAAGAATGTTGCAGTTATCGCTAACAATATCGATATGAGCGCACTTCCCATACGTCGTAAGGAATACATGAGAAGTGGATGACCAAAGATGTTTTGAATCCTTGGATTGTTTCTAAAAATTATCTTATGACCAACCAATTCAACAAATACGACAAAAATCACGACGAGCGCGATGATTGTATAGCCAAGAATATAAGTAGTCATAAAGTAATTTAACGTTGAAAGGGCCGGTTGTTTAATCCGGCCCTAAAAATAAGTGTTAATCGAAAATAGGATTAATGGTGTTGTTACCAACCGCATCTAAAGCTTCTTGCTTCTTTTGAGCTTGAAGAGCACGAGCAGCTTTTCTTTCTTCGCCAGTTGGAACTTCGGTTAAAACCCACATGCCGGAGAGAATATGATCCGCTAAACCGTAAGGAGCGTTAGGATTTTCATATCCAGCTGCACGGGAAATACTAGCCGCCCAACCTTGTGTAGACATATATGAAGGTTTGATGAGATATAGTTCATTTAAGAGCATATATTCTGCTTCAGCAAACTTCGCATATCTTTCGTGGTTAGAGGTGTAAATCTCGCTCGCTTCGTTGACTAAAGCGTTATAGTCATCGAGCATGTATTTATCCGATTTAGTCAATGTGCCATCCACTAAAGAATAGCTATCGAAATTATCGGTGTTACCACTCATCTTGCTCATTTCACCATTGGTGACATAGCAATGCATATAAGTAAGTGGGTCAGCGTAGTCGCCAATCCAACCCCAGGATGGGCTAATTGAATAATAACCATTCTTGGAGGCGCTATCGTAGGTTGTTGCACTGGTCATCTTGTCGTAGACCATATTGAAGTAAGGATATTTTTCACCTTCGCATACTGGGATACCTAAAGCTTCCGAACGTTGGCTAGATAATGTGCAACCGTTCGCGCGTTCGTTCCATGAACGGACTAATCTTTGTTCCATATCCAAAGATTCTGTAGATAAACCGCCACTTCCGAAGAAGTCGACGACGACAGGTAAGGTTAAACCGATGTTATCACGTGCTTGTGTAACTGCGGAAATAGCTTCCTCACGCATCGTTTGAAGATTTAACCAAGGATATTTAGTTAAAAATTCTGTGTTTTCAGAAGATGGTTCGAGATATTGAACACCGCTTATTTGTTGAGGTCCAACAAGAGATTTAGCTTCCGCACTATCGGATAAACCTTTCTTGCTAGCATATGTTTCATAATAATAATCGATGTAATCTTTTCCGTATTCATCAAAGACGTATCCACGTGGAGTGAAAGTGTTCATTTGATATTGATTTTCATCATCTGTTGAAGTGAATTGAGAATTGTAAATTGTAATATCAAAAGCATTTAAAACGAGTTTACGGAATTCTTTGATCTTCATCGCTAAATTAGTATTTTCGATCGTTTTAACTTTATCTTCATTACTAGTAATGCCTAAATCAGACCAATAAGTGCAATTATTGTATGAAGCTTCGTCAGTTGAACGATTAATATTCAATGAATAGTGGTATGTATAGTCGACATCATCGAGTTCACGAGAGTTAACTAAATCGCTAGCAGGATCTTGAATAGTTCCTGTGCCATCTTCGCCTTTAATATATTGCTTCCAACCGATTTCATCTTTCGCGCTTAAAGAGAATCCATCGACTTCATCCTTGTCGAATGCTTCACGCATATCTTTATTAGTGATAGATGAATCGACAACTGTGTATTCAACATTTTTAAGATGGACGTTGTCAGCATCGAAATATTTGTCGTTCTTTTCATATTTAACTGAATTTGCCTTGAATTCAGTTATGCGGTATGGTCCGCAGAAAAGGGTCTTATCAACTGTTGTTCCATAGGTGTCGCTTCCGCCGGCATCTTTATAGAAGTTCGCGTTGACTGGCATATATGGACAGTAAGTTAAAACAGTAGGGAAGAATTGTGAAGTGTTCTTCAATGTGTATGTAAGAGTGTTACCATTAGCTTTAACGCCAACACGTTCAAATTTTGAAATTGAAGTGATGTCATCTTTGGTAATTGGCTCTTCTGGATCGTTACCGCTATATTCTTTGATAAGTTCGGTTAATTTTTGTGCTTGTTTAGCATAATTACCTTTCAAATCAGTATAACCAGTCTTCTTCTCTTGCATGTTCTTGGTCATCAAAGTGTAGCAATAATATTCCCAAGCATTGGAAATAAATAATGTATACATGTAGTAGATTTCTGATTGAGTGTTGTAATCAAGAATAATCTTTGCAGTATTCACAAAGTCATCCGCGCATACAAATTGATCAACACCTTTGTATTGATAAGTACTTCCATCAGCTTTGACCCAAGGTACACCATCGCGAACGGTGAATGTGAATGTTTTGTTATCATCTGATCTCGATGCCTTCGTCGCGAGTGCATGTCGAAGAATACCATAACTATCATTCATAACTAATGTGCTATAAGCATTAGCGATGTGCATAGCGTCTTGCGCGCTTTGAGATTTTGTTGGGTTGAGTGTTGTAGGCGCGCTACCTAAATAAGCTTTATAAAGAGATTTGGCAGTTTTACCTTCTAAGTATGGCCCTGTCACCGGATAAGTTTCATATCCGTTACCACCGCAGCTAGTCAGAAGCAATGAAGCTAGCATGAGGATGGATCGGCCCATGTATTTGCCTTTTTTCATGTTAATTTCTCCTTTCAATCTAAAAGATTGTAGTAAATATATCATTATTGAAAAATCTATTCAATGATAAATTAAAGACTAGAAACTAGTTGTTTAATGAAGAAAAATTGAACAAATCGCGCCGATCAAAATTGAAGTTAATCCAGCTAACAAGGCGGGAGCGAATATCGCCCAGGCAGTATTAAGATTTGTTTCCTCTAATGGATTATTCCAATTTTTCGTTTTGTGGCGAATGCGGGCTCGATAGATGTCTTGAACGATAAATCCAAGACCGAAAACGACGACGCCAGAGAACAAAAATACATAATATATGTATGTAATTGGCCATAACGCTGAATCGTTAAGTGCAAAATAAGGAATGATGGCAATCATAGCAATTATTAAATCGATGAGCAGAGCGATTAAATAGTTATACCAACATTTGAATGCTTTTTTCATAACGCTTTATTATATGGACTAACTTCTTTTCCTTTCAACCTAAATAATTAAAAATCGAAAACTCAATACATGACTAATTTGATGACAACATTGTTTGGTTTATCAAACGGGCGATATTGTGAATTTAAATTTTGACCACTATAATTTTTTTATGCTCAACCCTAATTTAAAGGAAAATAAACTTAAAAGGGCGCTTGTCGTTCCTTTTCGTGGCCTTATTAAAAGAGTTTCTCCAACATTTTATGTAAAGTGCCAATATAAATATATTACTCATCATAAACTAAACCTAAAAAACCCGATTAGATACACCGAAAAACTCCAATATCTTCGACTATTTGTCTATCCAAAGATGCCGCTTGTTAGTAAATGCGCTTCGCGCGATGGCGTCCGCGAATATATTAAGGAAAATGGATTAGAGAAATATCTCATTCCGGTCTATGGAGTGTTCGATAAATTTGAGGATATCGATTTTGCTAAATTGCCAAACCAATTCGTTTTAAAATGCACGCATGCCTGCGCTTTTAACAAAATCGTTTTAAATAAAGATGAAATTGATAAGGAACAATTAAAAAAGCAATTTCGCAAATGGTTAAAAACTAACTACGGCAATAAAACAATTGAAAAGCATTATTCATCGATAAAACCGAGAATAATTATTGAGAAATATATCGGTGAATTAAATGATCTTCCTCTTGAATATAAAATCCATGTCTTCAATGGCAAAGCCCGTTCATTATATGTTGTATCCGGAAGAGGAAAAGATATCCGTTACAACAACTATTACATCGATTGGACGCCATTTGATGGCAGTCAATTTAACGGTTGGAAAAAGACGGATTATCCACTTACTAAACCCAATAATTTCGATGAGATGGTATCTCTAAGTGAGACGTTAGCAAAACCATTTCCCTTTGTTCGCGTCGATTTATATAACATCAACGGAAAAATATATTTCTCAGAGATGACATTTACTCCGGCAAAAGGCACATTGATATTAGATGATGATCAATGCGACTTTGAAATGGGTAAATGGTTAGATATTTCGAAGTTTCAAAAATAATTAACGCCAAGAAGAATCGGGGAGCAATACCTCGTATAACATTAAAGCCATGTGCGTTGTCGCTTCGATATTTTTATCGCTTGATGGAACACCAAATTTATTGATCGTTTCAGTAAAAGATGATGATGAAACATTTTCTCCTGGTTTAACTTCATTTACTTTGTAGTTAAACGACATCGCAGTCACTCCGTTAACAATATCCATATAATTGCCACCAAAAATATCAGAGAAATAGAAAAGTAGTAGCGAAGCATTTCCTCCTGTGTCGATAGGAATATCAAAATCCTTTATTTCTACCACGTATTTGTTGTATTCGTTATTTTTAGAAGTATGCTGATAAAAGCTAATTTCGAGGTCCATGTTGGCTAAACAACCGGAAAATGCGCTATCGGCGTTAGGCGAAGTTTTATTAAACATCGACATTGCAAAATACTTGGCAGAAACCAACTCTTTTGGGAAAAATGTGGAATAACCAGATTCACTTAATTGAACGCGCGAATGCTGATACAAGCCATCGCAGCGAACTCGTCCATCATATAATCTAGATAAGAATCCGTTGGCAAATGAATTGTCAATTCGCGTTAAGCACTTCGCTGGTCCATAACCATCTAAGTCGACTTGCGGAGTGTCTTTAGTCCATTCTAATAAATTATTATTTTCATCATATTGATCGCGATCTTTTAATCCGTTTAGATGTTGCCCTGTTGCAAAAAGCGACAATGATGAAAGATAGACATGTTCACCGCCATTAAAGCGTTCTTCTTTAATCGTTTTTACTTGGTCAACATTGTTTTGTTCAGTGTAATAATTTTGCATAAAATCCGTGCTATTATATGCATTTTTATCATATAGCTCTTTGGTCTTTGAGCAGCTAGCTAAGACAAAAGGTAAAAGTATTAAAGGTAAAATCTTCTTATTTTTCATCATCATTACTTTCCTCAAAAGAATAATCATTGTCGACATTTTTAACTTCTTTTTCTTCACTTTTTATCACTACCGGCGTTCTAGAATACTCCTCATCATCTTTTATGAATAAAGGAACATAAATATAGCCAATTATTGAAAGCATTAACAAAGTTAACGGATTTTTAAAGAAGGAATTATATCGATCAAGATACCAAATATCGCCGACGACTAAATCGCTTTCGTGTGTAAGAGGGAAGGCATCGTAATTAAATGAGGTATATAAGAAAAATAAGATAATGAGCGAAACAAATATTATCTTCGACAAATTATTATCCTTCGTGGTTCTTATGTATTTAGCGATGATAAACGCTAATAAGACAATGAATATAACGATGAAGACTATGGCTAAAAAGCCGCCTTCTTTAGCGAGTTCAATTTCAAACATGCCCGTGTTGGCGTTGATAATTCTATCGCGACCAATGCCAGGAGCGATGCCAAAGAACAAATTATTTTTAGTTAAATATTCTAAGACGAGATAAATGTTTGACATGATGCGGTTTTTAATAAATATGCGAGCTAAGAACGCGTTGTTATTAATCGCATCTGTTAAACCAGTTGTCCCAGATGCGCATATTAATAATATTAAGAAGAATATAACCGCTAAAGTGGCGATACTTATTAAAGCATAAAACAACACTTTCCTCGCCGTTTTATATTTGTATAAATATTTATAGAAAAGAACGAATAAAGCTGTCGGAATCAAAAAGATAAAGGCTTTAAAATATGGAATCGTAAGTAAATAGATTAAACCGGTTAAGCCGATGGCTAAAAACATGAAGAATGTTCGTTTGTTTTCTTTTGGGCTAATGAATAATAAGCCAAATAGATAACAAGTTAATAAGCAAGCATATAGTCCAGTATAGGCTAATGATGTCTCTTTAAAATTAAATCCAATAAGCCAAAAGCCTTCTAAGGAAACATCATACATTTCGCCATAATAAACATAATTCTGTCCCTTATAACGTAAAGCATAGAAAAAGCCATATTGCGTCCAAGAATAGAGCATTGAAACAAGAACCAATAAGCCTAAGGAGAAACCAACTGTTAATAATAATGTTTCCGGTTTAAATTGTTTGACCCTTCTAACGGCGATGCCCATAAACAAGAACAAATTAATTGATAAAAGAACAAATATATTAAGTGCCCCTTCGGCCTCACGAAATAAATTACCAAATGAAACAAGAAGCGATAAAACAAACATCACTCCGGCAAAAATAGTTAAGGATAGAGCTTCATTTTTTGAAAAGCGATTATAGGCAATAAGAATTGAAAAAATGCCAACGATAATCCCGACCGCCATAAAGATGATGTTATTCCCACCTAAGGCAAAGCCAACAATGGCTAAACATTCAAGGAACAAAAACGCCATTAACGAATCCAAGGAATTTAATCGATTTAATAGTTTCATGGATTTATTATAAAACCATCTAAGAAAAGTTTCACGATTTCTCAAAGGTCAATACATAAAAGAAAATCTTAACACTAGAATATTTGGGATAATCCTAAAAAATCTAGTGTTAAAACTACTTGTGATATGTCTCGTGATTAACTATCTTAAAGGAACGATATAGTTGTTCTAATAATATGAGTCGACTCATCTGATGAAGAAAGGTCATCTTCGATAGCGAAAGCGAATCATTCGCTCTTTTCTTAAGGCCCTCGCTAAGACCATAACTTCCCCCAATGACAAAGGAAATGCGGCTACCATTTTCGATTAATTTTCCTTGCAAATATTTAGAAAACGCCACAGAATCAAGTTCTTTTTTGTTTAAATCTAAGGCGATTAAATATTCATTTGCCTTAATTAATTTAAGGACTTTTTCACCTTCAATATCTTTCGCTTTTTCGATTTCAATAGTTGACGATTCATCTTTAATCGGCGCATCGTTAACCTCAACAATTTCAACATCAGCATAATTTTTTAAACGCATTAAATAATTGTTAATGCCTTCTTTGAGGTAGGTATCTTTAATCTTTCCGATTGCATATATTTTTATTTTCATATTCTTTTATTAATTATATAGATGATACACTTATAACGCTTTAAGGAAATTTGTCTATGTCTAAAACTAATTATACCGATAAACAATTGCTCATCTTCGATATGGATGGAACCATATTGAATACATTGAATGATTTGATGGATGCGACTAACTACGCATTAAAACTCAACAATTTTCCATTGAGGAGTTACGAACAAATTAGATGCGCGGTCGGAAACGGTGTGGCGATGCTCATTAAGAGGTCTTTACCATCGGATATAGACCAAGAAATATATAAGAAAGTATTAAGCGACTTTGAAAAATATTATTCTCTTCATAGCAGCGATAAAACCGAAGCATATAAAGGGATGTTTGAAGCCTTAACGTATTTAAAAAATAAAGGCTATCTACTCGCCTGCGCGACAAACAAAATCGAAGATGTTGCTATTGAATTAGTCAATCGTTTTTATCCTAATTTATTCATAACAGTATGTGGCGACAATGGCGTGAGGGCTAAAAAGCCCGCGGCCGATTGCGTGAACGAAATAACAAAAAGATTAAACGTTACTGACAAAAATAAAATCATCTATATCGGTGATAGCGAGGTTGACTATCAGACCGCTATTAATAGTGAGGTTGATTGTCTTGTTGTCACATATGGTTATCGAACAAAAGACGAATTAACTAAATTATCTATCAACGCTCCTTATATTGATAAACCTATCGATTTAATCGATATTTTTTGATTAACGCTAAAGAAAACACGCCATAGCTAAAGGCAAATATAAATAATCATCTGTCTCTGACAAATCTCCTTTTGTAAGGATGATTGGTTTATTTGTTTTTGTCCGATATTTATTAACAAAATAATCAAGTGAGCTATGCAATTTTGCGTTACCACTATTTACTTCAATCGCTGTCGTTTTACCATCAACCTTTATCAAAAAATCCACTTCATATTTCTTATTCAATTTTTCTTTTTTTAAATCTTTTGTCGCGTTGGAATTAGTTTTATCTATGGTTTCATAAAATCTTAAAGGTCTTCCGTTTGCGGTGATAATTTGAGCAATTAAATTTTCCGTCATCATTCCTTTGTTAACGGATGTTTTTCCTAAAACAAACGACTTATATAAATTACTTTTTAAATAATTGTCGCCTGCTGCTAATGTAAGCAATAGTCCAGTGTCAGCCATATAGCATTTGATTTTATTAGCTTGTAATGAAAATCCATCAAATATCGTGGGTTCATCTAATCCGTAGCACAATATTCCAACCATTGAGTCGTTAATCCAATTTAAAGCATCTTTATAACAAGAAAAACGATCACCTTCATGAAGCGTTGAATATTTAATCTTTTTATCGTGATGAGAAAGCGATGATGGTATCGCATTAAATACCGCTGTCGCTTCCGCAGCATAATTATCTGCATATTTGACGATATCTTCCCGATAAAGTTTGATGATATTGCGCTTTATTTTTTCGACATCATCATAATTTTTGGTCTCAATATATTTCAAAACAGCCTGAGGCATGCCGCCGATAATCATGTAAAGTCTTAATTTTTCATTTATTGATTTCAACATATTACCTAGAGGTCTTTTGGAATTAAAAGCTTGTTTTAGCGTCTCATACGTTACACAATCACCAATAGCTGTCAAAAATTCTTCAAAATCGAGAGGATACATCAATATTTCTTCTTCCTCGGAAGGAATGATTATATCTTTGGTGTTTTTCTTTATAGATATTAGTGAACCAGTTTCAATGTAGTCATATCGGCCATCAGCGACAAGATGCTTAATTAATTCTCGAGCTTTCGGATATCTTTGTACTTCATCGAAGATAAAGACAGATTGACGCGTATAAAGAGGCGTTGAATATAATATGGATAGTTGATTGAAAAATTCATCAAGTAAATATTTATTTCCATATTTTTTAAAGATTTGTAAAGTCCCAGGAAGCAAGCTAGAAAAATCGATCAATATATAGCTTTTGTACTCATTTTTAGCAAATTCTAATGACAAATAACTTTTGCCAACTCGTCTAGCTCCTTTTATCAAGATGGCTTTGCTTTGATTAGAACTTTCTTTCCATGCCTTTAATTGTTCATAAAGTTTGCGAAGTATAACCATAATAAGCGAATTCCTTCCCAATGAAAATGTAGTTGCTGATTTTATTATAGTCAGCAAAAAATTGAACATGAAATATTGCTCATTTTCACAAAAAATCGAACATGAATTTATGTAAGAATTAACAAAAAATGGAACATGATAAATGCTTAGCTGTTAATCAGCGAAACATATCATTGAGAGAATAAAAGATGTGAAATTTTATATACTCACGAGTATTATACTTACGAGTATATATCATTTAACTAATAAAAAAATTCGATAAAATCGTATCGAATCCATTATTTTCTTGGTGGAGTCGGCGGGAATTGCACCCGTGTCCAAGGAAGGTCCATCAATAACGTCTACAGCTTAGACGATATTTAGCATTTAACTAGGCGTCGAATATCGTATCTATCCTAGCGAGACTCCTTAACTTTCAGATGAATCTAGCGAGTCAACTCATTCATCCTATCCTTTTGGTATGACACCCTTATCAAGCGTGAAAGGCTAAAACCTTGAGGGGCGCTCTGCCCGGCGCATGGCGTCGGACCCTATGTCGGGAGCTATTAAGCTAAGCAGAGAGATTGAGCTCTAGGAGCTCTCATATAACTGTTGTCAGTTATTGTTTGTTGATGATTACGTCATCACACGGCTGCAGTTAGTGACCAACTAACATCCCTGTCGAAACTATGTCGACCCCAACGCAGTGATAGTTTATCATCTTCGTTTATAAGTGTCTATATTTCACAATTTCTTTCAAATTATAAATATTTGAAATCTACAATACTTTTGTTTATCCTAATACAAGGTTCAAATTATGAAAAATTTTAAATTAGTACTTAAATCTCTTGTTAACAACGAAGCATGCGTTGAAGGCGGTCGTCACCGCCCGTGGTGGATTGCAATTATTCTCTTCTTTTTATCGATGATAATTGCTCTTGTTCCAATTTTTGTTCAAACGATAACAAAATCAGGCTCATCCTTTGTATCATCCACTTCTTATGGTATTGAAGTTGGGTTACAACGCTTCATCGAAGATGTAAACGATAAAGATTTATCTTTAGCCATTAAAGAAGCATCAGATGGTGATAAATATCTTAATCTCGAACAAACAAAATGGGATGAAACCTATACATATGTTAATAACTCTGGATATCACGCTTATCAACATTTAGTTGATGGAGTAAGCGATTTTGATGTCTTCTATTACGCAGATATCGATTCGAACAACGAAACTCTTAGCACTGTTTATAACGCCATCATAAATGATCGCAAAGTGGATACAACTAATGAAGAGACTGGTGAAGTTAGCACAACTTATGAAAAACGTAACACTAGTTTTATGCTTTTAGGGAAGAAGACTCTAAGAATTTATTTGTATAACGGCACTTCCACAAGTGCATTAGGCAGCTGCATTGGCGATTATAAGTCATTTGATGATGGCTATGATATTAGAAAAATTAACGAAGTAACAATAAATGATAATGTTATTACGTATAAAAATGTTGATGCGGATAACTACACCGCCTATAGAAATGGGGTTTGGAGTAATTGGAAGCAATTTTTCGATGATTCATATCAGCATAATAGAATGCAAGCTACATGGACGACAACATTATTAATGTTTGGCATTAACGCCTTGCTCGTCATCTTTATGGGCTTTATGATTTGGGTCTTAACTCGTGGCAAAGCTAATCCGTTCAGAATTTATAAATTCTATGAATGTGAACTCATCGCTTGCTGGGCAGCATTCACCCCTTCAATTCTCGGTTTAGCGGTCGGCTTTATGTTCTCAAGCTTCGCCGTCGTCACCTTCCCATTATTCCTCGGCGTACGCGTCATGTGGTTATCGATGAAGACACTAAGACCTCAATATAATTACGTGCCTGAACAAAATCAGAAGAAGACTAAAGATGTCAAAACAGTTGATGTTAAGTCTAAGAAAAAAGGTAAATAAGAATTAGTCAAAATAAAAAACCACAATTACGTGAGTTCCTATAGGGACTTCTTACAAACCGGAAATCGGCAATACATATACATCGTCATTCAAAGGATAAACGGTATCTGTATTACAGATTATTGCCTTTGAACCTATTTGATAATTTGTATTATCTAATTGTTTAAATCCTTTTACATCGCTATTGTTGAACTTCATTCCGCATTTACATTCGACCCTATGCAACTTGCCATCCTGGAGGATCACGAGGTCGATTACATTCATATTATTGTCTCTATAATAATAAAAATTTGGTTCAACTCCATTATTGATATTGCTTTTTTTCAGCTCATTTATGATATACGTTTCAACAAAACGACCTGAAAAATTGCTTGCTGCTAAAATCTCGCCACTCGTCAATTTCGCTAAATAACAGGCAAGTCCCGTGTCTGAAAAATATAGTTTGGGTCTTTTAACAATCCTCTTTGAAATGGATATTTCATTGTATGGTTCTAGCAAATAAACGATATCTCCGGCTAGCAAAACACTGATCCATGACATGATTGTTTTTTTATCTACGCCGATTATTTTCGCGATGTTGTCATAAATAAGTTCCTGGCCAGTCAATGAAGCAACAAGTTCCATAAAACGACGAAATAAGAGCTTATCTTTTACATTGATGATTTCTGACACATCTCTTTCAATATAAGTCTCCACGTAATCAGAGTAAAATTTTTGGATTTTCAATTTATTATTGCTATACAGCTCTGGATAAAATCCTTTGACAATATCATCAAACATTTGAAGCGGTGATAACGGATTTTTGTTCGCTCTTTTTTGGATGCTCTCGATATTGAAATCGAATATAGGTTCATCTCTTTTTAGAATTTCGCTTCTGGAAAGAGGCATCATATGAATTATGGAAACTCTTCCTGCCAAAGATTCCGTTACGTCATTCATCAATTTGTACATTTGGGAGCCGGTTAGGACGAACATTCCATAATTATTATTTCTCTTTCTTTTTTCATTATTCACAATTTCTTCGATAGCGTTAAATAATGCCGGTGCACGTTGAACCTCATCGATTATTAAAGGCCAAGGATGCAATTGTAAAAACAAGTCAGGGTCCTTATTTGCCAACTCCCGTTCTCTTGAGCTATCTAAAGAAACGTAACGAAATCCTATTTTTTCAATTTCAAAAGCCAGAGTCGATTTCCCAACTTGTCGAGCACCTGTGATAAGAGTCACTGGTTTTGATTTAATGCTATCTAATATTTGGTTGTAAATATGTCTTTCAATCATAGTGAATCCTTGATATACAAATTATATATTAGTATTTTAGAGAATTCAATTCCCTTTTTGTATAAAGAATAAAGATTCAATATATGAATTTGGCAAGCGTCGCACATTGATGTATGAATCAAAAAAGCGCCTTTTTGCAGCTATTTTTCAAATTTTAGACTTCGGATCTATTGGACAACATCGTGCAATTTCAATTCCTGCTGCCAGCACAACTGGAAATAACCACAAGAATTTTGAAATGTTTTTTAATGCTTCTTCTTAATTCTTAAGGCACGCCAAAGGAACTATATAGACGCCGTCTTCTCTTCTTTTCGCAACTTTGTTTTTCGTGACGATCATCAAGAAAGCGAGAGATCCCGTTTTTTCTATGTCAATGTCCTCGGCGATTTTTCTACATAATTATCTTGCCATTCACAAAATCCAGCATCTCATCGAATAGTCTTGGGATATAATTGTCATCCATACTCACATCTTCCTTGCTTGTTTTTAATCTTAAAATTATCAAATAGGAAGAAAATGGAAAAATAGATAGGAAGTTTGTGAAACTTCACTTTTTTCGTCTCCCTTCGCTCTAAAACAATAATTGCATAGCAACACATATACATGTCTTTGAATCATATGGCATCTATTTTTCTAAGTCTCTTTAACAAAAACTTTGTAAAGTAGATACCTTTTCTTTGTTTAGAACCTTAATCACTGAATCCCCAAGGGAAGTGGTGATTTG
>CAVILR010000012.1:0-24656 GCA_963643725.1 Lachnospiraceae bacterium | reverse complement strand
TGCTTTGGTTATATCTTCACATCGATCGCGAATATTAACTAATTCTTTATAAGCATAATCTTTCGATGTAACAAAAATAACTTTGACATTTCTAACAAAAGGCAATTCTTTATATTTACTTATGATGTAACTTCCAAATGATGAAAAATCTAATTGATTCTTTTTTAAATATTGTTTCGATACGAGCAAGCTTTCTTTTTTATTAAACGAGGATTCTCGAACCATTATTCCAGGGAAAGAAAAGCGAAATTTTACATAATCAAACTTTCGAATGTTGTTATATAAAGTATTGCCCTCGCCCATCATAGATAGATCGATATTTGCTATAACAATACGCGCATAATTGCCATCTTTTTTAATTTTGTTTAAATCTTCGCCAATGAGTAAAATTTCATCTTTAAGTGGTTTATCTGTCAATAAATTAATGGCCAAGCCTTCATATGGCGATGCACCTAATTCATAGGCTTTATCACTAGAAAAGATAAATTGATTTGGGTTTTCTTTTATCTTGAGATTAACAATATTTAATTTGTTTAAAGAATAGTCGATGCTACTATTATCGACATCCTTTATTAGCTCATCAAAGATAAACATAAATTAAATCTTGCGATTTCTTTTCTTTTTATCATACATCTTAAGAAGCATCGGTTCTAAAGATGATGTTAATTTCATATCTAAGTTAAAGAAATAGACGATGAATAATAAACCGAAGAAAGCAATAAAAGCTCCAACGACAGTGCAAATGATGCTCACCCAAAGATATATTCCTAAATAAGGAAATAATGTCCAACTAAGAACGATTAAAGCAGTTCCCATCTTTATTTAGCCTCCGATAAGCCTTTTTGACGAGCGTATTCAGCCGCGCCTAAAGCGCCCATAAGTTGAGGATCGATAGGAAGTTCCACCACTTTTAAATGCAAGACTTTTTCAATTGCATCTTTAAGTCCAGCGTTTTTCGCGCATCCACCCGTAAGAGCGATATTATCGACCGCGCCGGCTTTTTTAGCCATGACAAAGCATCGCTTGGCGACACTGAATTCAATTCCAGCAGCAATTTCATCCATCGGCTTACCTTCGCCGACTAAAGAAATGACTTCTGATTCAGCAAATACTGTGCATTGGGCGGTGATAGGGATAATGTTTTTTGCTGTTAATGATAATTTTGAAAATGTATCTAAATCCATCTCAAATGCTCGAGCCATCGCTTCGAAAAATCTTCCGGTGCCCGCGGCGCATTTATCGTTCATCGCAAAATTTAAGACGGTTCCATCTTTATCGATAGCGATGCCTTTAACATCTTGACCACCGATATCGATAATCGCTTTAACGTTAGGATCAGTTACATGAATTCCCATCGCATGGCAAGAAATCTCCGATATATTTTCATCAGCAAACGGAACTTTGTTTCTTCCATATCCTGTTCCAACTAAATAGCTTAAATCCTTCGCGGATTTTAGCTCAGGAACTTGAGCGATTGCTTGACTAAGTGCATCTTCTGCGCTTAAGACTGAATTAATCCTACTCCTTAAGGTAACATTAGCTACCATCTTTCCGTTTTCATCGATAATTACACATTTTGTGTAAGTACTTCCAGAATCACATCCACCAAAATATTTCATCGTGTTTTTCTCCTTACCATGAATTTCCATCATCAATTATTTCTAAACTTGGATCAACTGGCTCTTCGCGCATAACCGTTCGCATGTAACGGTTGACATCGTCGCGTATCGATTGTTTTGATATGACGCGAGGATCCATTAAGTCGTGATTGACCCAAATGAGTTTAACGCCGTGTTCTCTTGCTTGTTGTTCAAATAGGCCATGGAACCCATCGAGAGCCTTACAAGAAATATGCTCCCAAAGGATGACCATATCAGCATGATATTCTTCAACAAAACGCCACAAGTCATCGAGAAGAACTTCATAACCTCCATGAGTTCTATTTCTCATAATCATTTCTTGGTAAAGCTTTGCAATATCATAAATCGCTTGTTCTTTGTTGTCTTCACTTATCTCATTAAAGTAGACAAGCGATAACATGTCCACCAAAGGGAGGATGCCCCAGCAATTTTGTAGCCAAGGCAAAAAGTCGGTATAAAACTGCGATTGAACGCCCCAAATAATTGCTCGATGACGATTTTCTTTACAAACAAGAGCGTGTCTTTTAAACGCTTTCTCAGCTAATTTGGTTATCTTTTTGTCAGCTTTAACAAAATCATCGCTTCTTCCAGCGACAGCCATATAAGTTGTCTCAGAATACAATGCTAAATTTGCTCCGTATACCTGCGGATATAAGGTCTTTGACATTTCCATCCACGAACGGCGTAGACGATTTTCGGTGTTAAAGCGTTTCGCGCATTTAAAATAATAATTCCAATCCCATTTTTCACCAGTTTTTTCTTCGATGAATTTAATCGCGTTTCGTATTTCTTGCGCCGCATATTCTTGAACGCCTTGTTCTGTATGGCGTAGTGGCGCGGCGATTTGGAAGGTTGGAATACCGAATTCTTCATATTTTTTGCTCATGATGCCGTTGCCCATAAGCGAACCATCACAAGTTGTATTGCATTGAATTGCACACGCTCCATAGATTGGCATATCCTCGTCGACTGCCGCGCCGGCTTCAGCTGCCGGCATTGGGCAAACATCGCCAGGAATACCCATTTCTTGAAGGACATCAAGATAATGAGTGACAGCTCCACCATTTAATAATACGGAAACATAAATGGCTGCTGTTTCCCAACTAACCGCGTATAGATTAGGGAATCCACACATAATATGGAACATTTCGTTCTCATCTAAAATAACAACTTTCTTTGAGAATTTTTGATTATTTCCACAACGTTTGTCCGCTTTAAAGACTCGTCCTAATAATTGAGCGATATCTAAAGCGACTAAATCATATTCGGTATGAGCGATGCGAAGTGCCTCGCCTCTTAAACCAGTCGTATGTTTATCGATCATCATCGGAACGGCTAGATAGTTAACCATCCAACGATATCTAAGAAATCCTTTGATGTTATTAGGCTTAATAATAAATTTAGCTAACATCCACATGATTTTAAGCCAACAGCGAAAATCATAGAATGTATCGACAAAACCGCGCCACTCTCTACGTCGGCGCACCCTTTTGCCGTTATATAATTTGCCCAAAGCTTCTGAGCCAACCTTTGCTCCCATTATTTGTTGCCTCCTTGAATCTTTTTGATTTCAATACTTTCCACAAATGCTTGAACACGTGTTCTTATTTGCCCAGAATTACCGACGGCATAAGGACGATCGATGGATAAAACTGGATAGTTATATTCATCTCGCATCATATGCGTACCAGTCATTCTTTCATAAGCCCATGGGTCACAAAACTTCATTTGTTCATAGATGATGCCATCAGCTTTATATTCTTTGAATAATTCGTTGATATATTCTTTTCTTCTTCGAAATTTCGCTAAATTCATATGGCGAGGGCACATACAAGAATGCATATAATGCGCGCATATTTGCGTTAAAACATCGTCTTTATCATTTAAAACAATTTCTTCTCTTCCAGGAAGCGAGCCAAAGCAGAAGCGATCAGCAGCAACATAGGCTCCTGACTCTTCAATGAGGCGAATCATATCGACATCATCGACCTCTGAGCCGACAACGACAACTCTCGCACGATATTTTTTCTTATTATCAGGTTCTCTATTTTTGACCTCTTCAAGTGTTTCTTCTAATTTATCAATTAATAAATCATGAGGGCATACATACGTGCACATTGTAATGATATGGAATTCATATCCGGTGATGCGCGGATTATCTTCTTTTCTAAAATCGCCGAGTTCTTTAATTATTTTGCACATTTTGTTGTGGCGGTTAACCGCTTCAACAAGTGATGCATCCGAGACATCGATATTAAAGTGATCGTGAAGTGAATTTAAGATTTTCTTACGGCATTCGCTAACATATAAGCTCAACCCGTTATCATCATCTTTCATCGGTACTTCAAGATATTCATAAAAGAAATCATCTTTCGGCATCGTTTTAAGAAGTTCCATGTTTTCGACGCAGCGATTGATCATCGAACAACCATCAGGAGTTAATAGACAATCAAGGAATTGATATCCTCCTTCGATTGCGCGTTCAAGTAAAGCGCGAGTGTATTCGCATAAAAATGAGGTCATATAATATGTTCCCATCTCCATCGAACCAGTTCGCGGAGCTCTTAATCTAGAAGAGAAACAACCTTTAAGATTGAGCAAAACTTCCGGTATTTGATAGCAGGTTGTACCAATGCATTTTAGCCCTTGCTCTTTAGCTTCTCTAACGAGTTCATTATTCGCATCTTCAAGCAGCTTTTCAAAATAATACAAATGTTTTAAATCCTTCATAAATTCCTCACTTTTCTATAATTCCTAGCTTATTTAAGGCGATATGTAAGCGATTGAGAATCTCGCATTTATCATCAAGAGTGAATATTGATTTGCCATTAACATCGAGCATCATCATAGTCTTATCATCAGGAATAACCTCTAATAAATTAAGACCATTTAAATCAAGGGAATTAACATCCACTAATTCAGATACGCGATTAAGGATTAATCCCTCTTTTTCATACATCATCAAATTATTCGCTACTTTCTTTATCGTCTTACAAACATCGATTCCTTTTTTAGAAGCATCGCTTACAAGGATAAGCGTATTCACTTTTTCCATGACGCGACGATTAACTTGTTCGATTCCGGCTTCTCCATCGATGACGACATAATCAAAATTACTTGATAGTAATGTTATTACTTCTTTTAAATAAGCGTTAACCTTGCAATAGCATCCGCTGGACTCGGGTCTACCAATAGCTAAAAACGAGATATTATCAATCTCCTTTAAAGCATCATATATTTGATATTTAGCCTCAGAAAGAATTTCTAAAGCCATTTTTGAATCGCCGTTATTGACGTGCTCAATGAATAATTTTCGAATGTCATCGACAGTTGAAGAAGATTCAACGCCTAACGCAGTCGCTAGCCCAATAGCGGGATCAGCATCGATGGCTAATATCTTCTTATTTGGATATAAGTCGTGTAATAACTTAATCGTTAAAGCGGATAAAGATGTTTTACCAACCCCACCTTTTCCGCAGAAAGCTAAAATAACAGGCTTATTCATCATCATCAACCTTAACAACTACATAGCCATCGACTAAATTTGCTATTTTGATCTGCCCTTTAATTTTTAAATGGCGTTCTAACAAATCAGTGAACAGTAAATAATTATTATCGCTTTCAATGCTCAATACATTTTTCATCAAAATGTTTTTGTCATTTATATCGTTTTTATAAACTGTTGATAAACACATAAACTATTTGCTTAGTTCCTTAAGAGCGTCTTTTAAACAATTATTGCCATCGACAAAACTAGCAATCGCGGCATTTACTTTTTTATATGCTTCTTTGTTTACATCTTCTAATGAAGAGGCAAGAGCAATTAACTCATCATTATGATGAGCATTATGATTAATTAAATAATTAATAAGAGCAATGAGCTCTTCTTTATTGTTCATATTTTTCCCTTTTTAATAATGTAAAACTTATCAATTCGATAATTTTTTACTGAACTAATCTAACACAAAAGTTCGATAATTTCAATTGTTTGTTAAGATTTATTTGCCGATATGCGATATTTTTAAAAGTCGACGAACGAAATTGAGTTTAGATGAGGAAAATTGCTTCTTTTCTTTTTTGAACTTTTTAATAAATTAATTAGCAAAATTTGCAAGAATTTATGCAAAATAGCACATTTTTATTCAATTTCTTCGTAATAGTATGAAGTATCTATTCCTTTCATAAATAGTTCTCTATTATCGATATCATCTGTTAATGAATTTTTTAATAATGATTTGATTTTTCGATCATTTGACGGACTCATTCTCATCGCATCAAGATATTCTTTTTTATCAATCTTAGACCAGTCAACACATTTACGGATTTCTTTAATAAATATTAAATCAAGCCATATTCTACCCGCACGTCCATTGCCTTCCATAAAGGGATGAGCAATGTTCATTTCAACATATTTTTCTACTATTTCATCAAAGGTTGTTTGAGGCATAGATTCTATTTGTTTAAGGGTCTTTAGTAAAAACTCTCCATTAGCAAATACAAAACTATCTTTTGAAATTGTTACTTTCCTTATTTGCCCAGCAAAATCAAATAATCCTTCAAATATATAGGCGTGTATTTTTTGAAGTGAAATAGTTTTTCCAATTTCATTATCTTCGATTAAATCAGTTTTATATAACTGATAAGCTTTCTTCTTGCTTTGCTCATCTATTGGATCAAGAAATCCTTTTATCCAATCATATATTTGCTTTTTATATTTTGCTGGAATAATAGTTAAAAGTATTCTTACTCCCTCTTCTTTTATCACATCCGAATTATATTTCTTCCCATCCGATGAATATAATTTCAGTTGTCCACAAAATGATGACAACCTAAGAAAAAAAAGCATCGAATTTATCGATGCCTATCATCTTGGTTGCGGGGATTGGATTTGAACCAACGACCTCCAGGTTATGGGCCTGATGAGCTACCAGGCTGCTCTACCCCGCGACATTGTGATTATAATAATCACTCGAAAGTAAAAATGCAAGCAAATTAATCACCACCAATTGGTGACCTTCTCGGCAAATCCGAGTAAATCGGTTATAACGATGCGTTTGTTATCGACTGTTATCACGCCGCTGAAGCGGCCAAACACTTGATTTTGTATCGATTTAAGCACGATAGCATTCATCGAGGCGTGACGATTAAGAATTGGTCGGAATATTAAATCGATAGAGCCATCGCTGCTACGAAATTTCCATTCGCTTAAATAATCATCTTTTCCGCTTCTAGAAATTGGAATATCGAAGTGAACATCATTCAATTTATAAGACTTATCATCGTAAAAAAGCATATTTTCGCTCGCCTTTGATGTATCGCCAAATCCATATCCGAGATTAAAGCCGATGCGCTTATTGTCCTTAAGAGAATTTAAGCTTGCCCAAAACCATGTATTTTTATATGTCCAAACACCTCTGCCCCAATCTAAAACGCCATAGCTATTAGAGTCGAATTCATAGATTTTTTCACCGATTTTAAAGTAGCCATTCGCCGACAATAAATTAATCTTTTGATTGTAATAGAAATGTTTGCTCTTTTTAAAGGGGGTTGCGATGACCATCGAATCTTCGTTGGTCTCAGTTAAATATACATCGCATCGAAACAATTCTTTATCTTTGAAATTTTTAAATGTCGCTTTTAAATGCCTTTTGCCATGGTCATTAAAAAAGCTAATTTCACATTTTTTGCTTTTAAAAAAGAGGTCGCCATTCTCGCTAGAGGAAGGTAGTTTAAGTCGCCCTTTACTAAACCATTTTATAACGCTTTTGGTGATATCTTTTTTATCTACAAAATCTAAAAACGAAATGCTTCCTAAAGCCATATATGAATTGTCGGCAATCGTTAAAGCGATTCCGTATTGTTCGTTACCGATATAATAATAATCCCATTCTTTAATCCGCCACTTATTGGCTTTGATATCTCCGCGAGAATATTTCTTAATAAGTTTAGTGCTATAACCTGCTTCAGAAAGATTTCCGTCATCGTAAAGAAGCTTGCCAGGCTCTAATTTAATTTGCTCACTCATCGTAAAATCCTAATGAATTGATATCGTAGGCATTAAAGAATTTGCCAAAGATATATTTATCGCTCGCTGATTCGGTGACGGTATATAAGCGTTTATTTTTTGGATTATAATCGAGATCTTCGCTCATCGCTGGCGCTTTTAAAGATATCGATGGATTGTCTAATACATACGTATCAACTCCATCAATTTTCGTCTCGCTAAGATAAATGCTCTCTTCCTTATAAATATAATAATAAGAAGAAGATAAACCGTAAGAGGTCGATAAAGCTAAATCCCCATTATCCATGACGGCAAATCCTTGAACTTTGTTTGGAATTGAATAATAGCAAAGCGGATTAGACAATTCTTTATCTTCAACTGAATATTTTCGTACGATGGCAAAGTGTTCAACACCACTTTTTGTAGTCAATGGGTGATTTGTTACATATTTATTGCCATCGTGGAATTCGCCAACGTAGACAAATTCATCGTTAGCAAAAACAAAAGAGGCCGAGCCATCGACAGTTTTAAATGTATTGTCGGGATCGAGTTCAAACTCAATAACGCCATCTTTTAATAAGCTATTCGCATCGAGCATATAGACGCCACAACCCTTACCATCGCCATTAGCTAGATAAAATGTATCGCCGTTATATGCGATGCCACCGCTATGACCGAGGAAAGGTTCACCATTTTCTAAAAAGGTTATTTTGCGAACTTCATTATTTCTATTTGTGATATAGATTCGCGAGGCTGTTTTATTCGATGTATAGCCACCAATGGCTATCGTTTCATTTTCATCGTCGATAAGCGTTAAGCCCTGCATAACGAATTTATCGTCGATACCAGGAATTTTGCATACGCTTTTTTCAATCGCATAATAATCTCGATATATGGCAAATTTTAATAAATTGAGCGCGCCGATAAATGAAAAAATCGTGACCACAACTCCGCCTAAAGCGATAAGAGGAATAAAAATAAATTTCTTTTTCATAAGTTAATAATAATATTAACCTATTTTCTCTTTTTTATTGAAAAGAAATTCATCATTTCAAACCAAAAATACGGATTAGTTCATTCTTTCATTGATATATAAAGGTATCAGCATTAAAATATAGCCATCATTAAATTTGTTTCAAAGGGAGGGAAAAATGAAACACATTAATAAACTATTAGTTTTGTCCTCCACAGCATTCTTATTGGCAAGCTGTGGACCAAAAAATGTCACCGCCGAGAAAGCGGAAGAAGTTGCTAAGGGCCTTAAATTTGAAGACACAAAGGTGACTAAAGTTGAACTTCTAAATGGCTACAGCGTCAAGGAAGCAACCGTTATCGGCAATACGCTTCTTGAAGAGATGAAAAAGCAATATGGAGAAGACGGAAAAAAGGTTGAACTAGATCTCGATGTCTATGAAGATGAGTATTTTGTAAGTAACTTCGAATTCGATAAGCGTGGCGATGAAAATTATACATATGTTCTTGATAACACCGCGATTACAGTCGATGGCACAATTTCTAAGAACGATAAGGGCGTTACTATTGGCACTTTTAGTTATAATCTAACTACTACATTGACGGAACATGTTGTCTTCAATAGCCAAGGTAATAGAACTCAAGCAAAATATACATATACCATTAAAAACGCAGAAGCAGATGACACAATTCTGGATTTCGTTCTTTACCAAACATTTTATTTTTCTAGAGCCTCTTCATCTTCAGAGAAATAATCAGTCTAAAACCAATGAAAAAGGGTTGCTTAAAAACAACTCTTTTTCTTTTTTTAAAAAATCGTTCTAAAGTTCCTATTTTATTTATTATTTAAGGTTTTTTATATTATTGTTTAACCTTTTTCAATGAAACATAAGCCTAAGAGAAATATTGCTAGTTCTTATCTTAGAGCCAAAAATTAATATTTATCTACTTTAACGATTAAATATCAAATCCCTATCATATAAATAGGGCAATACCAATTATTTTCATTTATCGGGAATAAATCTTCTCTAGAATCGATGACGATACCTTTTTTAATATCCTTTCCATATTTTTTTAGAAAATTGAAATTGAAATTACTGCTAAATGGATTAATCCCTTTTTTAATTTCTATCGGACAAATATGGTCGACGAATTCGATGATTAAATCAACTTCTTTATTGTCACGATCTCGATAATAGTAAAGATTTTGCCGATAATCCTGTCCAGCATTCATATAGCTTTTAATAATTTCGCTAATAACATATGTTTCATAAAATGCACCGCTCATAACACCATTTTCAAGCATCTCCGCGCTTGGCCATTTGCATAAATAGGCGCATAGACCAGTATCTAGAAAATAAAATTTTTTCATTTTGGTTACTCTATTTGAAAGATTTTTCGCATACGCTTCAAGGGTAAAGGCAATGCCAGAAGTTATTAAAACTGAAATCCAATTTCGAGCAGTTCGAGCATCAATTCCAACATTCCTTGCTATATCATCGTAATTTAACTGATGAGCAGTTCTTAATGCCATGTAATCTAAAAATCTTAGGAAATCTCTTTCTTTATGAACGCTTATTACTTTTTTAACGTCTTTTTCTATATATGTAGAAATATAGGAATTAAAGAAAGTTGTTCTATCAATGTCGTTTAAAACATATTCAGGCATACCGCCTTTAAATATTTTTTCGAATATCTCTTTTCTATTTTTGAATAATTTTTGGTGGTCGATTGAATTGAATTTTTCTTCAATTATTTCTATATGAGGGTCAAATAAATGTCCGGGTTGACCTTCAATTTCATTATTCGCTAAAGAGGACATTGTTAATATTGCGCTTCTCCCCGATAAAGAATCCGAAATAGCTTCTTGAAGTTCGAATTGATTTGAACCGGTAAGAACATACATCAACGGGACTTTTTTATCTTCCTTTAAGCATTTTCGTTTTTCTTTATCGACAATTTCTTTAATTATTCCAAGAAGTGGCGTTGCTTTTTGTATTTCATCGATAATAATTGGCCAATGATATGTTTCTAAAAATAATTTAGGATTGGTATTTGCGAGCATTCTCATTTCTAAATCATCTAAAGAAACACTCTTCATATCATTGCCAAAAACGCTATCGACCATCGTCGATTTACCGACTTGTCGAGCACCATAAATAGTTATAACTGCGTATTCGCTTTTAATAACGTTAATCTTATTTTCAATCGTTCTTTTTAAATACATGAGTTTTTGCCTCAATCCTTGAATACACTACTACTTCGGCAATTACAACATTGCATTGTACTTTTTGCCGAAAGACTTATTAAAAATTCACAATTTTAATGATTGTAGATATAAGAAAAACCGGCTTCATAATAATTTGCCGGTTTGCCTTGTTGTTCTAAGATTTTTAAATAGTAGATTTAAAACTACTTTTCGCTTATTCCTTAAACCAGAAGATACGATTGAATAGAATGACGAATATTAAATCTAATATCCAGCCAATCCATGGGCCAAAGAATACCCAAATAATCGCTAGAACAAGGTGAATAATATCATGGTTTTTAATCGCTCCGCCGATACGATAGATAGCCCACAAGATATCAATAATAGGTAAGCAGAATAAAATCTTCACTAATCTTGAACGCGAATTCATCCATTTTACATAACCAGTCATTTTCTCTTTCCTCCTCAATAAATATTTATACACTTATTTTTATAAACTTTAACTAATATTTAGATAGATGATTAAAAAGACGATGCCAACAAGAAAAAATATTCCTCCAACAACGAATAAGAACAAATAATTCTTAACTTTTCTTTGCTTTGATAGATAATCGCTATAACGTTCCTCTTTTTTATTTGAAAGAGGAATAAGCATTGTAAATAAGTGTTTGAAGGCATAGCCTAAGGCGTGAAAAGCTCCATGGTTGTATACAAAAACAATTAATCCAGAACCCAATAAAACTACCCCAGGAACAACAAAACCATCGCATAGATAATGCATGATCTTTATTGTTGATGATTCTTGATAAATATTTCTTAAGGAAATGGTAATAAAAAATAAGGCGGTTGCAACGATAAATGCACTTAAATATTTAATTAAATTTATTTGCCAATTCTTCATTTTGATTTGATTTCATCTTTATATTTCTTCTCTTCTAAATCATTGCAATAGACGAAGTGGTCTTTTGTAATTTCTCTCATCGATGGCTTATCGATAGAATAATCGTGTTCGACGATTGGATTATAAATAATTCTTACTCTTTTCTTCTCATATATTGGATCTGGGAGAGGTATCGCACTTAAAAGTGATTTTGTATATGGGTGAAGAGGATGAGCGAATAACTCTTCGCTACTAGCGAGTTCCACCATCTTTCCAAAATACATAACGCCGATACGATCGGAGAAATATTTAACAACTGATAAGTCGTGAGCAATGAAAAGAATCGTTAAACCCAATTTATCTCGTAGTTCATTAAGCAAATTGATGACCTGCGCTTGAATTGAAACATCCAACGCGCTTATCGGCTCATCGGCGATGATCATATCCGGCTCCATAATAATGCTTCTAGCGATACCAATGCGTTGACGTTGACCACCGCTGAATTCATGGGGATAACGATTTGCATGCTCTTTAACAAGTCCGACGAGTTCGAGCATTTCATATACTTTTTCTTGAATGAAACGTTTATCTTTAACGCCTTTAACGATTAATCCTTCAGAGATGATTTCTTTTACCGTCATCCGCGGATTAAGCGAGCCGATAGGGTCTTGAAAAATCATCTGAATGGATGTGACAATTCGCGATTTCTTCGCAATTTTTAATTCTTTTCTGCGCTTTGCTAATAATTCTTTAATTTTATTTTCATCGCTTTCCTTAGCTAACAATTCATCGTATTTAGTCATCACTTCACGCATTTTTGTTTTCGCAAAATCTTTGTCGCAATGCTTTTGGTCATGTCTAGCTTCTTCAATTCGTCGCTTTATATCTTTAATCTCTAATTTAATTCGTTCTTTTTCATTATTAATCTCTTCTTTTTTAAGCGAATCTTTTTCTTTAGAAAGGGATAACTTAAACAATTGTTTCCTCAGTTCTTTTAATTTAATCGATAATGAACGCGTCCCCGCGGCGATACGTTGTCCTTTAAAAAATATTTCGCCATCGGTGATGTTATAAATCTTGATAATCGATCTCCCTGTTGTCGTCTTTCCGCATCCTGATTCCCCGACAAGACCAAACACCTCACCTTTAAGAACCTCAAAAGAAACATCATTAACGGCGACAAAGTCTTTGCGTTTGACCGAAAAATATTGCGATAGATGCGATACGTTTAATAACACTTCTCTCTTAGCCATTTTTGTGCTCCTTTCTCATCTTCTCAATGCGTTTAGCTATCGATTTAGGCATTTCTACCTTCGGTGAACGAGGATCTAATAGCCAAGTTGAGGCGTAATGCGTTTCACTAATTTTAAATAGAGGTGGCTCCTCTAAAAAATCGATCTTCAATGCGTATTTATTTCTTGGCGCGAACGCATCGCCCTTCGGCGGATAGATCATATTCGGAGGCGTGCCAGGAATAGCTTCTAATTTATCTTTGCTATCTAAATCGGGCATCGAGGATAAAAGCGCCCACGTATATGGATGAGCTGGAGAGTAGAAAATATCATTAGAAGTTCCATATTCGACAATTTTCCCGGCGTACATGACGGCGATATCATCCGCCATATTGGCGACGACACCTAAGTCGTGAGTGATAAAAATAATCGACAAATTACGCTTTTTCTTCAAGTCGTTGATGAGTTCAAGAATCTGCGATTGAATCGTAACATCTAAGGCGGTTGTCGGCTCATCGCATATTAAAATTTCAGGTTCTGCGCTTAAGGCGATAGCGATAACGATTCTTTGCCTCATCCCGCCAGAGAATTCAAATGGGTATTGCCTAAATCTCGCGCGAGCATCAGGGATTGATACCTCTTCCATCAATTTAATTGCCTTTTCCTTCGCGGCATTAGACGATAAAACATAAACGCTTTCTTTAGCTTTCCTCTTAAAATGTTCCATGAGTAAATCGGACACCTTATCCCATTTTTGATAGTTATGGTCAATAAATTTCTTAATTGAAGAATTATATTTTTTCTCTAAGGAAGTTAATGAAGAGAGCATATCGCTAACGATATCGCTTAAGGAAATAATCTTCTGAGGAACAACTTTATAATCAACTTTTTTGCCGTTATCGATTTTTCTTTGATATCTATTCATCTCTTTAGTAAAACGCTTTTCATCTTTTTTATTCGCTTTAATCGAAGAAAAATATTTCGATACGTTATAAGACAATGAACCGCATATGATAAAAGCGATGCTATCTTTCTCTACTTTTAAGGGGTCGATAGAAGATTTAATCAATGGTTTTAATTGCCTTATTTTTTGTTTCAATATCTTCTTATCAAACTGTCCATCTTCAAGATATTTTCTTAACTCGCCAATATAGCTAATTACTTTCTTTTTCCCCTCTAAGGATTTATAGATGCTATATTCTAAGGCTGAACGGGAATATTTTGAAAATGAAGGGAGAAAATTATCAGCAAAATATTTTGAGGTCAATTCATTGATGCTATGAATATTTAGATCGTGCAATTGAACAGAATCGTGGCTCAATAAATAATAGCCTAGATGGAAGAAATCAACTCGCTCACGGGCAAGTAATTGTTCAATAAGTTCATCAATTTCTTTGAAAACGGTGATAATATCGACACTTCCCTCTTCTTTCAAAGAAACAAATTTTGCTCTAATGACATCTAAAACATCCTTGGAATCGATGAGGAAATATTCGTTTTTAATTTGCTTAATCTTCTTTAATGATGATTTAATTACCGCTTTTTTATCGACATTATGTTTATGTTCAAGCCTCATCAAACTATCTTTTAGTAAGGAAGATACATCGCTAAGCCTATCATAATCGAGGTTATAGGCGTTCTCTAATTTATTAGAGATGAAACTAAATTTCTCAAAAATTGTGATAATTTCTTCAATTACCTTCTCTTCAAGATGATATTCATTGACGCAACTAAGCATCGCTTTTTTAAGCTCTTTAAGTAAATGGGCAAAATCCTTTTTAGCCTCTTTACGTATCGCTTTATTTTTTAATAGCATCGCCTCGGTGATTTGCTTTCCGATGCGAACGATAGGATTAAGCGAAGATAACGGATCTTGAAATATCATCGCGATTTTATCCCCACGAATGTGATACATATCTTGTTCGTTGAGCTTGAGCAAGTCTTGACCATCATAAATGATTTCACCGCTTTCAATGATCGCGTTAGGGGCGCTGATACCTAAGATCGCTCTTGAAGTAACCGATTTTCCTGAGCCAGATTCGCCGACAATAGCTAATGTTTTACCTTTTTCAAGTTTGAAAGATATATTGCGAACAGCTTTTAAAATGCCTTCATTCGTACGGAAGCTAATTTTTAATTTCTTGACTTCGAGTATTGCCATAATTAATCCTCTGCTCCTCTTAGTTGAGGGTTAAATGCATCTCTTAGCCCATTGCCAAAAAGATTAAAGCAAATCATGAGCAAGGAAAGAATAATCGCTGGGAAAATGATCAAAGAAGGATAGCTCGTCCAAATCGAAGAAGCATCAGAGAGCAATGTTCCTAAAGAAGTCGTATAAGCATCGCCTAATTTAACAATTCCTAAGAAGGAGAGCATACTTTCAGAGAAGATGACGCCAGGAATAACTAAAACAGAGGATGTAATAAGCGTTCCTAACGTATTTGGGAAAATGTGCTTCCACATGATGCGAGAATTGCTCGCCCCTAAAGTTCTCGCCGCTAAAACATATTCTTGATTTTTATAACGGTAAAACTGCGTTCTTACATTCGAGGCCGTGCCAATCCAGCCGGTCACAACATAGGCGAAAAGTAGACAAATAAAAGAGCCAACTTTCGCGGATAAATGTAGTTGAAATAAGGTGACGACGATAATAAATGGCACTTGCGAAAGAATATCGCTAATGCGCTCCATCACCAAATCGATGCTCCCGCCATAATATCCTTCATACGCTCCATATATCGCACCGATAATAAAGTTGATGACGCTAACGAGTATTGCAACGATTAAAGAGAGACGAATTCCGCTAGAAAGGCGATAAATCATCGAATATCCTTGTGAATCGGTACCAAAGAGATAATTCGGTTCTCTACCATTTAAAAATCGATAATAGTTATAATACAAGACGCGGACGCGGTATTGACTAGTTTCTTCGCTCCCTCCACCGACGATGCTATAGAAGGCATAGGAGCCATCGCTATTACGCTTATAATTATCTTCTAAAATTAAGTCATCGCTATATTGTTGAATTACTTTTTGGCCATTAATAATTTTGATGGGATCTGCTCTTCCAACCGTTTTATACCAATAATTAGCCTCATCTGGTCCGCCGAGAGCCAAACTATAATAATATTCGTTATCGCTATCGATAATCGGATAAAGGATTTTTAAGCCAGTTTCCTTCTCGTATTCTAAAAATTCGTTATATCTATCTGTTGAGACTTGAATATATTTAAATCCCACCGCTAAATATTGATCGACATTTGTTTCATAACTTCGACTTCTTCCACCTTCATTTTCTTTATAGCTAATAACCGGTTGATAATATGACTCTTTCGCCTCTTTCATGTTAATTACTGGATTTTCCTGACTAAACTCAGCTGCTACAGCTAAGGCGGAGAAATAAATTAAATTACGGTCATCAAAGGTCGATGTTTTCCCGCCATTAAGTCCAATATCGTATAAATGCGTATTCCTTGGCCCTTTTTTGGCGTAATGAGTATCGAGAAGTGTTGCCACATTATTAGGTGTAGCAAGAGGAACAACGACCGCAAAAAGGACGATGATACCGATGATTATCGATGCAACAACGCTCGCTTTATTTTTGCTAAAGCGAATGAAAGCGTCTTTAAAATAACCGCGCGGTTTGCTCTTCAACTTTTCATCGTGAAGAAGCATGTTCTCCTGGGCGAAAGTGAAGCGTTCATCTTTTATTTGTTCATTGTTTTTCATCATTTTTGTCCCATCTTAATTCGCGGATCGATAAAGCCATAGGATATATCGACAACAATCCCTGCTAATAAACCGATGAATGTATAAAATATCGAATCTAACATAAAGATGTCGTAATCGAGTTGATTGATGGAATTGATGTATAAACTACCAATCCCGGGAATTGAAAATATTTGCTCGATGATAAGTGAGCCGCCTAATATTCCAACAAAAGAGGCGATAATCATCGGAAGTATCGGCACCATCGCGTTTTTAAGCGCGTGACGAACAGTCGCTTGGCTTTTGGTTAAACCTTTGCTCCTTGCTAAAAGCATATAATCGCTAGTCAAAGTCTCAGTAAGTTCAGCCCTTGTAAAACGACATAATCCAGCGATTTCCCCAAATGATAAGGCCATGACCGGAAGGATGAGCGATTCAAACATCTTTAATGAAAAATAACTGCCTCCAGCATCGGCGAGTGAATACATGACATTGGTGTTCACCCATTTGAGCTTATAAAAGAATATATATTGCACTAAAAAGGCGTAGACATAAGAAGGTACGCTTACAAAGAGGATGACAATCGTTGAAATCGCATGATCTTGCCACTTATTCTTTTTAATCGCCGCATAAATGCCTAAGGCGATGCCGATAGGAATTGAGATGATAAGCGAATAGAAATTGACGATGACCGTCGGCAGAATCCTTTCACCCATGACCTCGGTTGCACTCTTCATGAGCGATATCTTCCATGAAGTGCCAAAGTCAAAACGAGTGAAAATACCCTGTAAATAAATAAAATATTGAACGATTAATGGCTTATTATATCCAAGCGCTTCCCATCGATTTTTAATAGCTTCCGCTAGCCTTAAATCAGTTGGCATCTCGCGAGGTAAAAGTCGAATGAGAAAAAAAGCTATCGTTATGATGATAAAAAAAGTAAATAGCATTAATAATAGGCGTTTTAAGATGTATTTAAGCATAATCATTAAGTAGTAGACGTAACAGGAATTAGTCCCATTACGCCTACTTTTTTAAAGGAGAAAATTATTGTTCAGCGACTGTATAGTCGATTTTGCCATTATGTTTATCGACATAATCTTTCCAATCGGCATCATCGTAATTGAATTTGAGTAATCTAAATCCGCCGAAATCGTAGAGAATGTGATAGTTTTCTGTATAATAGCTCACTTGTCGAGACAATAAGAAGGCTGCTGTCGTGCTCGCAAGAGGAATGCGGTAATATTTCTCGAGGAAACCTTGCTCTAACGCGGCGGTCACCTTGAGTTTAAATTCATTATTATAGTTCGCATATCTTCCACTTCCAGTCATCGATGTGGACCATTCTTGCCAGGTGAGAGTATTTTCAAAGGCGATTTCTTTTTCTTTACCGTCGCTATCAACACCTTTATAGGTGAAGGAAATCTTTAATGTTTCCGTCTTTGGATCCCAACACGCTGCTTCATTAATCGAATAGTTATCTGGGTTACAATACACTTCAAAGTTTCTAAACGGATAGAAAGCTGCGCCACCCCAACCGCCATAACCGATGGCAAATTCGCCTTTTGGTACTGCTTTATAACGGTCTTCTAAATTGCCAATCGGCTCTAAAGTTGCCGTACCAAAACCGCTACCTTCTAAAGCTTGATTGAGATATTTTTGTAAAAGGGCGACCTGGGCATTTTCATCCGATTGAATAGGTCCTTTTGCGTAAGCTAATCTAATCTTAATCTCTGAACCACTAGTATATAATCCGGCTTTTGTTAACTCATCAAAGGCTTCTTTCATGAGCTTTTTAGCGTCGGCGAGGTTAAGCCCGGTAATCGATTTATAGGCATCTTTTAATGTTGGGAAGGATGTTCCTGGACCATATTTAACGCCATAGAGATTACAAATTGCTTGCATCGCTTCATTACTATCACGATATCGTGATTCCGGATTTTTCCAAATATCGTAGTAATATAGGCTATTTAATATCGAGAACGCTGGTTTATAAGCCGCGGTCGCGGTGACAAATTCCGCGCGGTCGATAGCTAGAGAAAACGCTTTTCTAAATTTCTCACTAGATAAGACGACGCTATTTTTGTTGCCTTTAGATTCATCCATAACCTTCAAATGCTCAAGATTGCTATTAAAGAACAAAGACATCGTATAGGTTTCATCGACTTGATATAAGGAATCTGAACGCGTATATGAGCTGAGCTCAGATGCCGTCGGGGCATATTCGGATAATAAACCGACTTCAAAATTTTGCTTTGCCGCCGCATCGGTCATCACATCGATAACGACCTTCGTCGCTTTATATTGTTCGACCTTGTTACCATCAACTAAAAATTCGGTGAAGGATACTAATTTATCATTTGAATCTTTTGAATAGCCCCACCAATTCTCGTTTTTAACAAGAACCATTTGCTTACTAGCTTGAAGTGATTCTAATTTATATGGTCCATAAGAGACGGTGCTTTCTAATGAAGTTCCATAGGTTGTCTTAAATGGAGATGCGCTCTTATCGAGGAATTTTTCATAAGTCGCTTTATGCACTAACCAAGTCGATGTAAACGAGGTAAAAGTGCTATCGATATCAAGAGGATTTTCCATAACGTAGACAAATGTTAAGTCATCGACCTTATATAATCCGACGGTATCGAAGGTTACTTCAGGATATACGTTCTCAACATAAACATAGTTAACCCAATCTTCCGCTTTTTCATCCCAAGCGGTGCTATTAGTTAATAGTTCTTTAAATAGAGCTAAACTTTCAACAGTAATGTTAAGTTCTAATGTTTCTTCATCCGCGAGGGCAACAAGTTTATCCCAGACTTCCATGTCAAAGAAACTTTCTTTGTAAGCATCAACAAAATCTTTAAATGTGTAGCCATTTAAATGACTTAGAGGTGAATTGAGGACAAATTTAACGCGTAAGCCGCTTCCTTTTTGGACGTAGACGCCATCTTTAAGCTCTAAGGCGCTTTCATCGCTAATTTGATAGACTCCTTCGCTAAGTTGATTGTCGGTGAAAAGCTGCAAACCTTGATAAAAGTATCCGCGAGCTCCCGCCAATGCGCTTTCGCCTGAATAAAATAAATTCGCGCGATAGTTTTTTAATGTTGGATCTAATAGCAATTGTCCTGATTCAACGAATGTATCCGCGGTAATTGCTGTTCCATCTTCCCATTTAAGTCCATCTCTTAATTTGATTTGATAGACGATTTGACCTTTGTTATCTCCTTTTAACTTTTTGAAGTATTCATCGACTTCTTCTTGAGTTTTGAAGACACCATATTTTAATAAATCACTCGATTTAGACCTAGTGACATCTTCAATCGATGTCGCCATATCGTAAACCCATTGATGTTCGCCTTTACTAGAATCTTTAATCGATAAGTTAACTAAACCTTCGCTTAAATATGATAAGACTCCACTATCGGCGTTTGTTTCCCAGGTATGTGGGTTCCAGTTTGTTGCTAAAGCTGATGTATACGTTTTATAGGTGAATTCACCTTCACCTTCTCTAGGTCCGTGACAGCTCGCTAGAGTTAAAACTAATACAGAACTTAAGCAACTGATAAGAATTTTTGATCGTTTCATACTGCCTTTCCTTTCTTTTTATTTGCTCCCTACTTCTTTTCGCGCGAAGAGAGGAAGGAATATTCTTTTTTTAAAAACAATCCAATGTTTCTTGAATATTCGGTTAATTTATATCGGTCGAGAGAAATATCAAAAAGTAACGTCAAGCCTCGGCACACCAAAAAAAGTTGTAGGAAGGGAGCCTACAACTTACATACAGTTAAAATTAGGGGTTATTTTTCTTTGTTCAAATTAGGAACAAAGATTGAATAAGTATAAATATCGAGTTCTTTATCAATCTTTTTTACGATAAAACCTAAATTTTCTAAAATAGAACGACGTTTTAAATCAAATTTTTGCACTGTCGTAATCATCTCGCGATGAGGATAAAGAGAATGGAGATATTTAACGACATTTATCCAGACGAGTTGGTCGACAACTCGCTTATCAAACATTGGATATATACAAACATTAAGATATATGTATGGGCGTTCTAGTTTTACACCTAATAAACCGATTAAACGATCTTCGTAAGATATCGCAAAATTCTTTGATCCGTCCTTATCTAAGTCATCGTTTAAAGACTTAAAATAACATTCTTTAGTCTCGTGGAGTAAGGCGACGCTTAAATTCTCTTCTTCGACATATCTAGAAAGAACGATTAAGTCGTTAGCGAGGAAGTTACGGATGATCAATGAACCAGAATGAATAAATTCCATAGTATTATGTTTAATCATAATAAGTCATTTTGCAACTTGATATTTTCTTATTTTATCGATTTATGCTTTTTATTTTTATATATTGAATAGCTTCCGATAAGAGTGACCATAATGATAATGGTTAATATAAGAGTCAATGATGGATAGGTTGTATCACCTCTTTTAATTATCGATTTTGATGATGTGACGTTACTATTTATGCTCCGACCAACGAAATTTTCTAACCCATAGCGAGAAATGATGTGGTCATAACGAGAACAAAATGAAGCGATGTGTTGATTTGCATCTAATGCTGTTGCCGTCTTTAAATAATTTTTCCCTTCCAGAGAAGTGTAATTCCAGAAATATTGCTTAATATTAGGCCATGTGACGTTTAATTTTTCACTATTGTCTTGGTTTTGATTTTTACAATCATCATGCGTATAATCATTGAAATTCTGAGCAAATTGCTTGGCTGTGTAGGAAAAAACAAATTGATTACTTCGATGATTTAATGAAGATAATTGAACAATTTCATTTTCATTAATTTCATTCGCTTTGCTAGCGGAAAAAGTGAGGACACTTGGCATTGAAAGAAATAATGTAGCTAAGCTTAATCCAGTTAATTTCTTCTTCATCTTTTCCATATCAAATCTCCCAATTAGCTATAAAAACGAGGAGATTTTTACTAAATAGATAAAATTCAGTCAACAAAAATTAGCCTTCATAAATCAATAGTTATCATTTAATCGAAATATAAAGTCATTAATTAGCCTTTTTGTATAACCATTATTTAATTGTTTTAAGAAAAGAAAAAAGCGCATCTAATTAGCGATATTAAATACTCTTTATCATTCTTTATCTTATTTATATAAAATAATAGGCATGGGAAATTCTATGGAAAATAAAGTAGGAATCCGTAACTGGTTATCATTTATCATCGTCGGACTTATCGGTCAATTTGCTTGGACGATTGAAAATATGTATCTAAATCGATATTTATATTATCTAGAACCATCCGAATTAGATTACGTCTCCTTAATGGTGGCTATGTCCGCTGGGGTGGCGACATTAACAACCCTATTTATGGGTGCCCTCTCAGATAGATTAGGCAAAAGAAAAATATTGATATCTCTAGGCTATATCCTTTGGGGAGTTAGTATCATCATCTTTGGTATCCTCAAATATAATTTCATCGCGCATGCCGCCATTTTAGTCGTAATAATCGACTGCGTGATGACCTTCTTTGGCAGCAGCGCTAACGACGCAGCATTTAATGCTTTTGTAACCGATAATACGAATACGAGCAATCGAGGGAAAGTTGAAAGCGTTCTCTCGATTCTTACGCTTATATCGATGCTTTTTATCGTTGGAGTTATGGAACCTTTGTTACTAAATGATAATAGATGGGACATCTTTTTCTATATCTTTGGAGGGCTTGTTTTGTTCGTTGGAATATTAACTATCTTCCTACTACCTAATGACAAAATTTCTCCTAATAAAAGCGAATCATATGTCTTAAATATCTTTTATGGTTTTAGGCCGAAGACGATTAAAAACAATAAATCGCTTTATATCGTCTTAATCGCCTTTATGCTATTCAACATGGCTATCCAAGTATTTTTTCCATATTTTATGATCTATGTTCAATACGGAAGTCCAAAGCTTCAAGGGATGGATTTTACCATTACATTTGGTTCAATTCTTTTAATCTCTTGTCTATTTACTGTCGTCTTTGGTTTATTCATGGATAAAATCGGTAAAAATCGAATACTTATCCCTTCTTTAATGCTTACCATATTAGGATGCTTATTAATGTTTTTCTTTGTAGATAAAATAGGCATTATCTTCGCCGGCATCATTTTGATGAGCGGTTATATGGTTAGTACGGCGACGCTTGGAGCGAAGGTTAGAGATTATACGCCTTCAAAAGAAGTCGGCTTATTCCAAGGCATAAGAATGGTATTTACCGTTCTCATCCCGATGGTCAGCGGACCTTATATCGGCGTTTTATGCTATAACATCGATCAGCAAGTTGAACAATTCACCAATGAATATGGTGTCACTTCAACCGGTGTTGTACCAAATCACAACATCTTCATCGGTTCGATTATCGTTTTAATAATCGCTATTATTCCATTAATATTCCTTATATATAAAGAAAATAAAGATAAAAAACAGTTAAACGATGAGAATAAATTATGAACGATGAAATACCTTTAAAAGAATATCCCCGTCCTCAACTAGTTCGCGCGTCTTATCAATCGCTGAACGGATATTGGTCATATCAAATATTTGATAGACATAATCGCTTAAAAAAGGAAGGAAAGATATTAGTCCCCTTTTCCCCTGAAGCTAAATTAAGCGAAGTGAACGCCATCTTATTACCAAAGGAGACACTAGTCTATAAAAATATCGTCGATGTATCGAATTTTCTAGATAGCGATCACATCATCCTCCATTTTGATAAAGTCGACCAAGAATGCGAATTATACATCAATTCCACTTTTGCTATTAAACATAATAATGGCTATCTCCCTTTTGAATGCGATGTTAAGCCATTTCTTAAAGATAATGAACACACAATATCGATTGAATTAAGAGTCAAAGACAACTCGAATAAATCGAAAAAAGCCAAAGGAAAACAACGCCTTAATCGCGGAGGCATCTTTTACACCTCACAAAGTGGCATCTACATGCCAGTATGGATTGAAGGTGTTAATAAAAATTACATTCAGCAATTAAAAATAACACCAGACATCGATAATAGCATCGTTTTTATAAAAGTGACTTCCTTAGCTAAAAAGGTAAATGTGACGATAGAGGATAAAACGACAGAGATAGAAACGAATAAGCAAATTGCTATCTCCATCAATAAATTAAATCTTTGGTCGCCAGAAAATCCTTATTTATACGATTTAAAAGTCAGTAGTGATGACGATGAAATATCATCATATTTTGCCATGCGCAAATTTTCGCTAGTTATGGATGAAAATCATATCACCCGTTTAGCGCTTAATAATAAGCCGTATTTTATGAAAGGTATTCTAGATCAAGGTTATTGGCCTAATTCGTTAATGACACCAAGTAGCGATAAGGATTATATCGACGATATATTAGCTATTAAAAATATGGGCTTTAATGTATCGCGTAAGCACATAAAGATTGAATCGCTAAGATGGTACTATCATTGCGACCGACTCGGCTTAATCGTCTGGCAAGATTTTATCAATGGAGGTGGCGATAGCTCAATTGTTAAGCACTTTGTCTTGTCAAAACTCTTCCCTCATCTAAACGATAAAAATCATCTATTTTTTAAACGAACAAATAGAGCAAATCGAAAAGAAGCAGAGAAAGAATTCTACGATATAATCGATTATTTATATAATGTTCCTTCTATTGGTTTATGGACAATCTTCAATGAAGGATGGGGACAATTTGATTCAAAACGCATATATAAAAATTGTCTTAAATTGGATAACACGAGGCTATTTGACCACGCCTCAGGCTGGTATGATCAAAGAATAAGCGATGTTAAATCGCTCCACACCTACTTTAAAAGAGTAAAGATGCCGAAATTAGAAATGAATAGAGCCATCATTCTAAGCGAATGCGGAGGCTATTCATTAAGGATCGAAGGTCATTATTATTCAAACAAAGAATTTGGCTATGCTAAGATGAAAAATAGCGATGAATTGCTCAAATCTTATGCTGAACTCGTCAAGCTAGATGTTATCAATAATATT
>CAVILR010000011.1:15149-25643 GCA_963643725.1 Lachnospiraceae bacterium | reverse complement strand
TCGTTCATAAACGCAAATGTATCGCCGCTATCCTTTAAAGCATATAGTTCAGCAATGGTCATTTCATCGAATTTATAAGTACATGGTGCTAAATGAGCTGAATATTCAGCAGTGGCGACTTGCTTATTAACTTTTGCTTCAACTTTGAATTTAGTGTCGAGACCATTTTCTTGTTCGGCTTTTGATGGGTAGTTGAAATATAATTTTGCGTGAGTATCATCATCGTTCGCAGCCTTTTGGGTAATTAAATCATTAAATTCCTCATCCCATGACCACGATAAATCAACGGTGTATTTGTTTCCTTCAACGTTAACAACTTGTTTTGTTGTGACTGTAACAATGTCGTTAGAATCACCGCTTAATTCTGTTTTAACAGATGAGGAAAGAGGTGTTCCAGTTACTGTGGCAATGCTTTTTGTTAAAGCAGCTTCGCATGCAGCTAATTCTTGCGCTGGATTACCGCATGATGCAAGGACTCCTGCTGTAGCAATACTAAGCAATAGTCCAGCAATTCTTGTTTTTTTCATAAGTTTTCCTTTCAATTATTTATTATTCGACCTCGACAACATATCCCTTCTCGCCATAGACTGGTGAATTAATTTTGCTATTCGAGTCATTAGGCAAGATTATTTGATAGCCATCGTAATAACGGGCAATTTGACCAGTTAAATAATAACTTGTGCCAACTTTAAACCTGTTAAGGCCGTAATAACCAGGTTGATAATAAAGCACTCGAATTGAGATTCTTAAATCTTTCGAGGTCTTAGCGAAATAAGTGAGATTATAACCATCACTATCATAACGGTAATAATCTTCGACTTTTTCATCCATTGTTGGTTTTTCATCTTGAGCATCGCCATTTCTCACGGTGAGTTTGATTTTTACAAAATCGCCAACATAATCTCCAACATCATCTAAACTAGTCATTTCATCGAAAGCATCAACTAAATCAAGAGGATATAAATCATAACCATATCCTAGTTCACTAGCTTTTGCCTTCAATGCATTAACTTTAGTTTCGTTGCTCCAATCAGCATAAGCTTTTATTTCAAAAGTACGTGGATCGAGCAACACTCTAATCTTCTCATCATTAGAACCGGTTTTAATATCTTTAACATCGGTTAATTGAACATTGTTATGATATTTTGTTGCCTTGGCAACGAAGGTGATAACTTGTCCAACTCGATATGTAGAAGACGCTCCAATAACTGTTAAAGCAGTATAAACATAAATAGATGTATAGTTACCATCTTTATCAGGGTCAGTAACATCGCGAATAAACATATTATCTCCGCTGAAACCGACGATGAGTCCAGTGATGCGGAGCCTAACTCCTGAGCTAGAGGCCTCTAGACTATCAGTATCGGAAACACCAAGATTGACATAATTTTCTTTGATGTAGCGAATACTAACCTCTTCAATGCGGTCAGTGTAATCGTAGTCTGGATCTTTTTCACCAAAGACGCGTTTTTTACTATTATTGCCAACGCGATGCGCTTCGATCATGGCGTTATAATATGGGCAATATTCCGAATAAGCATCTAAATAATTTTGCGTATAGCATTGTTCGATGAGTTCGAGATTTAAAAGTCGATAATCTGAATTTTCATCCATCTTATACCAAACAAATCCGAGATAACGTTCGCTTGTTGTTCCATCGAGTTGACCATATGTTAATACGTCGTTGATAAGAACTACGCTATAGGGTTTTTGTTTGTTGTTTGATGAATCCCAAAGAATAGATTTAACAAATTGTGAGGCCTTAACACCCCAAGGTTCAATCCTCGCGGTCGATTCTGGGGTGTTAACACCAAGTAATCTAACAGTATAACTAATATCGCTTGTGGTCTTAGGGTCGACACCTCTTCCGTTATAGAAATTAAAGGTATCGCCATCAATCACTTCAGAGATAGTTATTTCACCGATCGCGTGAACATTATCATTAGGTGAGGTAAATTTATCCTCACTACTAAATTCAGTAGTAAACTTCAAATCATCGGTTAACGGAGTTGAGAAATTATCCCCACAGCTAGTAAGACTAGAAAGCGCAATGATTAGAGTTAATAAAGATGTCCACGCTTTATTTTTCATAAATGTTATTTCTTATTATTAGGATCGTATGTAGATAGACGAGTCATTGTTTCATCAAGAATTTGTTCGGTTGTCTTTTCACCGCCTAAGGCGATAGAAATGATGGTAGCAACTTCTTGACGAATGGCGGAGGAACCAACAAATCCAGGATCAACGAATTTTGTCCATGTTTTTTCTAATGTCGAATTCATATAGATTTCTTCGTTGAGTTTTGCGGATTCTTGATAAGCCACTTTGATTTGATTGTCTTGAGGGTTAGAAATTAATTCTTGATATGCTTCAGAATTAGTCGCGGATTTTGACGCAGGGAAATAACCAGTTTCAACCGCCCAAGAACCTTGAAGGACTCCGGTTGTAAAAGCAACCATTGCATCAAATGCTTTTTGCTTTTCATCATCAGTTCCTTGATCGAATAGAGCTAAGTTAGTTCCTTGAGAAATGACTAATTTATGGTCTTCATCTTTATAAGGAATTGGAGCGAGTTTGAGTCTTGAACCAGTTTGAATGTTGTAGCTTAAACCACCGGAAGAGCAAATTGTAAACATACATTTATTGCCTTTGAAGGCATCAGATGAATATGAACTATCTGAAATGTTTTTAGGTAAACCAAATATGCCTTCATTGTAAGCGTTTCTAAAATAATCGACTGCGGCAACTGTCTTTTCACGGTTTTCTCCGCGAGCGTATTCGGCCCAACCGTGTTGATATTTCTTCGCATCCTCAGAAGAATAGGAAGTGTATGTGGCGCCCCATTGACGAGTGATAGTGATAAACATATTATCTGTGCTATCCCAAGTTAAGAGACGGAACTTTTCTTTAGATACTTTTGTGCAATCTAAGAGAAGTTCTTTACCTTCTGGTTTTTCTCCGCCTTCAGCAACGGTTTCAAAATCAGTGTGTTTTTCCGCGTCAGTTGGATCGACTTTGGCGTATAAATATTTGCCATATAAGGTATCCATAACAGCGAGATATTTAGGGCCCATTTCAGTCCATTCATCCCAAGTTGCAGGAACTGTTATTTCGCTATTTTGTGCTTGAGCATATTCAACGAAATAGCCGTTATAAGCCATAACTTCTGTGGATTTATTAAATGGAAGACCCATGACATAAGGCGTTCCATCAGCCTTATATTTGAGCATTTTATTTTCTTCCATGTAGTTGTCGTAATAATCCGCGAGAAGATCGGTATCATTTGCATTATTATAAGCCTCGATATAAGGATCGAGTTCAAGTAGAATACCAGATGAAATATATCCAGCAAAGTGATCTGGATATCCGTTAGCAAAATTAGGATAAGATGCTGTAGAAACAGAATTGCTGAGTTTTGATTGAAGATTATCATAACTACCAGCAGAAGTGTTTTCGATAATGACACCTGTTTGTTCTTGATAACGAGTGATTAAGCTATTAACAGCTTGTGTATAAGCTGCGCCAAAACCCGTCCACAAGGTAATGTCGGCTTTTGAACCACATCCTGAAGCTCCACCAGCGATAAGAGCACCAAGGATTGCTGTGGTTGTAATTTTTGCACGTTTATGCATAAATTCTCCTTTCAATTTATATTAACGCGTAACGCGATAATACCAATAATTAACCTTTAATTCCGCTTCGAGAAACACCGCGCATGATGTATTTTCTAAAGCAGATAAAGAAGATGAATAACGGGGCGGTAACGACCATGGAGCCAGCGATCTTAACTGAATCTTGCCCTTTAGCGATATCGCTAGAGAACAAAGACATGAGACCATTGGAGACAAGACGCATATCATAGTTCGACCCTTTATGGTTACCATTAGCAATTAATGTTGGCCAAATAAAGGAGTTCCATGAGCCCATTAAACTTAAAATAACAATTGTCATGATTGCTGGCATAGCAATAGGAATCATAACCTTCCATAAATAGCCAACATCGCTAACGCCATCAACCTTCGCAGCTAAATATAATTCGTTTGGAATTTGTTGGAATGTTTGACGGAGATAGAAGATGTAGAAAACGCTGACGCCATGAACAAATATCAAGGCGGAGAATGTGTTTTCCCATCCGAGTTCAATTGTTGTTTGATAGTTGGTGATAATCATCATTTCCCCAGGAATCATCATCGTCGCAAGAAGCAAGGTGAAAAGTAAGTTTTTGCCCTTAAATTCAAGTCGAGCAAAAGCAAACGAAGCAAGAACTGCAGTTATGACAGTAACAAGCGTGGAACTTACTGCAACAATGAATGTGTTGAGGAAGTATTGAGCAAATGAGGCTCGAGGTGTTGGGACACCTAAGTTATTAATATAACTATCAGCAAAAATGCGGGAATAGTTTTCAAATGACCAATTTTGGAAACCGAGTTGAGAAAAATCAGCATCCAAAGCAAATTTATTAAAACTATCAGGTTGAATAAATGAAGCGACGATCATGAAAACGAAAGGAAGAAGCATAAATAATGCAAACAAAGTCAAAAATAAGTAAACAAGGACTTTTTTGATGATAAGACGCGTTCTAAAACGGCGTAATTCACTATCATCCTTGAAATACATTGCGTGTTCAGCCATATTCATTCTCCTTTCTAATAATGCACGCGCTTTTTGCTAACTGCAAATTGCACGAGAGTAATTAATAAGATGATGCAAAGCAAGACGATGGAGCCGGCCGCGGCAATGCCAGGATTAATATATCCTTTGCCAGTTTTAAGTTGTTTATAAATCCAACCGACGATTGGCATCCATTCTTCACCTTTTTCGCCACCGAAATAATAAGACCTGCCCGCGGCGACGTTAGAATAAACCGATAAGACACCTGTATACATCTTAAAGGCCCCAATAAAGGATGTGACCGTGATATAAAGTATCTGAGGGCTTAACAATGGCAAAGTAATCCTTCGCCAAATCGTCCAGCTAGATGAACCATCGATTCTAGCAGCGTCATAATACTGCTTATCGATCGTGGCTAAGCCAGACATAAAGATAAGAATCTTAAATGCTAAACCATTCCATATTGCGTATGTGACAATAACAAATCCTTGTGAAAAACGCGTGGCCGCAGCTTGAGTTGCAGTTTTTGAATCATCGAGCCAGTTAATTGGGTCAATGCCAAATACGTTTTTCAAAAAGACGTTCATAAGTCCACCAGAACCGCTTGAGAAAAGCATCGAGAATATAAGACCTAGAGCGATTGTATTTGTAACATAAGGCAAGAAGAAAATGGTTTGAAATAAACCGCGCAATACCTTAATCGAATTAAGGAATGTGGCAATTAGCAATGCAATAAGAATTGTAAGAGGAACTTCAATGACGACAAGAATCATCGTGTTGTAGACAGTTTTTGGGAATACGCTATCATTTAAAACTTCGGCAAAATTGCCAAAACCAAACGATGGAATCGTATTGTAAACTAAACACTGACCTGTTGCTTTATCAAATTGTTGACAAGGCTGAGATAATGCAGAAATAAAGTTTCCTAATGCAAAACTGCCCGAGCCACCAACCCAACGGAAATCTTGAATAAAGGCCATGAAGAATGTGTTGATAATTGGATAAAACATAAACAACACAAGGAAAATCATCGCCGGAATCAAAACGAGCCAGGCTGTTGCCCATTGAGGTAGACTAACTAAACGCCTTTTTGAGATTAATGGTTTATTAACCGCGTCGCTAGCTAGCGTACCATCAGAATTTACAACCACTTGTTCATTTGCTAATTGTTCATTATTTTTGTTTTTAAATTTGAACATAATTAATAAGCAAATAACAAAATGTTATTTAATCCTTTCACCAGTTTCTTCAAAGACGTAGAAACGTTTTTGTGAGAACTTGAGTACATCTTTTCCAAGAATCTTATTACGGAGTTCAGATGGAATGATAATCTTGACGTGATTTTCAGGTTGACCCGAGATAACGCCGACGACGTTAATATCGCGTCCAATATTTTCGATTTGACGGACATCGACGCTGATGAGGCCATTTTTCTCATCGTGAATAAAGGCTTCAGGGCGAACAGCGATTTTGACTTTACGGTCGTTGTCTTTTCTTTCCGTTTTAACGGTCTTTGTGACAACTTCGCCAGTTTCAAGCGTTTCCTCTACTTCTTCATCAACGCTATAGATGTGAGCTTTCTTATAGCAAGCTTCATCATCGAATAATTTACCGTTGAGATAGAGCTTACCACCTTTAATCTCGCCATCGAAAACGTTAATCGCTGGTGAGCCTAAGAACTTCGCGACAAATAAGTTTGCTGGTTCTTCATAAACCTTTTGGGGTTCATCTATTTGTTGAATAACACCAAGTTTCATAACTACGATTGTGTCAGAAATTGACATCGCCTCTTCTTGGTCGTGAGTGACGAATACGGTTGTAATTCCAGTTTCGCGTTGAATGCGTTTAATCTCTTCGCGTGTTTGTAAACGTAGACGCGCATCGAGGTTAGATAAAGGTTCATCGAGAAGAAGAACACGTGGTTTTTTCGCCAATGCGCGAGCAATCGCAACACGTTGTTGTTGACCACCAGATAATTCTTTTGGTTTACGGTCAAGATATGGAGCGATGTCGACAATATTAGCCATTTCAAGAGCAATCGCATCTTTATCTTGCTTAGATAAACGAGTTCTCGCTTTAAGCTTCGCCGCTTCTGGATCTTCGATTTTAAGTTTCTCGAAGGCTTCCATCGCCTCATTTAGAGCTTTCTCTGCGTTATCGAGTTCACCGACTAGATAATCCGCGTGCTTATTGAGATTTTCAATACGCACAGTTGCATCTTTAATCGTCTCTTCTGCAATTTTAATAAGTTCACGATAATGCTCGACATCTTCTAATTCTTGATTAGCTTCCGCTTTTTCAAGTCGAGCAGAATATTTTTCGATATCCTTATGCGCTTTTTCTAACGCTTTTGCCGTGGCTTTTAAATCAGCATTCGTGGCTTTTTGGTCATGTTTAACATCGGCGACTCGATTTTTCTCCTCGCCAAATGGACCAGGGAAGCGCACATTATCTAGAGGAAATTCGATGTTTTGTCTCACAGAGAGATGAGGATACAAAGCATAGTTTTGGAAGACTAAGCCAATTCCGCGATTCTCTGGAGGTAAGTTTGTGACATCTTCATCACCAAACCAGATATGACCGTCAGTCGGTTTGTGTAGTCCTGCAATCATGTAAAGAGTTGTGGACTTACCGCAGCCAGATGGGCCTAAAAGACCGACGAGTTTACCGTCAGGTATAACAAAACTCATTTGACTAACAGCAGTTGTTTTTGCACCTTTGCGACCGACGAAGGTTTTCGTAAGATTTTCAATTCTTACTTCCATGTAGTTAATACCTCCTATGGTGTAATACGTAGCTGTTTACTACATTGAAATCATAACATAGTTAAGAGCACTTCTACAATTAAAACTGGAAGGGCTTTTATAAAATAAAACGCAAAATCATCAATTATCGGATACAGCAGTCAAAAACGTCCAATTTTTCAACGATTAATCATTTGTTATTTTTACGATTTTCTTCTAAATACTCTATTTTCGTTTTTTCATCGACAATGGTTGAGCCAATTTGAATTATGTTCTTATTATCCATCTTTACCGATCTATATTTGTCCATTTTCTCTTCTAATTCTTGCTTGCGTTTCTCCTCATCTAAAGGTGAATCAAACCATACAGATTTTGATGCGTCGATGAGCATTGTATAGGCCGCTAAATCGTGAGGGGCGCGATGCTTTTTGTTAAGCAATGTGCAGAAGAATAGAATAGCTATTCCAACACCGCATGTAGCTAAGGAAGTATAGCCAACGCCAAGGATAAACAAAGATAATGTTATTTCACCAAAGAATACTAAAAATCTAAAGACGGTTTGTCTTTTTTTAATCGAATAACCATCTTTATTCACCAACGCTAGATGGAAAAACTTCTTGCTTAATGTCTCACCATTTTTAAAGCATAGAGGAATGATTAAATACAAAAGCACCATCGAAATTAAATATGGAGGAAGAATAATTACAAAGCCTTGAATAAGTTTTAAATTTTTATTTAATTCTTGATAAAAAGGTCGATAATAAAGGTCTTTTGCAGCATCGTAAATGAGTGATTTAAGATAAGTTTTTGTACTATCTACATCCGCATCTTCTTTAACAAAAGCAACCCCATTTTCATCAATAGAGAAAAGAGCAGCTCCTTCGCTATTAATCTTTAAAATGTTTTCATTGAACCAAGCGTGCGTATAATAATCTTTTTTACTAATCCCATCGATTTCCTCTAGATAATCTGGTGCGACAAAATAATCATCGACCATATCATAAGTTTTATCTTCACTAATAGGTAATTCAATATTTTCACCGGTTAAAAATGAAAGGTAATAATATCGAAGATGCTCTAAATAATAACTTGGTTCTAAATTATCCGCAGAGCTAAGAGCGAGGAAATTAGAATTCAAACTATTATTAATTTCCGTTGTATAATTTTTAACCTCAATAATCTTGTTTGTCCCATCGACTTCATATTGTTCGTAAACATAAAGATGCGAAGCTGCTTGATAATGATAACCAATCGTCATTTTTTCACTATATTGAAGGGTGCTATTAGCAATCGGCGTCATGACAAGCATCGCGAGAAACATCCATAAAAAGGAGGCAAAAATAAAGTCGACTGCCGCGGCAAAAACGCGTTTATACATCTCAGCCTCGACAATATTAGTCATTTTCGTTTCGATAACTCGTTCTTCACTTTTCATAAGAGATTTCCGGTTCTTCCCCGCCCATAACAACTTGTTCAGGGAGATTATCTTCATTGATGATGTATTTTTCTTCTTCTAAGGGATTAACAAAAATAATCGAACCCTTCATATCGATAACCAACGTGCGAGCGATGTAATCGTGTAACGCACTTCTTTTAGGCGAGGCCATCATCGTCGCAAATGAGACTAAAACGACGACTGCGACAAGTGAAAAAACAACAAACATACCCGAGGTAACAATTAATAATGAAGCGCTAGTTAATAGATAAGGAATAAATCGCAAGATTATTTGATATTTTTTTATCGCATAGCCTTGATAATTAGCTAGACCGAGCTTAAATAATTTCTTTCCTAGAGTTGCTCCGCCCTTTAAAAATAAAGGAATGATTAAATAATTGATTAATCCGCCTAAAACAATAGCTAGAGTTAAAGAGGTGCTCTGCAAAAAGGTACGGGGAATCGAGACTTCAAGATAAAACGATTGGTTAATCAAATGATTATATGCACTTGTATATTTGCTAGCATAAAAAGTTGCAAGCATCGTATTATCAATTTTTTCAACAACATTTTTATCACTATTAAATCGTTCACTTTTTGGAACGCCTAATACGCTTTTATCGATGTTGCCTTCTTCATCTGTTACGTATTTAAATAATGTTGTCGTCTTTCCTTCTTCAGCATTTGTATCATCAATTTCAAGGATATTTTTGTTATACCATTCAATTGTGTAATAATCCTTTGCTAAAACCTTTTCACCATTGTCTAGTGTTATCTCTTCTTTATAATTAGGCGCAGCTAAATCATCGACGCTTTTCCCATCGGGAAGAGATGAAAATTCCCCAGTTAAATAAGACAAATAATAATAAGTAATAGGTGTTTCATATACTGAATAATCATCATTGGTGGAATAGACGGCTACTTGGCTTTTAGATTCATCAAAATAACATAGATGCGAGGCGAGTTGATAATTAAGTTCTTGCTCTAGCAAAGGATTAATCGCATTAGAAAAAACTAGATTAAAGCATCCATAGAAAAGCGCTAAAACAAAAGCTAAAGTAATCGATGCGTCAACAATCGCCGCGCCGATACGGGAGGAATGAGGAGCAAGGATAGTATGACGAGGTAAATAATTCTTTTTCATTTATATTAAATATATAAATTATTTAGATGTTTTTCCATCATAAACAAACAAAAAGATCACCGAAGTGACCTTTTAGTTTAATTATGTTTTCCTTATTTAAGGATTTCAGTGACTGAACCAGAACCGACGGTACGTCCACCTTCACGGATGGAGAACTTGGTTCCTTTTTCAATAGCAACTGGGTGAATGAGTTCAACAGTGAGCTCAACGTTATCACCTGGCATAACCATTTCAACACCGCTAGGAAGGGTGATGACACCGGTAATATCAGTTGTGTTGAAGTAGAATTGTGGACGATAGTTGCTTAAGAAAGCTGTATGACGACCACCTTCTTCTTTCTTCAAGACGTAAACTGAAGCAGTGAATTTGGTATGTGGAGTGATAGATCCTGGTTTAGCAAGAACTTGACCACGGACGACTTGGTCGCGGTTGATACCACGGAGAAGAACACCAACGTTATCTCCAGGTTCAGCGAAGTCAAGAAGTTTGCGGAACATTTCTAGACCAGTGACGACAGATTTTTGAGTTGGACGAATACCAACGATTTCAACTTCGTCATT
>CAVILR010000011.1:0-14668 GCA_963643725.1 Lachnospiraceae bacterium | reverse complement strand
TAGTGACGATTGGCTGTTTGGTATTCAATGTGTGCGGTATTAATTGTGATACCACGGGCTTTTTCTTCAGGAGCAGCATCGATTTGATCGTATGCAGTAGCCACAGCTCCACCTTGTTTGGCAAGGTATTTGGTGATAGCAGCAGTTAAAGTGGTTTTACCATGGTCAACGTGGCCGATGGTACCAATATTTAAATGTGGTTTGCTTCTATCGAATTTTGCTTTTGCCATAATTGAATTTCCTCCTTTGTCTTTCGTGTTTTAATTCAACGAAATCATAATATAGCAAGTTTTTTGTAAAATCAACACAATAGTGTTTAGGTGAAATTATCTATTGCTCATTCCTGATTTTTTGATAATTTCATCCTGGACAAATCGTGGGCATTCACCATAATGGTCGAATTGCATCGTATAGTTGCCTCGACCTTGGGTGAAGCTTCGTAAGTCCGTGACGTAGCCGAACATTTCCGCAAGTGGGACTTCCGCTTCAACAATCTTGGCGTTTCCACGTTGCGATTCACCAGTCATATTACCTCTTCTACGAGAAATATCACCGATGACATCACCATAATATTGTTCAGGGACGGTGACTTCAATCTTCATGATTGGTTCAAGAATAACTGGATTACATTTCTTCGCAGCTTCTTTTAACGCCATCGAAGCAGCGATTTTATATGCAGCTTCCGAGCTATCGACATCATGGCTAGAACCATCGAATAATGTCGCTTTGATGTCAATGACAGGATAACCAGCGATTAATCCGCGGTTAAGCGCGTCTTCAAGTCCGTCTTCAGTAGGGCGAATGTATTCGCGAGGAACGCTTCCTCCAACGACGGCATCGACGAATTCAAAGCCTTTGCCTGGGTTAGGTTCAAAGCGAATCCAAACGTGACCATATTGTCCACGACCACCAGATTGCTTAATGTATTTACCTTCACATTCAGCGCTTTGACGAATTGTTTCGCGATAGCCGACTTGTGGTGTACCAACATTAACTTGAACACCGAATTCACGTCTCATACGATCGACGATAATGTCAAGATGTAGTTCGCCGACACCGGCGATAATAGTTTGACCGGTTTCGACATTGGTATGAACCTTAAATGTTGGGTCTTCTTCGGCGAGTTTTTGTAGGGCGATGCCCATCTTTTCTTGATCAGCTTTGGATTTAGGTTCCACCGCTTCTTCAATAACTGGTTCAGGGAATTCCATCTTTTCAAGAATTAATGGTTTATTCTCATCGCATAATGTATCACCAGTTGTCGTATTTTTAAGTCCGACGACCGCGCCGATATCACCAGCGTGTAAAGCATCGACTTCTTGACGATGGTTAGAATGCATTAAGACGACGCGAGCAATTCTTTCTTTGGCACCTTTGGTGCTATTGAGGACATAAGAACCGGATTTAAGCGTTCCGCTATAGACGCGGACATAAGCTAATCGGCCGATGAATGGGTCGGTAGCAATCTTAAAGGCTAAGGCTCTTAAAGGCTCGTTATCATCTGGAATACAGGCGACCTTATTGCCGAGTTCATCCTCGCCCACCGCTTCAGGAATATCGATTGGGCTAGGTAAATAGTCAACAACGCCATCAAGGAGTAATTGAATACCTTTATTCTTGTAGGCGCTTCCGGCGAATACTGGGAAGAATTCACCAGTTAAAACCGCTTTACGAATCGTGGCTTTAATCATGTCGACTGGAACATCTTGACCATCTAAGACGAGCATCATGAGATCGTCATCAAACGCAGCGAGAGCTTCGAGAAGTTTTTGACGAAGTGTATCAACTTTATCTTTATATTCTTCAGGAATAGCTGCTTCAGTTGGAGCCTCATCCTTATCGGTGTGATACATCCAGGCTTTACGCTCGATGATATCGATGACACCGATGAAGTTGCTTTCGGTTCCAATTGGGTATTGAACAGCTTCAGCGTTCGCGGCCAAACGTTCGTGTAATGAGGCGACACACATGTCAAAGTCGGCACCAATCGCATCGAGTTTGTTGACAAAGACGATACGTGGAACGCCATATTTTGTTCCTTGACGCCAAACGGTTTCGGTTTGTGGTTCGACACCGTTTTTACCATCTAAGACAGTAACCGCACCATCGAGAACGCGAAGTGAACGTTCAACTTCAACTGTGAAGTCGACGTGCCCCGGAGTGTCGATGATGTTGATGCGGTTGCCTTTCCAAAAGGCAGTTGTCGCCGCAGAGGTAATAGTAATACCTCTTTCTTGTTCTTGTTCCATCCAGTCCATCGTCGCTGCACCTTCGTGCACTTCGCCGATTTTATGGATTTTACCAGTGAAATATAAAATTCTTTCAGTGGTTGTTGTTTTACCGGCATCGATGTGGGCCATGATACCGATATTTCTGGTATGAGCTAAATCATATTCACGTGACATAACTTAAACCTCTTACCAGCGATAGTGAGCATAAGCTTTATTGGCTTCAGCCATCTTATGCGTATCTTCTCTTTTCTTAACTGATGCACCTGTTCCGTTCGCGGCATCGATGATTTCGTGCGCTAATTTTTCCTCCATCGATTTTTCATTACGGAGTCTGGAATAGGTAACTAACCATCTTAATCCCAAAGTAACTTTTCTTTCGTCGGAAACTTCAACAGGAACTTGATAGTTAGCCGCGCCAATACGACGAACCTTGAGTTCGACTTCTGGCATTATATTTTTAATCGCGGTTGCAAAGACATCCATGGCAGGTTTGCCAGTCGTCTTTTCAATATTCTTAAACGCGTTATATAAAATGGTTTGGGCTGTGCCTCTTTTACCATCTAACATAATGCGATTGATTAAACGTGTGACCAATTTTGAATTATAAATTGGATCTGGTAACACTTCACGTTTAGCAACTGATCCTTTACGTGGCATATATTAATCTCCTTTCTTCAAATAATTAACTAGCTTTTTTAGGCTTTTTCGTGCCGTATTGGGAACGACCTTGACGACGGGCTTCGATACCGGCGCAGTCAAGCGTACCGCGGACGATGTGGTAACGAACACCTGGCAAGTCTTTAACACGACCTCCACGAATAATGACTGTGGAGTGTTCTTGTAGGTTATGTCCTTCCCCACCGATATAGGCCGTCACTTCGTATCCATTTGATAAACGAACACGAGCGTATTTTCTTAAAGCAGAGTTTGGCTTCTTTGGTGTCATAGTACCGACACGAGTGCAAACACCTCTTTTTTGAGCAGAAGGTTGATTGCTCTCAGTACTCTTCAAAGAATTCCATCTTTTTCCAAGAGCAGGAGTTTTTGATTTCTTTTCTGCGCGGGAACGACCGTTTTTAACTAATTGGTTAATAGTTGGCATTGATTGTCCTCCTTTCAACTTAACTATCTTATGCACACATTTCCCGGTGTGTCTTTATTATCCGTAAATAATAAGACCCTTGGGGTCACGTGTTATGAAATAAATTATATACATCGTATTTTTAACGTCAACTATTTTTTTAAAGTCGAAAATTGGTTGTAAACGATTTGATGCAAAAAGTGCCAATTGAATAGATAAAAAGACATAGTAATCATTAAAAAAAATTATTTTAATGTGGTTATGTTTATGTTCTTTTTGTGAAAATTCAACAATCAATAATATTTTTAAATTAAATAATCAATTTATATATTTTCAATTGTAAGCAAATGTAATCAAATATTTACAACATAGTTTGTTAATTAATATAATAAAGAAGAGGAGACAATTAAATTATGCCCAATTCATTAGTGCAATTTAGACTAGATGATGAAACTAAAATTCAAGCATCATTAATATGCAATAAATTAGGAATTGATCTAGCTACATATATGCGAATTTGCATCGCAAGGCTAATTTCTAATAATGGCATCCCATTCGAAATGAAAATAAATGATAATGCCTCAAAAGGTTTGATGGCCTTGGAAGAAATGGGCCGTATCTCAAAAGAAAATGGGAATGCTAATTTGACGTTAGAAGATATTAATAAGGAAATTAATAAAGCAAGAAATAAATGAAATATTACGCTGTCATTGACACGAATGTATTAGTAAGCGCCGTTTTAAAGCCATCTTCAAACCCTGGAATGATTATAAGGCTTGCTTTAGAAGGAATTATTATTCCGTTAGTAAAGATGACATATTGACCGAATACCATAACGTCTTATCGCGTCCAAAATTTAATTTTCAGCACAATATTATCGATGATTTAATTCAAGCAATCTCTAATAATTCGATAAAAATTCAAGAGGAACACATAGACATTGTTTTGCCAGATGAAAAAGATCGAGTATTTTACGAGGTTACAATGGAATCAAATAAGATAAGAGAATCAAGACTCATTACAGGGAATATCAAACATTTTCCGAATAAGTCATTCATAGTAACACCTAAAGAAATGTGCGATATCATCCTAAATGATGTGCTGGAGTGCGATTAAAACTCACAAAAGATATTAAAAAGAATTCCGCGTCTAACGGAATCCTTTTTTATTGGAAATAAATCTTAATTATTGTAATTCATTGACGTCGTAAGAGACAACTTGGAAACAAGTCCCGTCTTCGTCATAAACATCATATTCAAGGAGTACGTCATCACAATAATAATCGATGTACTCAGTTGCTGTTCCATCTTCGAATTCATCTTCTATCCATGTTCCATCGACAACAAAGCCATCAGGAATAAGAGATGTTGTTACAAGAGTTTTAACTTCTTCGACAGTGTTTGAAAAGTCACATACGACATAATAACTGTCAGAATCTTGAGAAACTTCGATTGTTTCACCTACTTTTGCACTCAATAATGATGCAACAGCTTCACATGCACTTTTAAGGGTATATCTAGTTGTAGTAGATGTCGAAGTAGAAACGCTTGTTTGTTCGCTACCGCTAGAAGAACTAGTTGATGAACTTACGCTTGAGGAATTATTGTTACACCCCCCCACGAGAAGTGCAGCAAGAGCTAACGCTAATAAGTTTTTAGTTTTAAACATAATTAACATTTCCTCACTTAGGCGCGGTAGAAGGTTATTGTTGCGCTATCATCAGTCAATGAATCGATAACGAACTTATAACCAAATGCTTTGTCTGAATTGAAGGTGTAATTGGTATAGGTGTCATAACCAAATGTATCGCCTTCATGGAATAGATTATCATCATTGATTTGGGTGAAAACGTTATTTGGTTTTGATGTTAAATATTCGATTTGCCAGTTTGATCCGCCTCGACTATTTTTCGGTGTTCTTGAACCGGTGTTACTATTTCCCCAGGTAACCATTTGCGAATTGCTGACGGAAACGATTGATTCTGTGTATTGAACAAATGTTCCAGAGGAGTTGCTGTAATCATAAATGCCTAATCTTGAATCGACATGGAATACTTTAATTCCAGTCTTGGAAGGGCATTTTGGATATCTTCCTGCATAAGCGGTTTCTGCATCCGCGGTGTTAACGCCGGTATTGTTATATAGTTCAAGAGTTAAATATTCAGTATTGAATGTATTGGCGTTTTTATTCGTCGCGTTATCGCTATAATAACCGCGATAAGGAACGATGATACAATCGCCAGTCTTGGTAAAAGATTTGATAGTGACGGTTGTAGGTCCGGTGACGACGGTTGGATCAGTCCATCCGAGGACGCTTTTAGAGTAGGCTGAATGGTCGCCGACGTTATTGTCCATCATATCAGCTTTACCCATTGGGTTTTTCTTATAATCGTAATCATAATAATCGGCTAAGCCTAATGCGTGTCCGGTTTCGTGAACGATGGTGTGAGCATCGACTTTAGCGACTCCATCGCTAATTTCTTCACAAGTCCAGGCTCGCCACTTGCCATCTTCGAAAGTTCCGCCTTCAACACAGGTGTAATAAGATTGGAAAGCCCATTTGGATAATTTAGGTGCGTTGACATTTGGATCGTTTGTGGTTCCGCCGCAATAAGCCCAGAACATTTCATTATCAACATTGACATCTTCGCCAGATTCATTTTTGTATGTCGCATAATAAGGTGCGCTATAAACCATTTCGACGACATCGACGTATCCATCGCTATCGCTATCGAAATATTGTAAGAAATCTTTTCCACTAGTGAACTTGGTTCCATCTTGTTTTTCTAGCTTCTTATAAAACATCATATCCTCATCGCTATAATAATTTAAAATCGCTGAGGCAAGTGATTTGGCGGTTCCACCACCATCTTTGAATTCTTTTGTGCTCACCGGTTTATAGGTGTTGATATCGGTAAAGGCATCAAACCATGGGGTGACAATTCCGTTGAATTTAAGTTTTCCATAGCTAGATGATTGATAATAGCTCGATAATGAGTTCCAGGCCGTTTCGCTAGCTTCACCGAAATAGACTTTACGGATATCTTCTCTAGCTTCCTCTGCTCCTCGACCCTTACCAGCCGGTTCAGTTGTGCTGCCCTCTTTATAATGTTTGACAGGTTTAGAACTACTGACCTCTGAATTATATAATGAACCGATTTCATCCGCCGGATAATCAGTAAATTGAATTGGCACAACTAACACACGAGTTTCGCCAGTGGATGGAGCAGGATAACCTTGTCTTTCGCCATTTCTAATGACATCGCGATAGGTTAAGGCTTCTTCTTGTTCATAGAATTTGCGTTGGTTATCAGGACTTGGATCATCCCCGCAGGAAGTGATAGCTAAGGAGATAGGCACTAACGCAAGGAATGATAATATTTTTTTAATATGCATAATTTGACCTCCAAATTGCACTTATTTTATCAATAATGATAAATAAGCACAACGAGAAAAACACTAATAAACGTTGTTAGATAAATATCGAAGAAAAACGTCACAAGTTTAATCTCGTGACGTTTACTTATTTTTTATTCGGCTTGATCAGGGCGATCGTGAGCTTCGATGTATTGTTGTTTAACTTCTTTCATCTTCTCACTGACGCTGAATGAGGCGAGGTGTTCTTCGGCCTCCTCTTCACTTAGTAGTCCTTTTCCAGCTGGGATAAGTTTACCAGTGATGACGTTTTCTTTTAGACCATGTAATGGGTCATTTTTCGCCTTGATAGAGGCATCGGTTAGAACGCGAGTTGTCTCTTGGAAGCTCGCCGCGGATAAGAAGGATTTTGTCTCAAGAGCAGCCTTGGTAATTCCTAAGATTAGGATACGGCCAGTGGCTGGACGTTTTCCTTCGATTAACGCATTCTCATTTCTCTTTGCAAATTCATCAACATCCATTCTCGTACCCGGAATCATGTCGGTATCGCCATTGTCGATAACGAGCATTTTTCTAAGCATTTGACGAATGATAACTTCTAAGTGCTTATCAGAGATTGAGATGCTTTGCTCACGGTAAACCTTTTGAATTTCCTTGAGCATATAATTTTCCACATCGACGATTGAGCTGACTTCAAGAAGTTTCTTAGGAGCAATAGCTCCGACAGTTAACTTACTTCCGCCGACCACTTCATCACCAACTTTGACTGATGCGTGCGCTCCGAAGGCAGAAACGAATTCTTTCTCTTCTAAGTCGTTAGTAATCGTGAAGTGATAACGGCCATTTTCTTCTTCAATCTTCGTGACTTTACCAGCGATTTCACTAATTAAAGCCTCACCTTTTGGATTACGAGCTTCAACAAGTTCTTGAACACGAGGCAAACCACTTGTAATATCGCTTCCTGCGACACCACCGGTATTGAAGGTTCTCATCGTTAACTGAGTACCAGGTTCACCGATTGATTGAGCCGCCATAATACCGACAGCTTCACCGAGGTTGACGACCTTACCAGTTGCGAGGTTACGACCATAACAATGGACGCAGACACCGTTTTTGGTTTCACAACCGAACAAGGATCTAATCTCGACTTCCTTAATTCCGGCTTCATCGATGGCTTTAGCTTGCGATTCATCGATCATCGTGTTTTCAGCAACGATAACCTCGCCAGTCTTTGGATTGACGATATCGTGGAGTGAGAATCTTCCGACGAGTCGATCATATAAAGGAACGATAACGATATTTTTTACGTGGTCGATGATCGCGCTGACAGTAAATCCGTGGTCAGTATGACAATCTTCTTCGCGGACGATGACATCTTGGCTAACGTCGACAAGTCGACGAGTTAAATAACCTGAGTCAGCGGTCTTTAACGCTGTATCAGCACCGCCTTTACGCGCGCCATGAGTACCGATGAAGTATTCACCAACGGTCATACCTTCGCGGAAACACGATTTAATTGGGAGTTCGATAGTTTCGCCTTTAGGGTTCTGCATTAAACCACGAATACCAGATAATTGTGTTAAGTTACCAATAGATCCACGCGCGCCGCTATCTTGCATCATGAAGATAGGATTGCGACGATCTTGCTCAAATTGGGTTGATAATTTGCTGGTGATTTCACCTTTAACATTATTCCAAACATCGCAGACTTCCTTATGATGTTCTTCTTCCGTTAATAAACCTTTGTTATAGAGTTTATTTAAGCGAGCGACTTCATCATCACCGTGATGAATGATTTCATCTTTGTTTTTAAGGATTGGGACATCGGTGAAGGAAATAGTGAATCCAGCACATGTTGAATATTTAAAGCCTTGGTCTTTCATCTTATCTAAAACCGCGGAGGTCTTAGATGTACCATAACGGTGATAAATTTCATCGATGATATAACCGAGGTTTTTCTTCTTGAATGGTTCAATCAATGGACGTTTAGCAATTTCTTCTTTGATATTGCTGCCGTATGGAACGAAAAATTCAGGCAAATCTCCTTTAAGATTTCGTTTATCTGGACTATTTAGATATGGGAAATCCGCTGGGAAGATGAGGTTGAAGATAACTTTACCAACTGTGGTCAATAAGTAAGAATGATTCATCTCATCGGTGAAACCAGTCTTATTTAAGCTCGACGCGCGAATGGCAATACGGGTGTGAAGGTGTGCTTGCTTTGTTTGATAAGCCATGATGACTTCATCGACATTGCGGTACACTTTACCTTCGGCGTTACCATAGATGGTGAATAATTCATATTCTTCCATGTCGCCTTTTGCTTTTCTTCTACCCGCACGGGCAAGGAGATTTTCTTTTGTCTCCTCTAGCGTTAAATAGTAGTTACCAAGCACCATGTCTTGCGATGGAGTAACGATAGGTTTTCCATCCTTTGGTCCAAGGATGTTGTTGCTAGCGAGCATGAGTTCAAGCGCTTCTTGTTGAGCAGCTTTACTCAAAGGTAGATGGACCGCCATTTGGTCACCATCAAAGTCCGCGTTAAATCCGGCACAGACAAGTGGGTGAAGACGAATTGCCCTACCTTCAACAAGTTTAGGTTGGAATGCTTGAATACCAAGACGGTGTAGTGTTGGCGCACGGTTGAGAAGTACTGGGTGATCGCCAATGATTTCTTCGACGATATCAAAGACGATTGGATCGTAATGATCGATGTATTTCTCCGCTGTTTTATGCGCGGTTGCGATACCGCGTTTAATTAAGACATTGATGATGTATGGTTTTAATAATTGGATAGCCATCTCACGAGGCAATCCGCATTGATACATCTTTAGATCTGGTCCGACAGCGATAACCGAACGACCGGAATAGTCGACACGTTTACCGAGTAAATTTTGTCTAAAGCGACCTTGTTTACCTTTTAAGGATGATGATAATGATTTAAGCGCGCGACCGCTGGAACCTTGAACAGGTTTGTTGCGACGTCCGTTATCGATTAAGGCATCGACTGCTTCTTGAAGCATACGACGACCGTTCATCAAGATAACGTTAGGGGCGTTTAAGTCGATCATCTTTTTAAGACGGGTGTTACGGGTGATAACTCGACGATATAAATCGTTTAAGTCACTCGCAGCGAAACGACCGCCATCGAGTTGAAGCATTGGTCGTAAATCAGGTGGAATGACTGGAATTACATCAAGCACCATCCATTCAGGACGATTTTGGCTATTTCTAAACGCTTCAATAACTTCGAGACGTTTGATGAATTTTGCTCTCTTTTGTCCTGTTGAATTAGCAACTTCTAAGCTAACGTTTTTAAATTCTTCATCAAGATTTACTTCTTTTAAAAGTCTCTTGATAGCTTCAGCACCTTCGCCAAATTCTGCACCGGTGTATTTGCTAATAAATTTAGAAACGGTTAAGAAGTCAAATGCTTCTTGTAAATTTCCAAGGTTATCGATGTAACGTTGAGCGTTTTCCATGTCTGCACTCGTCGGGTCAATTTGTGGGAGAATTTCTTGAATTGTCGCCACGAAGACATCACGAGCAGTTCTTTCATCCAAGAATTGACGGTATTTTAAGACCTTGCTAGTTCCAGGATTTAAACATAAATGGGAAACGAAATAGACGACTTCTTCCACTTGTTTAGGTGGAATGTCTAAGATTAAGCCAATACGGCTTGGAATGCCTTTTAAGTACCAGATGTGGGTGCATGGAGAAACAAGTTCAATATGACCCATGCGTTCACGACGAACATCTTTAGAGATGACTTCGACGCCACATTTTTCACAGACGCGTCCAGCGTCTTTAATCTTTTTGTATTTGCCGCAGTGGCATTCATAGTCCTTACTAGGACCAAAAACCTTTTCACAGAATAGACCATCTGGTTCAGGTTTTTGACTGCGGTAGTTAATAGTTTCAGCTTTGGTAATTTCACCATGTGACCAACTGCGAATTCTTTCAGGCGAGGCAAGTCCAACGCTGATTGAAGCTAAGTTTTTGACATCAAACATATTCGATTACCTCCCTATTTGATATCTTCGTCAACATCGTAATCGGCGGAGTTGACAAAGTTGATTTCCTCTTCGCTACGGCTTGAACCGGTGATATTGCGAATGGCTGAATTAATTTTTCTTTCTTCTTGCTGCGCTTCCATGGCGAGGGCGTCGGTATCGATAACATGATTATCTTTATCGAGGAGTTTGACGTCCACACAAAGTCCTTTAAGTTCTTTGACCAAGACTTTGAAGGCTTCAGGAATACCAGGTTTTGGAATTTGGGTTCCTTTGATGATGCTCTCGTAAGCTTTTCTTCTTCCGACGCGATCGTCAGATTTAATGGTAAGAATTTCTTGGAGTGTATGAGCAGCTCCATAAGCTTCAAGTGCCCAAACTTCCATTTCACCGAATCTTTGACCACCGTTTTGTGCTTTACCTCCAAGAGGTTGTTGCGTGACTAAGCTATATGGTCCAGTTGCGCGAGCATGAAGTTTATCATCGACCATGTGGACAAGTTTAATCATATACATGACGCCGACAGAGATTCTTTCATCAAATCTTTCGCCGGTACGACCATCATATAATGTCGTCTTTCCATCTGGATCGATATTGGCTTTCGCCATCAAATCAAAGATTTCTTCGTTAGAAATACCATCGAAGACTGGAGTTGCAACCTTTAAGCCAAGCTTCTTACAAGCTAGACCTAAATGCATCTCAAGAATTTGTCCGATATTCATACGTGAAGGAACGCCGAGAGGGTTGAGCATAATATCAACCGGAGTTCCATCCGCTAAGAAAGGCATATCTTCGACTGGAAGAATACGTGAGATAACACCCTTGTTACCATGACGTCCACTCATCTTATCACCTTCAGAGATTTTTCTCTTTTGAGCGATGAAGACGTGAACTGATTTCTTGACGCCAAGAGGCAATTCATCACCTTTTTCACGGGAATAGACTTTGACATCTAAAACGATACCTGCGCCGCCATGAGGAACTTTCTTTGAAGAATCTTTCATGTCTTTGGTCTTTTCAGCAAAGATGGCCATGAGAAGTTTTTCCTCAGGTGTCGGTTCGCTTTGTCCTTTAGGTGTCACTTTACCGACGATGATATCGTCTTCGTGAACCTCAGTACCGACGATGACAATGCCGTTTTCATCAAGGAATGATTTCGCCGCTTCGGAAACATTAGGAATATCGCGTGTGATTTCCTCAGGTCCAAGTTTTGTGTCGCGGCAATCGACGATATATTCTTCGATATGAATCGAAGTATAAGTGTCGTCTTTAACAAGTCTTTCCGACATGATGACCGCGTCTTCGTAGTTATATCCGTCCCAAGTCATAAAGGCGACAGTGACGTTTTGTCCAAGCGCTAAATCACCATGATCCATCGCTGGACCATCGGCGAGAATTTGTCCTTTTACGACTTTATCGCCAACTTTGACAATCGCTTTTTGATTGATACAAGTACCTTGGTTACTACGTTCAAATTTTTGTAATCCATATTCGCGCGTGTTCTTTCCTTCTTTAACGCGTATGCGTAAGGCATCAACATATGTTACTTCGCCATCTCCTGCTGAGACGATAGCTAAACCGCTATCCTTAGCAACCTTTGATTCTAAACCAGTGCCAACAAATGGGGCGCTAGGTCGAAGCAATGGAAGAGCTTGACGTTGCATGTTAGCACCCATCAAAGCACGTTTCGCGTCATCGTTTTCAAGGAAAGGAATACACGCTGAAGCGACGGAGACGACTTGTTTTGGTGAAACATCCATATAATCGACTAAATTGACATCGACAAGAATGTTCTCACCATTGTGACGAACGACGACTTCCTTATCGGTGATGTATTTATTTTCATCAAGATGGACGTCATCACTCGCGATGAAATGGTCTTTTTCCATATCCGCGGATAAATATTCATATTCATCGGTGACATGGAGGCCATTTTTATCTTTTTTAACAACGCGATATGGAGTTTCAATAAATCCATATTGGTTGACTTTAGCATAGCTAGCTAAATTGTTAATCAAACCAATGTTTTGACCTTCAGGGGTCTCAATCGGACAAATACGTCCGTAATGAGTTGGGTGAACGTCACGAATCGCCATCGACGCGCGTTCACGGGTAATACCACCTGGACCTAACGCGGAGATACGTCGTTTATTGGTAAGTTCACTTAGAGGGTTAACTTGATCCATAACCTGTGAAAGTTGGTTAGTAGCAAAGAATTCACGGATGGATGAAGTCAATGGTTTGATGATGATAAGCGATTGAACGGTAACGCTGCTCAAATCGGAAATGGACATCTTTTGTTGAACGGTTTTCACCATCTTAGATAGACCAATTCTAAATTGAGTTTGGACAAGCTCACCGACGCAACGGATACGTCTATTGCCGAGGTTATCAATATCATCGACATCACCAAATCCAGCGATGATATTCATCAAATATGAGAATAAGGCGATAATATCGCTATAACCCATCCATTGAATGGTGAGATTTAAGTCAGTACCAATAATATTCTCGACTTTATCCTTCTTATCGTCAGTATAGACTTTAAGAATGTTGACGTTGCCAGAGAATGTTTGCTCAAGTTCGCTCTTTAAGACTTTATCTTTCTTGCCTTTAGGTGCGGTTTTAATTAACGCATCGACTAGGCTAGGATTGGCTTTGATATGTTTGAGGTGTGCACCCTTTTCAAACACTTCATCGTCCATGAGTTTTAAAACATCATTTTTGGAAAGATAATCACCTTTTTTGTATAGAACTTCACCGTCAGCGTTGACTAAATCTTCAGCGATATAGCGTCCTGCTAAACGGGCATAAATTCCTAATTTGTTACGACATTTGAATCTTCCAGCAGGTCCAACGTCATAACGTCTATGGTCGAAGAATTTTTGAATGAGGAAGGTCGCCACTCCTTCTGCGGTGATTGGTTCACCTGGTTTTAGCTTCTTAAAGATGGTTACTAACGCTTCAAATGAATTGTGGGTATCTTCATCTTTCTCAATCGTCGTCTTCAACATTTCGTTGTCGCCAAACAACTTGGTCATTAATTTAGGATCTTCTAAACCGACGGCTTTAAGTAGCACTGTAGCAGGCATCTTCTTTTGTCGATCGATACGGACATTGATCATACCTTTTTGGTCAGTTTCGAATTCTAACCAAGTTCCACGAGTTGGAATTAAGTCAGCATTATAAATATAACGTCCGGATTTATCGAGTGTTTTACTCAAATAAGCGCCTGGTGAACGAACGATTTGGCTAACGATGACGCGTTCTGCGCCATTGATAACAAATGTTCCGCTCGCACTCATTAAAGGAACATCGCCCATGAAGACGGAATGTTCTTTAACATCGCCGCTATCTTCATTGCGAAGTCTTAATTTCGCATATAACTGCGCAGAATATGTATATCCGTGCGCTTTGCATTCTAAGAATGAGTGTTTAGGTTCTTTTAGTTCGCTCGAAACGTAATCGACAAAGACGGTCTCAGTGTAGTTTGCAATTGGGAAAACTTCACGCATGACCTCATCGATTCCCTTTTCGAGGAACCATTGATAAGAATCAGTTTGTATCTCAACAAGGTTTGGGAGTTCCAAGTTACCAGAAATTTTTGAGAAATTAATTCTGTCATTTGGCAGCAATGGATAATTTTTGTAAGTATTGCTCATGTAATGGCTCCTTTATAATTAATTCACTTTCGTTGATTTGAGGATGTAATAACCTTTGCTTCTAGAGAGAACTTCGACATTGCCGAATATTTCTTCTAAGTAGGCTTTGACGGATAGAGCACCCTGTGCTTTGCGCACAACAACGTAGAGCGAACCGCCATCAATTAAATGAGATTTCGCACCGATGTAGATGGCATAAGTAACTTTTTTACCAGCCCTTATCGGCGGATTGCTCACAATTGAATCATATAATCCTTCAATCTCTACATAGATGTCACTTTGAAGGCAGGTGACTCGTTGGCTTAAC